>NZ_JABMCZ010000001.1:910174-1213565 GCF_013186535.1 Nocardia terpenica
GTCGGAGCAGTTGCACGGCCGGGTGGGCGCCGACGGCCGCTACCGCCCGCTCGCCTCCGCGACCAGCCGCCAGCTGGCGGCCGAGATGCTGACCGCGCATCCGGAGGCATCGCTGCGGCAGGTCGCCAAGGCGGTCGGCATCTCCCCGGGGACCGTGCGCGACGTGCGAGATCGGTTGCGCCGCGGGGAGGATCCGGTGCTGCCGCGCCGCACGGCCGGGCGGCCCGCGCCCCGCCGCGAGGCCGTGCCGCCGACGGAGGAACCGCCGCCGGTGGACGTCCCGCAGATGCTGCAGACCCTGGGCAAGGACCCGTCGCTGCGGCTCAACGAGGAGGGCCGCAAGCTGCTGCGCTGGCTGCATCTGCACGCGGTGGATCTGGAGGACTGCGCCCAGGTCATCGCGTCGGCGCCCGATCACTGCGTCGGCGTGATGGCCGAGCTGGCCCGCGGTTGCGCGGACAGCTGGGCGCGTATCTCCGCGGAACTGGCCGATCGTGTACCCGACTGAGGTAATTCCATCCGATAAATGCACGCATTGCCCCGGACACGCCGTCCGGGCAACACTGATCACATTCGGCGCCATAATCGCTCGAGCACCGATTCGCGCCGAAGACATTGCTCTCGTAGGGAGGCCGGAATGATTGAGAAAATTCGCGAGTCGGTAATCACGGCGCTGCGCGAGATGAATTACGACACCTCCGAGGTGACCGGCGCGACGATCCTCGGGCCGGAGGGTCTGGATCTGGAATCGCTGGCCGTCGCCGAGCTCGCCGTCCGGTTGCAGGACGAATACGGCGTCCGATTCCAGGACGAGGAAATGGGCGAACTGGCCGGGGCCACGCTCGATCAATTCGCCGCGATCGTGAGCGAGCGCATCTCCGCCGCGCCGGCCGGCGCGGATTCGGTGTAGACGGCGCGAACGACGCGACAGTGAGGGGAGTGGATCAATGACACAGCATTCGGTCCCGCGCGCGGTCGTCACCGGCATCGGCCTGGTGACCCCGATCGGCCGCGCGATCGACGAGTTCTTCTCGGTCCTGTGCGAACCGGGCTCCGGACTGGTGCGGCCACCACGGGGACATATCGGTGAGGGTCTGGTCGATGCCGCCGGGATCGCGCCGGTCATCGATCCGTTCTCGGTGGTGCCGCGCACCGACGCCGGTGTGGCCGACCGGTTTTCGGTGATGGCGGTGGCCGCCGCCGACGACGCGCTGGCGGACGCGGGGGTGAAGATCGGCGAGGACGTCGATCCGAACCGCGTGGCCGTGATCGTGTCCACCGGCGCGGGCGGCATGGAAACCTTCGAACAGCAGGCCCTCGTGCAGCATGCGCGGGGGACGGGCGCGGTCAGCCCGTATTTGTTCGCCGGGTTCCTGCCGAACATGGCCGCGGCCCGCATCGCCATCAAGTACGGGATCCGCGGGCCCAGCGCCACCATCTCCACCGCCTGCGCGGCCAGCGCGCACGCGATCGCGGAGGCGCTGCGGCTGATTCGCGGCGGCGACGCCGACGTCGTGGTCTGCGGCGGCACCGAGGCGTCGCTGGGACCGACCGGCCTGGCCGGGTTCCGCAACGCGCGGGCCCTGTCGTCGGGCTGGGACGATCCGACCCAGGCGAGCCGCCCGTTCGATCGGCACCGCAACGGTTTCGTGCTCGGCGAGGGCGGCGGCGTCCTGGTCGTCGAGCGCGCCGACCTCACCGACGCGCGCGGTGGCTCCGGCTACGCCGATCTCATCGGCTGGGGCGCCACCACCGACGCCTACCACCTGGTGATGCCGCGGCCGGACGGGTCCAGCGCGGCGCAGAGCATGCGCGTCGCGCTGCGCAACGCGGACGTGTCCACCGATCGGGTGGGCTATCTGAACGCGCACGGCACCGGCACCCGCATCGGGGACCTGTCCGAGGTCAAGGCCATCCGCGAGGTGTTCGGCGACGACCAGCCGAAGGTGAGCTCCACCAAGGGCGTCACCGGTCATCTGCTGGGCGGCGCGGGCGCGATCGAGGCCGCGGCGACGGTGCTGGCGATGTCGCGCGGGCAGCTGCCGCCCACCAAGAACCTCGACGACCCGGACCCCAAATGCGAGCTCGACCACGTGCGCGGCACCGCGCTGGCCACGAAGGTGGATGTGGCGCTGTCGAATTCGTTCGCCTTCGGCGGGCACAACGTGAGCCTGGTGTTCGCGCAGCCGTCCACCCGCCGCCGCCGGGGCAGCGGCGAGGCCGACGGGGAGGCGTGAGATGACCGAGGCCACCCAGCGGCCGTACTTCGACCTGCTGCCCTCGTTCGACGCGCTGCGCCGCCGCGACCTCGGCGACGCGCCCTGGTGGGACGACGACTCGGTCTACGATCTGGGCTCGCGCGGAGTTCGGCGCGGCCGCACCGAGATTCGCGGCTACTTCGACGAGATGCTGTGCGCCTTCCCGGATTTCGACATCGAAATCCGCCGCGTGGTCACCGAGGGTTCGTCCCGGGCGGTGCAGTGGGAGGCGGTCGGCACCTTCACCGGCGGCCCCTTCCAGGGCGTGTCGCCCACCGGGACCCGGGTCACCTTCCACGGGCTGGACCTGATCGAGTTCGACGGGCCGGTGATCCGATCCTGCTGGGAGTACAGCGATCCGCTGTCGTTCGCCCGGCAGGTCGGCCTGGTGCCCGCGGACAATTCGGCCGCCGACGCGATGCTGCGCGGGGCGTTCAATGTTCGCACCCGGCTCGGCGGCGTGCTGCGGAGGCCGGGTCGATGAGTGCCCCGGTCCTGGCCATCGCGGCGCCGATTCCGCCGATCCCGGGTCATCAGCTGCTGGTGCTGCTGGTGCAGTTGGCGGTGTTGCTGGCGGCCGCGCGGGCGCTGGGCGCGCTGGCCGCCCGCGTCGGAATGCCCGCGGTGGTGGGCGAACTCACCGCCGGGGTGCTGCTCGGCCCGTCGGTGCTCTCGCACCTGATCCCCTCGGTGAGCCGGTGGCTGTTCCCGGCTCAGGCCGAGCAGCTGCATCTGCTCGACGGGATCGGCCAGCTCGGCGTGCTGCTGCTGGTCGGTCTCGCCGGGATGCAGCTGGACATGGGGCATGTGCGGCGCAATGCGGGCAAGGCGGCGAAGGTGAGCCTCGGCGGGCTGCTGATCCCGCTGGCCCTGGGTGTCGGTGTCGGCCTGCTGATTCCGGTTCCGCTGCGGCCCGCCGACACCGGGCGGCCGCTGTTCGCGATGTTCCTGGGCGTCGCCATCTGTGTCACGGCCATCCCGGTGATCGCCAAGACGCTGATGGAGCTGAAGCTCACCCACCGCGATATCGGCCAGCTGATCCTGACCGCCGGTGTCATCGACGACGCGGCCGGATGGCTGCTGCTGTCGATGGTGTCGGCCATGGCGACCAGCGGGCTGCGCGGCGCCACCATCGCGAGCTCGCTCGGCTGGCTGGCGCTGGTGCTCGTGTTCGCGGCGTTCGTCGGCCGCCCGCTGGTGCGCACGGTGATGCGGCGGGCGGAGGCCACCGGCGATTCGACCATCGCGGTCGGTACCGCGGTGATGCTGCTGCTGCTCGCCGGGGCGGGCACCCAGGCGATGAACTTCGAGGCGATTCTGGGCTCGTTCTTCTGCGGCATCCTGATCGGTTCCTGCGGCGTGGATCTGGGGCGGCTGGCCCCGCTGAACACGCTCGTGATGTCGGTGCTGGCGCCGATCTTCTTCGCCTCGGTCGGCCTGCGCATGGACCTGAGCGCGCTGACCCACTGGCCGGTGTTGCTGGCGGCGCTGGGCATTCTCGCCGTCGCCATCGTCGGCAAGTTCCTCGGCGCGGCGCTGGGCGGGTGGGGCAGCGGGCTGAGCCGGACCGAGTGCGTGGCGCTGGGCGCGGGCATGAACGCGCGCGGCGTCATCCAGGTGATCATCGCGCTGGTCGGGCTGCGGCTGGGTGTGCTGGGCACCGAGGCGTACACGGTGCTGATCCTGGTGGCGATCGTGACCTCGGTGATGGCCGCGCCCATCCTGCGCCGAGCGATGGCCGGATCGGCGGTGACCGAGGCGGAGACACACCGGCACCAGCGGCTGGTGGCGCTCACCCAGCACACCGTCGCGGACCCCCGCGCCGAACTCGAGGCCAGCTGAGGAGATGCGATGAGCCCCAAGACGATTGCACACACCCGGCCCGCCACCGATCTGCTGGCCGACTTCGCCGCCGCCGTCCGCCGCCACCCCGACCGCCCCGCCCTGGTACACGGCGACACCATCCTGACCTACCGCGACCTCGACACCCGAGTCCGCATCGCCGCCGCCCACCTGGGCCCAACCCCCGGCATAGTAGGCGTCCTGGCCTCCCACACCCCCGCCACCATCATCCAAATCCTGGCCATCCTCACCGCAGGCGGCGCCTACTGCCCCTTGGACAACACCCTCCCCCCAGCCCGCAAACACTCCCTGGCCACCACCATCGGCGCCGAGTACCTACTCTCCGCCACCCCGAACCCGGTTGCCCCACCGGGCATTCCGATAGTCGACACAATGTCGACGCCCCCCACTGACGCACCGGCCCGTTCGTCCGCCGACGCACCGGCTAGCTCGCCCGCCGACATACCGGCCCGCCCGCACGATGTGATTCCGGCATGCTTTTGGCCGGAATCTACTGGTACGCAGCGGGTTGCGATTGATCCCGGCCAAAAGCACGCCGGGATCACAGGAGGACAGCGTGCCGGGATGATGGGACACCTCGGTAATGGCACCGCGGCCGACCACGGCAGCACCCCGGCCGAGCTTGCGGAGCAGCCCGCCTATGTGCTGTTCACCTCCGGCTCGACCGGGCGGCCCAAGCCTGTCGTCACCCCGCGCCGGGCATTGTCCGCCGCGGTGGGGTCGTTGCGGGCGCTGTTCGAGATCACGCCCGAGGATCGGGTGTTGCAGTTCGCGGCGTTGAGTTGGGATACCTGTTTCGAGGAGATCTTTCCCGCGCTGACCGCCGGTGCGGCAGTGGTTTTCGACGATGACGCGCACAGCGGGTCGTTTCCGCGGTTCCTGCGGGCGGTGGCGGCGCGCGGGGTGACCGTGCTCGACCTGCCCACGGCGATGTGGCACGAGTTGGTGTTGTATTTGCGCGAGGAGGACGCCCGGCTGCCGGAGTGCGTGCGGCTGGTGGTGATCGGCGGGGAGGGGGCCGCGCCGGAGCGGCTGCGGCAGTGGCGGCAGGCCGGTACCGCCGGGATCCGGCTGCTGAACACCTACGGCTGCACCGAAACCACGCTGATCACCCACGCGGCCGAGTTGACCGGGGACGCCGACGATCGGGTCCCGCTGGGCCGGGCGCTGCCGCACGTGCGCGAGCACGTCACCGAGGAGGGTGAGCTGCTGATCGCCGGGCCCGCACTGGCTCTCGGCTATCTCGATCAGCCCGAGCAGACCGCCCGCAGCTTCGAGATCGCCGACCACGGCGACGGGCCGCGCCGCTGGTTCCACACCGGCGACCTGGTGGCCCGCGGCGACGACGGCCTGCTGCATCCGCGCGGGCGGCTCGACGATCAGGTGAAGGTCCGTGGCGTGCGGGTGAATCCGGCCGAGGTGGAGGCGCAACTGACCACCCACCCGGCGGTGACCGCCGCCGTGGTCATCGGCGAACAGCGCCTCGGCCGCACCGCCCTCGTCGCCTACGTCACCGTGCGCTCGCCGGTCGAGCCCGCCGAGCTCACCGCTCACCTGCGCCAGCGGCTGCCCGGCCAGTTCGTGCCCGGCATCGTGAAAATCCTTCCGGCACTGGCCACCACGGCCAGCGGCAAGATCGACCGAGCCGCGGTACAGCGCCGAAGCACCGGCACCATGGATCCACCGAGTCGAGGAGTCGGCCGATGACCGCCGAACGTATCGTCCAGATATTCAGTAGAGTCCTGCAATCCGGGGAAGTGACCGCGACGTCGGACTTCTTCGAGCTCGGCGGCGATTCGCTGCTGGCCACCCGGGTGCTCAGCGCGATCGCCCGGGAGTTCGGCGCCGAGCTGTCGTTCGAGGAGTTCGCCGAGGCTCCGTCGGCCGGCGCCCTGTCGGCCAAGGTCGCGAGCGTGGCCCGATGACCGGGCGGCCGCACCGGGTGATCGTGGTGGGAGCCGGCCTGGCCGGGCTCGTGGCCGCCACCGAATTGGCCTGCGCCGGAACGGATGTGCTCGTGCTGGAGGCCCGCGATCGGGTCGGCGGCCGGGTGCACGGCATCCCGGTCGCGCCGCGGGTGTGCGCCGACGCGGGCGCGGCCTACCTCGGCGTGCGACACACCGAACTGCTGGCGCTGCTCGCCGCGCACGGCCTGGGCACGGCCCCGACCGAGATGGCGGGCGACAGCGTCTTCACCGTCACCGACCGGCGGATGGTGCGCGCCAGCCGGGTGCCGCCGCTGCACGCGGTCGCCCTCGGCGAGCTGTTCGATCGGCTCGAGGATCTGGTCGAGGAGGTCTCGGCCGAGGCCCCCTGGCACGGCCGCGACGCCCAGCGCATGGATCGAACGACGGTGGCGCAGTGGGCTTGCGAACAGCTCACCCATCCCGATGCCCACACCTTCTTCCCCCTGTTCCTCGGCGAGATGATGGCCGCGGACCCGGCGGCGATCTCGGTGCTGCACATGGCCTTCTACCTGCGTTCCGGCGGCGGCATCCGCTACCTCAACGCCTTCGAGGGCGGCGCCCAGCAGTGGCGGGTCGACGGCGGCGCGCAGCGGCTGTGCGAGAGCCTGGCCGCGCCGCTCGCCGATCGGCTGCGGCTGCGCCACCCGGTGCGCGCGGTGCATCAGGGCCCGGACGGCGTTGCGGTGCACTGCGATTCGCCACACGGACCGGTGCGCCACCGCGCGGACGCGGTGGTGATGGCGGTGCCGCCGCTGCTGGCGCAGGCCGTCGACTACCGGCCCGCGCTCGCCGCCCCGCGGGCCACGGCCGTCACCGGTCGCGGCTGCGCGGTGAAGGTGCACCTGATCTACCCCGCGCCGCTGTGGCGCGAGCACGGCCTGTCCGGCTGGTCGGTGAGCGCGCGGGGACCGCTGCTGTCGACGGTGGACGACTCACCGGCGGACGGCTCGGTGGGCGTGCTCACCGGATTCGTCACCGGCGCCGAGGCCACGGCCTTCTCCGCCCTGCCGCCGCAGCGGCAGCGCGCCGAGGTCATCGATCAGGTGCGGCGGACGTTCCCGCAACTGCCGCCGCCCCGCGACTGCCTGGTCACCGACTGGGTCGCCGCCGAATACAGCCGAGGCTGCTACGCCGCCCTGTTCGGGCCCGGCGACTGGCTGCGGCTGGGCCCGGCGCTGCGCGCGCCGCACGGCCGGGTGCACTGGGCGGGCACCGAGACCAGCCCGCGGTTCTTCGGATTGATGGAGGGCGCGATTCGCTCGGGCCGCCGGGTCGCCGACGAACTGCTCGACCGAACATCAAGGGCCGCACCGGAATTCGCTCCCGCGGCCACGGGAATCGGATCGGGGGTGACGTCGTGACGATCGCGACCGACCTGCGGCGCGCGGGCTACGTCGCCGCGACCGACCAGCCGTACCGGTACGTCCGCCCCGAACTGGTGGAACCGGACTGGCGGCGCTTCCCCGCCTGGTCCGAGGTGACGACCGCCCAGTGGCGCGATCCGCAATGGCAGCGCGCGCACTGCGTGAAGAACATCGGCCAGCTGCGGGCGGTGCTCGGCGATCTGCTCGCCGACGAATTCCTCGAGGACCTGGCCGCCGATCAGGCCCGCTACTCCACCATGTCGATGCTGCTGCCGCCGCAGATGCTCAACACCATGGCCCCGGTCGCCCGCCCCGAGCGGCGCGCCTTCACCGAGGCGTTCTATCGGGATCCGGTGCGCCGGTACATGATTCCGGTGCTCAGCGACCGCGACCCGGTGAACTGCTCGCACCCCTACGCGGAGCGCGATTCGCTGCACGAGGCGCAGATGTGGGTGGTGGAGGGGCTGACGCACCGGTATCCGACCAAGGTGCTGGCCGAGCTGGTGTCCACCTGTCCGCAGTACTGCGGGCACTGCACCCGCATGGATCTGGTCGGCAACTCCACGCCGACGGTGTCCAAGACCAAACTGGAACTGCGGCCCGCCGATCGGCAGGACCGGATCCTGCAGTACCTGCGCGACACCCCGTCCGTGCGCGACGTGGTGGTCTCGGGCGGGGATCTGGCGAATGTGCCGTGGCCGCAACTGGAGTCGTTCCTCGAGCGGCTGCTCGCGATCGAGTCGGTGCGCGACATCCGGCTCGCCACCAAGGCGCTCGCGGGCCTGCCGCAGCACTGGCTGCAACCGCGGATCCTCGACGGCGTGACGCGGATCGGGCGCATCGCGGCCGAGCGCGCGGTGAACCTGGCGGTGCACACCCACGTCAACCACGTGCAGTCGGTGACGCCGCTGGTGGCCGAGGCCGCCCGCGCGATGCTGGACGCGGGAATCCGCGACGTCCGCAACCAGGGCGTGCTGCTGCACGGGGTCAACACCACCGTCGACGACCTGCTGGATCTGTGTTTCGCGCTGCAGGGCGAGGCGAATATCCTGCCCTACTACTTCTACATGTGCGACATGATCCCCAATGCCGAGCACTGGCGGATCGCGCTGTGGGAGGCGCAGCAGCTGCAGTCGGCGATCATGGGCTATCTGCCCGGCTATGCGACGCCGCGGCTGGTCTGCGACGTGCCGTACGTGGGCAAGCGGTGGGTGCACCAGGTGTCGCAGTACGACCGGATCCACGGAATCTCGTACTGGACCAAGAACTATCGCACCGGGGTGGACGGGGAGGATTCCGAGGCGCTGATGCGCCGCTACCCGTTCTACGACCCGATCCGGACGCTGCCGTCGCTGGGGCAGCGGTGGTGGCGCACGCATCAGGAAGGGAGCGAGTCATGACCGTGTCGATACGGGGGCCGGAACGGACCGCGGCGCAGTCGTATCCGGTGGCGACCGAGAAGGTTCGCGAATTCGCCGCGGCCATCGGCGACGACGCGCCGATCCGGCACGATCCGGCGGTCGCGAGGGCCGCCGGGTATCCGGGTGTTGTTGCGCCGCCGACGTTTTCGATGGTCGTGCTGCGCCCGCACATCGAGGCGGTGGCGACGGCCGAGCTCGGCATCGATCCGGAGACCGACGCCGTGCTGCACACCGGCCAGCGGTTCGTGTACCACCGGCCGATCTGCGCGGGCGAGCATGTGGACTGCGCGGTGACGATCGAAAACCGCAGGGACACCACGGCTCCGGACGGTGCCCGGGTGACGAAGCTGGATCTGTGCAGCAGGCTGTCGGTGGCGGGGGAGTTACGGATCACCGTGTACACGGCGATGATGGTGCAGTTCGGCACCGTCGGCCGGAACGGGGCGTCGTCATGACCGCCGGTAAATCCGCTGCGGCGGAGACGATTACGGCCGCTCTGGCGGTGGGCGCGACGCTGGAGCCGGTGACCTGCCGCATCGATCGCGCCGATCTGGTGCGGTACGCGGGGGCCTCCGGCGATTTCAATCCGATCCACTGGAGCGAGCGCACCGCCCGCGCGGTGGGGCTGCCGACCGTGCTGGCGCACGGCATGCTGCTCATGGCCCTGGCCGGGCGCGCGGTGGGTCGGTGGACCGACGCGCCGCTGACCTCGTTCGACATGCGGTTCGTGCGACCGGGTTTCGTGCCCGACGACGAGGTGGGCCTGCCGATCGAGATCCGCGGCCGGGTGAGCGAGCGCGACGCCGGGCGGGTCCGCATCGTGCTGACCGTGCACGCCGCGGCGGGCGCGACCCTGGCCCGCGCCGCGGCCGAGGTCGACGAGATGCCCGGTGCGGAACGGGGATTCGCGTGAGCGGGCGGCTCGAGGTCGGGGTGCTCGGCCCGCTGCGGGCGACCGTCGGCGGGGCCGTGGCGCCGCTGGCCGGGACCAAGCTGCGGAGCATGGTGGCGCTGCTCGCCCTCGACTCCGAGCGATTCCTGCGCCGCGACGAACTGATCGAGGAACTGGGCCTGGCCGACACCACCAAGGACGCGGTCAACGCCCTGCACGCGCACGTGGCCCGGCTCCGGCGCTGGCTGCACGAGAACGGTTGCGACACAAGCGCCATCGAGACCGTCGGCTCCGGCTACCGGCTCGCCGTCGACCGCTCGGCCGTCGATGCCCACCGCTTCACCGACGGGGTCACCCACGCCCTCGCCGTCGCCCGCCGCGACGCCCCCGGCGGCCTCGCCGTCCCCTCGGTGGTCGCCACCATGCTGGAAGACGCCCTGTCCCAATGGCGCGGCGACCCCCTGGTCGACGTGGCCGACGGCCCCCGCGCCGCGGCCGCCGCCGACGAACTGCGCCGCCTCCGCACCAGCGCCCGCGAGGTCCTCCTCGACGCCTGGCTGGCCACCGCCCGCCCCCGCGACGTAGCCCTCGCCGCCCCCGCCTTCATCGAAGACGACCCCCTCGACGAACGCCTCCGCGAACAATTCATCCTCGCCCTCCAACGCCTGGGCCGCCACGCCGAAGCCGTAGCCGCCTACCGCTCCGCCGACCACGTCTTCCGCACCGAACTCGGCATCTCCCCGGGCCCAGGCCTCCGCACCCTTCTGCACACCCCGACCCCTCGAGTCCTCGCCACCCACCGGTAGAGATCCCGGCCAAAAGCATGCCGGGAACAAGGTGAAAAGCATGCCGGGAACAAGGTGAGAAGCCGCCGGGAAAATGAGAAGTCATCGGGATCAAGAGAAGCCGCCGGGTTCAAGATAGGAACCCGCCCGGATGGTCCTTCTCCCCAAGGCGCTCCTGTCTCGTTCCAAGGCGCTCCTGTCTCGTTCCCGGCGTGCGCCTTTCATTCCGGCGTGCGCCTCTCCCTTCCTGCGCACGTCCTTCTCTCCCCGCGTGCGCGTCCCCGCGTGCGTCTTTCTTCTCCCGGCGTGCGCCTGTCTCCGCGTGCGTATCTCTTTTCCCGGCATGCGTCCATTTTCTTTTCCCGGCACGCTTTTGGCCGGGATCCAAGCGGAAGGGGCAGGATTCGAACCTGCGTGGGCTATGAGCCCGACCGGCGGGGCCGGTCCTCGTTGGGCCACTTCGAGTACCCTTCCGGGGGTTGAAACAAGTTGCTGGAGAACTCCTTTCGGATCAGATGGCCTTGATGGCGCGGAGGAAGGCGAGGATGCCGCCGGGGGCTACGCGGCCGCGGAAGGCTACGTATTCGGGGATCGTCGCGGTGGGTTGCCATTTGAGTTTGTATTCGAGCTGGGTGGCGGCGGGGTAGAACAGGCCGCCGCGGCGTTCGGCCGCGCGGAGCATGCGGGTGGCGGGGCGGCTGGCGCTGGGGTGCAGGTGCTCGTCGGACAGTCCGGTGAACGGGGTGAAGCCGAAATGTAGCCAGGCGCAGCCGGATTCGCGGAAGCGCTCGATGGCGTGCAGGTTCACCGCCTCCATCACGCCGGGCGGGGCCTCGGGGCGGCGGCGGCTCAGGTCGTGCAGCCACCCGGACCGCGCGCCGAATACCGGTGCGTAGGAGATGTATCCGATCGGCGTGCCGTCGACGGTGCCGAGAAACAGCCTGCGCCACGGCTGGAGCGGCCCGCCGATCTCACCGATCGTGAACGCCAGCTCGTGGGCCCGGCGGCCCTTGCCGCGCAACCACTGCGCGTCGATCGCGGCCAGCGTCTCGGCGTGCGCGACGGGATCGATCTCCTCGATCGTCAGCCCGGCCCGCTTGGCCCGCGAGATCTTGTTGCGCAGCCGCACGAACCGCTTCCCGCCCAGGCTCCAGCCGTTCAGCTCGAGCGCATAGGACGCGCCCAGCTGGTTCACCGAAAACCGGTGCCCGGCATAGAGATCGGCGTCGTCGCGGGGTACCTGCACGGCGACCACGCGCCGCCGGGCCGCCCGCGCCGCGGCGAGGAAGTCCGCCAGCAGCCGCGCCCGGTCCGGCCCCGGAGCGAACGGCCCACCGAACTGCACCCAGTACCACCCCACCCGGCGATAGGCCACGAAGCCGTCGATCCCGGGGGTGGTGAAGCAGGTCTTGTCCCGATTGAGCGCCAGGAAGGCGCTCGGGTTGTCGGTGTGGGCCGCCAGCACCGCGAGCCGACCGGCGTGGTCGGTGTCGAGGGCATCGGATGCGGTCACGGGAATGATTGTGCGCCAAGGGGTCTGACGTAGCCCTGAAGTCGCCCCGGCCGGATTTCAGAACCGTTTCAGCGCCCCGGCCGAGACTGGTCGCGACCGAATCTTGAGGAGACGACATGACAGCGAGCATCACCGAGCAGGGGATCGCCTCCTACGGCAGTTACATCGCGGGCAAGGACGTGCCCGGCGACCACTGGGTGTACGTATTCTCGGCCACGGCGATACTCGAGGACACCTTCGCCATGCTGGCCCTCAAACGCCAACTGGAGCGCGGCGATCCGGCCGCCCCGGCCGAACTGCCGCCCGCGGTGGTCGCGCGGGTGGCGGTCGCCGACGCCGACGCGGTGGCGGATGCGCTGAGCGCCGCCGCGGCCGCCTTCCCGACCTGGCGCGCGTTCCCGCTCGAGGCGCGCTTCGATACCGTCGGCGCCCGCATCCACGCCAATCTCATCGAACACCGCGAGGCGATCGAGCACCTCATGGTCGAGGAGGGCCACCCGATCGCGGTGGCGCGCTTCGAGGTCGGCGCGATCATCGACTCCTACAGCCCGCAGGCCCTGGCGTATCTGCGCGGCCAGCTGTGGTGGGAGACCCGCCGCGACGGACGCCGCATCGTCATCCGCCGCCGCCCCGACGGCGTGGTGTGCGTGAACCCGCCCGCCAACTCGCCGACGGTCAGCGCCGCCTTCTTCGCGGCCGCGGTCCTCGGTGGCAACACCGTGGTGGTGCGGGCCCCGCGCACCGTCCCGCTCAGCATCATGTACACGATGCGCGAGGTGATCGCGCCCGCCCTGGACGCGGTCGGCGCGCCGCCCGGCACCCTGAACGTGGTGTGCGGCCAGCCCGCGCCGATGATGGAGACCTGGCTGAACAGCCCCCACGTCGCCGACATCATCCACGTCGGCAGCGTCGAGAGCGGCCGCAAATACGAACAGCTCTGCGTGGCCGCGGGGAAGAAGCCGATCCTCGAATTGTCCGGCAACGACCTGGTCCTGGTCTGGGCCGACGCCGATCTCCCGGCCGCCGCGGCGGTGCTCGTCGAGAGCTTCTTCGGCTCCGGCCAGATCTGCATGCTGCCCAATCAGGCCCTGGTCCACCCCGCCGTCGCCGACGAGTTGATCGCGCTCATGGTCGAACGGGCCCGCGAGGTCCGCCCCGGCTATCCGGAGGAGCCCGGCGCCCTGCTGGCCCCCGTGCTGCGCCAGGACGGCTACCGCAACGTCCTCGCCGACGCGGTGCGCAAGGGGGCGCGGGTGGTGACCGGCGGCCACGGCATGGACTTCGACGGCAATCGCGACGAGCGCGGATTCTTCCTGGCGCCCACCATCGTTCGCGTCGACGGCCTGGCCGCCGCCCGCGAGGTCGACGCCGTCGCGCACGAGACGTTCTTCCCGCTGCTGCCCGTCGTGGTGCCCGATCCCGCCGACGAGTCGCGGCTGCTCGACGAGTTCGTCGACTTCGCCAACTCCAATCCCTACGGCCTGCGCAACTCGCTGTGGGCGCGCGATCCCGCGGTGATCGACCGGTTCCTGCGCGACGTCGACAACGGCGGCGTGCTGAAGATCAACGACTCGCACCTGGGCTATCTGGCCCCGCTCGCCCCGCAGGGCGGCACCGGCGTCACCGGCGGCGTGTTCGGCGAGGCGAGCTATCCCGTGCTGCGCACCACCCGGTTGCAGAGCGTCGCGATCGTCGAATCCGGTTCGGGCACACCGGCCATCGTTCCCGCTCCGCTCGGAGGTGAATCCTGATGTACACCCTGGATCGCGCCCGGTCCCGCTGCGAGGCGCTGCTGCCGGGCCTGCTCGGCAAACTGGCGGAGGTGCCGCTGCTGGACTGGGAGCAGCCCGGCAATCCGGGCCTGGACCTGTTCCGCGGCTGCGGCGGGCCGGGGCTGGTCATCCCGAAAGAGTATGGGGGCCTGGGTGGTTCGGCGGCCGACGCGGTGGAGGTGTTGCGCGCCATCGGCGCGGCGTCCCCCTCGCTCGCGGTCGCGACCGCCATGCACCACTTCTCGCTGGCGAGCCTGTTCGCCGTCACCGACACCCTCGAACCCAGCCCGGAGGAGCGCGCCCTGCTGGCCGCCATCGCCGACCAGAACCTGCTGGTCGCTTCGGGATTCGCGGAGGGCAGGCCCGGCCAGGGCGTGCTGTCGCCGCTCATGACCGGGGTGCGCGACCAAGGCGGCATCCGGGTGTCGGGCGCGAAGAAGCCGTGCAGCATGTCGCGCTCGATGGATCTGTTCAGCGCCAGCGTCGCCGTGCCGACCGACAACGGCGGCAGCGAACTGAAACTCATGCTGGTCCCGGCCGCCACGCCCGGCGTCTCCGTGCACCCGTTCTGGCAGGCGCCGGTGCTGACCGGCGCCGAGAGCGACGAGGTGCGCCTCGAGGACGTCTTCGTCGACGACCGGCTGCTGGTCGACGCCGAGATCGGCGACAGCGGCGAACTCGACGCGCTGCAGACGGTCGGCTTCATCTGGTTCGAGGTGCTCATCACCTCCTGCTACCTGGGCATGGCCAGCGCGCTCGCCGAGCGCGCCTTCGCCGACTCCCGCCGCGGCACCGAACTGCTGTCGGCGCTGGGCGTGCGGCTGGAAACGGCCGCGCTGCTGCTGGATTCGGTCGCCCGCAGGCTCGTGACCGACGAGCCCGACAACCGGCTGCTGACGCTGGCCGTGACCGCCCGCTACGGCGCGCAGGACGCGATCACCGACGCGGTCGCGCTCGCGGTCGAGGCGCTGGGCGGCATCGCGTTCATCGGCGGGCAGGAGGTCGCCTATCTGGCCACCGCCACCCGCTGCGTCACCTTCCATCCCCCGACCCGGGTCAGCACCCACGCCGCCCTGGCGGCGGCGCTGCGCGGCGGCGTGCTGCGGCTGTCGTAGAGGAGTCCCGATGACAACAACGGATACCGTCGATCCCGCCTGGGTCGCCGATCGATACCGGCGCTCCCTGTCGGCCGGGCGGGCCCGGTTGGCCGCCATGCTCGGCGGTCAGGTCGAGGTCCACTCCGAGGGCGCCTGGCTCACCACCAGCGACGGCGAGCGCTACCTGAACGCCGGGGGTTACGCCGTACTCTTCACCGGCGCACGCCATCCCCTCGTCGTGGAGGAGGTGCAGCGGCAGCTGCACACCCATCCGGTGGGCACCCGGCTGTTCCTGGAGCCCACCGCCGCCCGCGCCGCCGAGGCACTGCTCGGCGTGGCGCCCGCGGGACTGGAGCGGGTGTACTTCGGCTGCACCGGCGCCGAGGCGGTGGAGACGGCGATCAAGCTGGCGCGCGTCAACGGCCGCCGCCGACTCATCGCCACCACGGGCGGCTTCCACGGCAAAACCCTGGGGGCGCTGTCGATTACCGGCCGCCCCGCCTTCCAGGACCCGTTCCGCCCGCTGCTGCCCGGCGTGGTCACCGTGCCCTACGGCGACACCGGCGCGTTGGCCGCGGAACTGGAACGCTACCCCGGCGAGGCGTGCGTGGTGCTCGAACCGGTGCAGGGCGAGAACGGCGTGGTGATCCCGCCGCCCGGCTATCTGACGTCGGTGCGCGCGCTGTGCTCGGAATACGGTGCGCTGCTGGTGGTCGACGAGATCCAGACCGGCCTCGGCCGCCTCGGCGCGTGGTGGGGCTGCGACCGGGAGCGGGTGCGCCCCGACATCCTGCTGTCCGGAAAATGCCTGGGCGGCGGCGTGATTCCGGTCTCGGCGGTGCTCGCCCCGCCCGAGGTGTTCGCCCCGCTGGACCGCGACCCGTTCCTGCACACCTCCACCTTCTCCGCGGTGCCCATCGCCATGGCCGCGGTGTGCGGGGCGATCCGGGCGATCACCGAGGACGACCTGGTGGCCCGGGCGGCCGCCCTCGGCACGCGACTGCGCGACGGCCTCACCGAGATCGCCGCGCGCCGCCTCGCCGCGCACGGTTGCCGGGTGCGCGGGCAGGGCCTGCTGATCGGCGTGGAACTGGCCGACCCCGGCCTGACCGGCGCGCTGCTGGTCGAACTGGTGGCCCGGCACGTGGTGGCGAACCTGTCGCTGAACTGCGACCGGGTGCTGCGCCTGACCCCGCCCGCGGTGCTCACCGACGCCGAGGCGGATCTGTTGCTCGAGACCTTCGACGAGGCCGCGAGCTCACCCGTGTTCCGACATTGAGAACGGAAGTGGACCATGCGAACTGCCGAACTGCACCTGCGTTCGGAACGCGTCGACGCCGACGAGGCGTTCCGGCGCGTGGGCAGGCTGGAGAACTATGCCGCGATGTCCGAGGACGTCCACTCGGTGGTCGTCCATCCGGGCGCCGACGGCGCGCCCGCGACCAGCGACTGGGAGGTGTTCTTCCGCAACGGCCCGCTGCGCTGGACGGAAGTCGACTACTTCCAGCCCGACCGGCGGCGGATCGTCTTCGAACAGACCGCGGGCGATTTCGATATGTTCCGCGGCTCGTGGCGGATCGAGCCGGACGGTCTCGGCTGCGACCTGTATTTCGAGACCACCTTCGATTTCGGTATCGACAGCCTCGCCGGAATCATGGAGCCGCTGGCGGCGAAGGTACTCAAGGAGGGGCTGGCGGTCGCGGTGCTGCGGCTGCTCGGCGACGGGGAGGTCATCGACGACCCGACGGTCGCCGCGGTGGTGGCCGACCGGATCGCGGTAGCGGGGAGCTGAGACATGGACGCCTACAACCACTTCGAGAGCGACATCACCTTCAAACTGACCCGGCTGGAGAATCTGGTCGCCCTGTTCGTCTCGCTGGCGCTGTTCATCGCGCACATCGGCGAGGTGCGCTGGCTGCCCGCGGTGCTGCTGTTCGTCTACATCGACGTGATCGGCTACATCCCCGGCCTCATCGCCGAGCGGCGCTCGCTGGCCAGTGGGGGCGACGGCCGCATCTCGAAGGTCTACTACGTGCTCTACAACGTCATGCACACCTGGATCACGCAGGCCGTGGTGATCGGCCTGTGGGGCTGGATCTTCGGGTTCGAGTGGGCGCTGCTGGTGATCCCCATCCACCTGTGCGGGGACCGCTCGGTCTTCGGGAACTCGTTGAAACCGTTCAGCATTCCCTTCGACAGCAAGGGCCCCATCCCGGAGTTCGCCGATTTCCGCGGCCGCCTCGCGGGCGGTGTGCTCACCGGTCCTCGGGCCGAACGAACAGCCCGGTGATCATCCGATCCACCACCCGGGTCGCCGCCTCGCTCGCCGCGTCGGGGTCCGGATCCGCCGAGATCGCCCCCGCCGCCGCGAGCAGCAGCCCGTATACGATGCGCGCGGTCAGCGGGATCGGCAGCTCCGGCCGCAGCTGGCCGCGCTCGGCGATGGTGGTCAGCTGCGCCCGGATCAGCGGCAGCACCTGACCCTCGTCGACCCGGCGGATGCGCTCGCTGCCCAGCACGGCCGGACCCTGTTGCAGCAGCGAGCGTTTCACCGGGTCGGTGCCGAACAGGGTGAGCATCTCGGTCGCCCCGGCCAGCGCGAAGGCGCGGCCGTCGAAGCCGTCCTGGCGCTGCGAGTCGGCGGTGCGGGCCACGACCTGCTCTATCCCGGAACGCAATTCGCTGCGTAGCACCTCCTCGAAGATCGCGCGCTTGTCCGCGAAGTGGTGGTACACCGCGCCCTTGCTGACCCGGGCCGCCGCGGCGATGGCATCGATCGAGGCGTCGGCATAGCCCGGATCGACGAACAGGGTGCGGGCGGAATCCACGATCGCGGCCCGGGTGAGGGCCGCGTATTCCTCGCGTCGAGTCTTGACCACCATAGTGACCCAAATTATATTACCGACTATCGGTATGTCGATGAACCATCGGTCGGTCGTCTGCCGGTGGATGCGTCTGCGACGGGGAGGCTGACCGTGCTCTTCACTGGACTGGCTCGACTCGCCCTGCGGGCGCCGCGGCGGGTGCTCGGGGTGGCCACGCTGCTGCTGCTCGTGGCCGGTGTGTTCGGCCTGCCGATCGCCGAGCAGCTCCCGGCGGGCGGCTACGACGATCCGCGGTCGGAGTGGTCGCGCAGCGAGCAGGCGCTCGCGCGGGACTTCGGCGTCGGCGGCATCTCGGTCGTGTTCACCGTGTCCGCCCCCGGCGGCGTCGACAGCCCGCCCGCCCAGGCCGCGGGCCGCCGCATCGCCGACACGCTGCAACGGTCGGGCGTGGTCGACGAGATCATCTCGTACTGGTCGGTGCCGCAACCCTTCTCGGCGCCGCTGGTCAGCGCCGATCGGCACACCGGGCTGGTCACCGCGCTGGTGGCCGGGTCCGACGGGCAGGCGCCGGTGCGCGCCCGCGCCCTCGCCGCGGAACTGGGCGGCACGGCCGACGGCGTGCGTGTGCAGGCGGGCGGCCAGGCCGTCGCCATGGACGACATCAACCGGCAGTCGCGCCAGGACCTGATCCGCATCGAGGCCCTCGCGATCCCGTTCACCTTCCTCGTGCTGGTCTGGATCTTCGGCAGCGCGGTGGCGGCGCTGCTGCCGCTGCTGATCTCGGCGTTCTCCATCGGCATCTCGACGGCGCTGCTGCGGGCGCTCAACCAGTTCACCGACGTGTCGATCTTCGCGCTCAACATCACCGTGGCGCTGGGAATGGCGCTGGCGGTGGACTATTCGCTGTTCATCGTGAGCCGTTATCGCGAGGAGGTGGCGCAGGGCGCGCCCCGGGAGCAGGCGCTGCGGCGCACGATGGCGACGGCCGGGCGCACGGTCACCTATTCGGCGCTGACGCTGATTCTCACGGTGTCCATGATGCTGATCTTCCCGATGTACTTCATGAAGTCGATCGCCTACGCCGGGCTGATCGGCGTGTCGATGAGCCTGCTGGGCGCGCTGGTGGTGGCGCCCGCGCTGCTGGTGCTGCTCGGCGACCGGATCGACAGCGCCGATCTGCGCGGGCCGGTGCGCCGCCTGTTCGGGCGGGCGCCGCATCCGCCGCGCCGCACCCCGGAGCAGACCCGCTGGTATCGCATCGCCGGATTCGCGGTCGACCACGCGGTCCCGGTGGCGGTGCTGATCACCGCGCTGTTCGTGCTGCTGGGCCTGCCCGCGCTGGGCATCAAGCTGGGCTACCCCGACGATCGCGTGCTGCCGGACGCGGCGGCGGCCCGCCAGGTGGGCGATGTGATGCGCGCGGAGTTCCGCCAGAACGTGGCCGGGACGGTGCGCGTGGTGCTGCCCGACGGCATCGGGCCCGGCGACGCGCTCGACCGCTACGCCGCGGCGCTGTCGCGGGTGCCCGACGTCACCGGTGTCAGCGCGCCCGACGGCATCTATGTCGGCGGAAACCGGCTCGGCACGGTGAGTTTCGGCTCCGGGCAGCGCGGCGACGCCGCCTACCTCTCGGTGGCGACCTCGCGCGACCCGTACTCCGCCGCCGGGAAGGATCAGCTCGCGGCGCTGAAATCGGTGCCCGCCCCGGCCCCCGTGCTGTTCGGCGGGCTCGCGCAGCGCGATCAGGACAATGTCGCGGGCATCGTCGGCCGGGTGCCGCTGGTGCTGGCGCTGGTCGCGCTGGTGACCTTCGTGCTGATGTTCCTGTTCACCGGCAGCCTGGTGCTGCCGATCAAGGCGCTGATCATGAATCTGCTGGCGCTGGGCGTCTGCTTCGGCGCGATGGTGTGGATCTTCCAGGACGGCCACCTGGGCGCGCTGGGCACGCTCAGCACCGGGGCCACCTTCGCGGCCATGCCGCCGCTGATCGCCTGCACGGCCTTCGGATTGTCCATGGACTACGAGCTTTTCGTGCTGTCGCGGATGCGGGAGGAGTGGTTGCGCGGGAAGGGCGATACCCGGCGGTGGGTGGCCATGGGCCTGGGCCGCACCGGCGCGATCGTCACCGCGGCCGCCACCGTCATGGCGGTGGTGTTCTGCGCGATCATCGCCTCGCAGGTCTCGTTCATGCGCGCGTTCGGCGTCGGCCTCACCCTCACCGTGCTGATGGACGCCTTCCTCATTCGCATCCTGCTCATTCCGGCGTTCATGCGGCTGCTCGGCCGGGCCAACTGGTGGGCGCCCGGTCCGCTGGCGCACTGGCATACCCGCATCGGCCTGCGCGAGGGCGAGGCCGCCGACGATCAGGCGGTCGGCGAATCCCGCCTGCCCGCAACCGATTCCAGCGGGATGGCGAGTTCGTAAACGGCGAAGGGCGCGCCCAGCACCGGCTGGGCGACATTGCGCACCGGAATGCCGCCCGGCGTGACGCCGCATTCGGTGCCCAGATGCGCGTGCCCGTGCACGGCCAGATCCGCGCCGCAGTCGTCGACGGCCTCGCCGAGCAGATACGAGCCCAGGAACGGATAGATCTCGCGGGGCTCGCCGTGCAGGGTGTCGGCGGCGGGGGCGTAGTGGGTGAGGGCCACGGTCACGTCGGTGTTCAACTCGCCCAGCGCCTTTCGCAGCTCCCGCGCGAGATCGGCGGTGTGCCCGGCGAATTCGCGCATGAGACGCTCGCCGAAGGCGCTGGCACACCGGCCCGCGAAACCGCCGCCGAACCCCTTCACCCCGGCCACGCCGAGGGTGTGGCCGTCGACGCACACCGTGGCCGAGCCGCCCTCCAACATCGTGATGCCGTATCCGGTCAGCAGGGCGGCGACCTCGTCCTGCCGATCGCTGTGATGGTCGTGATTGCCGAGCACCGCCAGTACCGGCACCCCGAGATCCGCGAATTCCGCGCCGACCACGGCGGCCTCGTCGAGCGTGCCGTGCCGGGTGAGATCGCCCGCCAGCAACAGCACGTCGGCGCACTCGGGCAGCCGCGCGAGCGCGGGCCGCAGCAGCCCCGCCGAGCCGGTTCCCAGGTGGACATCACCGACCGCTGCGACGCGGATTCGTGCGCGGTTCATACCCGAGGCTTACCCGTGCCGGAACGCGACAAACTGGCCGACGCGGTCTGCGGCTCAGGCGGTTTCGTCGGCGGGCTCGTCGCGGTGCCGGGCCGCCCGCACCCGGTCGTAGCCGACGGTGGCCAGCACCCCGAGCACGACGGCCAGGCCGACGCCGAGCGTGCACATGGCCACCGCCCGGGTGAGCCCGGCCGCGGCGCGGGCGTCGAAGTAGAGGATCGAGCGCACCCCGAGAAACACCTGGTGCATCGGCTCGAACCGGGACAGCACTCCGTACAGCCGGGGCGTGGCCTGCACGGGCATGATCCCGCCCGAGGACGGCAGGCCCAGCGCGATGAACAGCAGCATGTTGACCGGCATGCCGAGGGTGTTGAGCACCGGTGCCCGCAGCGCGGTCGCCACCGTCGCCACCACGGTGAGGTTGGCCAGAGCGGTCATCCCGATCGCCAGCGACGCGAAGGCGCTGAAGCAGTACAGGATGAGGTGATGGGCGACGGGCATGCCCAGCCCGGTGGCGATCGCCTGATACAGCCCCGCCATCACCAGCGCGACCACACCGATGAGCGCCCACTTGAACAGCAGTGCCTTCCACCGGGATACGGGCGGACCGTCCGCGAGCGCGGTGTCGACCCCGACGTAGACCATCATGCTGCTCGTGAAGCCCGCGAACACCACCAGCAGCGTGAAATAGAAGGCCGAGATCCCGTTGGCCGTGCCCTCCGGCAGCGGATCGTAAGGAGTGGTCGTGATGCGGAGGGGCGTGCCGAGCGTCACCAGCGCCGCCTCCGACAGCGGCACCCCGTTCGCGCGCGCCCGCTCCAGGGTGCGCGCGCCGAGGGCGGCGTTCACGTGGTCCAGGGCCGGGGTGATCAGGCCCTGGGTGATCGTGACCGCGGTCGTTCCCGCCCGCGGATTGGTGTGGACCTCGACGGTCGGCGGCATGCCGCGCTCGGTGGCCGGGCGCACCAGGGCGTCCAGACGCGCGCTGAAGTCGGCGGGAATCACGATCTCGCCGTACGTATTTCCCAGCGACAGCTGCCGCTCGGCCTCGGCGGCATCGGTAACCTGCAGGCGCACTCGGCCATCCGGTAGCGCGGCGACGATCTCGTCGGCGACGGCCCGCCCGTGGTCGCCCCGGTCGTTGTTCACCAGCACCAGCGGAAAGTCGTGCAGATTCCGCTCGGGATCGAGAACGCTCCCCAGATACGACATCGCCAGCAGGCTCAGCAATCCCATCGCCACCACGACCGGGATCGCCCACAGCTTGTGATCCCACCGCGAGGGACCATTCGGCTCCGCCCCCGACTCCGCAGACGTCACGGCCCCGACGCTATCAGCACCTTCCCGGCACACCTACCTGACATGCGGTGATGGTCAGGGGCGCCGGGCGACCACGATATCGCGGACGATCGCCTGATCGACCCGGTGCTCGAAATCCAGGTACGGTCCCGCTTCCACGGGCTCGAGCCCCGCGTCGGCGAGCACCTGCGTGAGGGCATCCCGACGGGCCACATTGACATTCCAGGACAGGCCGAGGGCGCCCCCCGGCTTCAGGAGCGCGGCCCAGCCCGGAGCCGCCTCCCGGACGAGATCCAGGGGGTTGCGGGCGAGGCCGTGCTGCTCGGTGCGGCTACCGTGCTGCACCCCGTACGGCGCGTCCGCGACGGCCAGATCGAAGGTCCCCGGCCGATAGAAGCTCGTGGCCTTCGTGGTGTCCGCATTGACATAGGTGAGCCGCAGAGCGTTCCCGGCCTTGTAATCCTCCTTGGTGACGCCGACCGAAACCTCCAGCTTCTGCCCCAATGTCTTGTGCTCGCGCCGAATCCGCGTCACCTCCGCGGTGTGCTTGAGCCGCTTACGCTTCAGCCAGGTCTGTAGAAAGGTGGAATAGGCTTCGAAATCCTTCTTGTCGATGTCCAGCCCCGCCACATCGAACCCGTACATCAGCCCCTGATTGAGCGTCGTCCCCCGGCCGCACAGCGGATCGACGAGCGCGAATTTCCGATCGAGCATCTCCCGGGCCGACGAAGTGGCCAGCAACGTGACATTGAGCAACAGCTTCGTGAAGTGCTCATTGGTCTTGCCCTGATACTTCTGGATCGTGAGCAGATCATCATCGAACTTGTCGAGCGAACGCAGCTCCACCGGCGCCAGCAATCCCCCCTCGATCCGGAACAGGGCGAAGACCGACGACATATTAGCCAGAAACGCCGCATCCTTGTCACCGATCTCATCGGCCTCGAAGCTCACATACGGCACCCCCCCGATAACAGTCTCCCGTATATCAAATACCTTCCCCCCCAACACCGACGCATCGAACGCCGCCAACTCGGCCATCGTCAACCCAACCGAAGCATCCGCATAAACCCTGTTCATCGCGGGCAGAACAAGCAGTGCGTAGCGGGCCATGATCTCCTACTCCGGGTACCGATGCGGTCAGCTTGCGTTGACACAAGCAAGTTGCCCATCCTACCGGTGCCCTCAGGGGCAGAGATCCGCCAGCGCCAGCGCATGTCGACCCCACGGGGAGTTCCCACCGGAAGATGCCGGATGTTTGGACTCCCACCACCCTGGGTGTCGATCCAACGGCAGGTATCACCGCAGGGTAAGCGATGATTTGCGCCCCCGGCGGGGTCCGTCACAGAACTGTCCGGTTGTGGCCAGTGGTGCGGAGGGATAGTCCTCGGATAGTTGCTGGATGTGGGGGATGTTGTGTTCGGCGATGGTGACGGTGATGTGGGCGTGGTGGAGAACACGCCCAGGAACGGCCACGACCCGAAGGCGCGCGGTGCCTGCACACCGATCGCGGGCCTCAATTTCGTTCAAGACGATTTGTTCACGCGCTCAACCGTTTCGACACGTCCGGGTCGTTGGGCCGGGTCGGCGCGGCTGGCGACAATGCCGCGATGGAAAGTTTTTCAGTCTCTCCAGCACAATTTCTTGGTCCGGCAGCGGTGGGACACGTGTGAACAGTTGCGGATCGCGGTAGTCATCTGGATCGAACGCACCGACCACCGCCGACGTCGACAAGCCCGCCTCGGGCGGTTGACCGCGATTGAATCCGAAACCATCATGTCCCAGCAGCCCGACAAGCTGCTTGACCACTGTCCCTTCATCGCGCAGAAACCCCCACCGCCGTCATAGTCGAGAGTGCCGGTGGTCAGGGGTGGATACCCGGTCCGCCGCCATCCGCCAGCGCGCTCGCCGAATGTAGATCACTGATGTGATAGCGTTTTCGTATGATCGCATCGAGTGCGTTTGCCGGTCGGGGTGGTAGAAAATGGCGTCGACTATTGGTGTTGCTCGCGATTTTCGGTGCGATTGTTGCCCTGATGGCTGGGGTGATTTGGTTCGTGATTCTGCGTAATCCGGGTTCGACATACGCGGAACTGGATGAGACCGACAAGGCGATGTTCGATCAGTTGTCGACGCAGTACGAAACGTTTGCTACACAACCGGAACGGCTGTGGGACAACGAGTATCGGTACGATCGGATGCCGCTGGTGCTGATCCGCGCCAGGAAGGACCGTGGAATAGTTTGGCGGTACATGTATCTGGTCAACGCGTCGGGAATCGTGGACACTTCCGGATTCCGGAAGATCGACTTCCCGGGTAATCCCTACCTGCACGACGTCTTCGCTACCAAGGCGCTTGGGGGTCGGTCCCTTTCGCTACTGTTCCCGGCCAATTTCACCGCATTGCGCCTCAGCGGCAGGGAAGTCCTCGCGTTCAAATACCACCCGGATATGTTCTCCCGCGAAACCGACCCGACGCTCACATTCCCATACTTTTCGATGCACGAGGCGTTTCACTACTATAAACAAGCAAGTTGGGATTTCGATCGGAACGGGCGGACCACCTGGGTGGAGAATTATCCTACCGGCGCCGATCATCTCTCGTTGCTGCATACCGAGTTCGCCTTGCTCGACCGCCTCGGTACCGAAGCCGACCCGGCCCTGTTCTCGGCGATAGCCCGCGACCTCGCCCTGGTGCGCGCCGCTCGCTACCAGCGGTGGCCGCAGCTGGTCGCACAGGACAACACCGAAGCCATCGAGGGCACCGCGCGATATTTGGAGCGCCGCTACTCGGACCTGACGGGCGGCAAGGTCGGTGTGCTGACCAACAAGCAGGGGCAGACCTCCACTTTCACCGCGGTACTGGATTGGATCGAGCAGAACCCCGACCGAGGCAAGATCCTCGAACGCACCATGGCTTACGAGACCGGCGCCCAACTCGGCTACA
Organism: Nocardia terpenica; assembly: GCF_013186535.1. Lineage (NCBI taxonomy): Bacteria > Bacillati > Actinomycetota > Actinomycetes > Mycobacteriales > Nocardiaceae > Nocardia > Nocardia terpenica. The sequence goes on from NZ_JABMCZ010000001.1 coordinate 935,305, forward strand.
TTCTCGATCGGCTCGAACCCCGGTGGAAGAAACTCATGGAACCGGCGCCCATCGGCGAGCGGCTCACCCAGCACGAAATTTTGCGCCGCCATTTCGGCATCACGGCCCCGACCACCGATGACGATCTCGCTCGAATCCAGCAAACCTACCACTGACACCGGTTCCAGGCGGATCGGTGACCAGCGCCGCAGCGTTTCCAAGCAGTGCAGCGACGGCAGCGGATAGAGCGAATAGGAGGGAAGCTGCCACTGCTCGCCTGAGTTGAGCCGTTTGGTGAACGGTGCGACGAGGGCAAGCAGTGGAATGCGCCGGTGTCGGGCGTGGTGTCGTACCCAGTCGTGTTCGAGGATCCCGCCGGTCGGTGCGCTCGCGATGAGCGCGGCGCGCCGTCGCGGGCATCGACCTTGATCATCGGCGGGAGGCGTCGTTCGGTCATGTACGTGCAGTATTTGCGGCGCCCGGGGCAGGGGTGCGACTGTGGATGTATTGCAGCTCGGCTAACCCGACCCATATCGCTGCGGAAATAGCTGGCACCCTGCTCACTCGAGCTCACCCATCCGGTGGTGAGGAAAACCGGTACCCGACACCCGCTCGAATGGACGGTACCCTCCTTCTTATCGGGCTGATAGTGAGCGCAGGATGGTGTCGTCGGGCGAGCCCGGCGCGGTGGTGTAGACCACCAGGGCTTGGTCGGGGTCGTCGGGTAGTCGGAAGGTTTCATAGTCCATGCCGATCACTCCTGCTGTGGGGTGGCGTATTCGCTTGTGTCCGTGGGTTTTCTCGCGGACGTTTTGATCGGCCCACATTCGGCGGAAGTCGGTACTGTGTTCGGAGAGTTCCCGGACCAGATCGGTTAGTTGCGGGTCGTAGGGGTGACGGCCGGCGTCGAGCCGGAGTTGGTCGACGGTGTCGCATGCTTTGTCTCCCCAGTCGACCCACACGCGCCGTCCGGTGTCGGACAGAAACACCAGGCGCGCGAGATTGCGTTGTTCCGGTGGTAGCGCAGGGAAGTCGGCGATCAGCCGCGCGGCCCCGGCGCTCCAGGCCAGCACGTCCAATCGGCGCCCCAGCACATACGCGGGAATGTGGTCCAGGATGGCCAGAACCTGACGCAACCCTGCGCGCACGTGTTGCGGTCCGCCCGGTTCCTGCTGGGCGGGAGCGGGTTTGGCAAGGTTCCACAGGTGAGTGCGTTCCGACTTGGTCAGTTGCAGCGCGCCGGCGATGGCATTGAGTACCGCGTCGGATACCTGCCGAACGCGGCCTTGCTCGAACTGCACGTAATAGTCGACGCTGACCCCGGCAAGCATGGCCAGTTCCTCCCGGCGCAGTCCGGGCACCCGGCGCAGGCCCCCGCTCGACGGCAGGCCGACGTCGGCGGGTTTGAGCCTGCCGCGGCGTGATCGGAGGAATTCACGCAACTCCGCACGGTTGTCCATGGCCCCAGTATGCAGACCCCGGCATACAGATCCCGGCCCACGGGCAAGGTGGTGCTGGCAACCCCGGGGACCCGACCACCCAGGGACGAGCGACGCCTGGTTACCGGCTCACCGATCACGCACAGTGAATGTCGTCGAACCTGCCGCATCGAATCGAGCGGCGAAACACCCGACACAACAAGGGAGCCACACGCATGTATCACGTGCTCGTTCAATTCGACGTTCCGCCGGCCAAGCGGGAGGAATTCATCGCCGCCGCCCTGGGTGATGCCAACGGCTCGCTGGCCAATGAGCCCGGCACTCGGCGTTTCGAGGTGATCCGGGACGAGAACAACCCCAATCGGGTCTATCTCGACGAGGTATACGACAGCGCCGAAGCGTTCGAGACCCACTGCCAGGGCGAGGCGATCGAGCGTTTCTACGAGTTGATCGACAACTACGCCTACGGTCCGAACTTCCTGTTCAAGGGCCACACCGTCGAAGACAGTGGCTCCACCGTCGACAGGTGATCCGGAAAACGCCCACCAACACTCTGCTCCCGACCGGGCAGACCTGAGAAGGACGACAATGACCTACCACGTGTTCGTACAGTTCGATGTTCCCCCTGCCAGGCGAAACGACTTCATCGCGCATGCAAACTTTGATGCTACAGGTTCGCTTGCGAACGAGCCGGGCACCTTGCGTTTCGAGGTTCTTCAGGACGAAGACAATCCGAACCGCTTCTACCTGGGCGAGGTCTACGAGGACGAAGCCGCATTCGAACACCACTGCAATCAGCCCACGATCAGAAAATTTTACGAGTTCGTTGATTCCTACGCCCAGGGTCCCAACTTCTGGGCCCGCGCCTACCGCCGTGAGCAGAAAGGCTGACAAAATGTCCAATCCTCGTGAAGCATTATTCATCGTCTCCGATCTCGGAGTGGAGCGCGACGAGTTGCTGGTTCCCACCGAGCGGCTCGCCGCCGCAGGAATCGGCGTCACCGTCGCCTCACCGAGCGGAGGAAAAATCCAGACTTATCTCAACGACACCGATCGCGATGTCGTCGAGCGCGCCGACGCAGCGCTGGATAACCTTACTCTCGCTGATTTCGACGTTTTGGTGATCCCGGGGGGAACCCTCAATGTCGATCAGCTCCGGTGCAACCGCCACGCTGTCGAGGCTGTCAAGGCCTTTGTTGCCGCAAGCAAGCCCATCGCGTCGATGTGTCACGGTCCCTGGGTGCTGGTGGAAGCTAATGTCCTTCCCGGTAAAACTCTGACCTCCTATCACACTGTCCGCACCGACCTCATCAACGCGGGCGGTGATTGGATTGACGAACCTGTCGTCGTCAGTTCCACCAATGGCTGGACACTCATCACATCTCGACAGCCTACCGATCTCGACGCTTTCACTGCAGCTATCATTGACCATCTCGGTCACTGAATGCTGAGCCACCGGGCAGGGCCTCCATGGAGGTCCTGCCCGGGGTTGTGTCTGCTCGCAGAGAATGAAAGGGCATTCCTTCGGTGGAATACCCGGGCCGACTACAAATTGGACCAGCTGGTTGACGGGTTTGATACGAGACAGACCGCCTTTTTCGAAGATATGGCATAAATTGGAACGTGTTTGCAGACAACGACGACTGAAGTGGTAAAATTATGCTTATTCATTAATGTCAAGTTTTCGGTACGCCCCGATCTCGGTGGGCAGTGGCTGCGATTGGTTGATGACGAGTTCCTCTTGGTCGAGGCGTTTCGTGATGCGGAGTCGGGGCAGCTGCACGTGCAATCCGAGCACTTCGAGGCGGCGGTCCAACTCCCGACATCCTGGGGCTCGTCCTCCCATTCGCCGAACCGTGGGGGCCTATGTCGGCGCGCTGGCGTCCAGAAGCCCCACAGGGATGTCTTCGACACCAGCTCGCTCGAGTGTTCCGAAACCGCTGGCCCAGTTCAGCAGCTGCCGGTAACCGGTCGTGGTGGTGGGAAATCTGTTGTGTCCCAGTGACTATCCTTGGACACTGATGACGAACGCGACGTGGAAGTCCTTGTGCGTGTCGACGCCGAGGATCACCGTCTCGTCGTTACAGAGGCTGATTTCGTGTTGTCGTCATGATCGTTTCGGGGTGGGTGTGAGTCCGGTTGCGGTGAGGCAGCCGTCGATCAGGTTGGGGTGGTAGCCGATGCGGTGCAGGTCGCTGCGCACGATGCGCATGAGGTGGTCGGGGTCGGTGATGATGCGGTTGGCCAGCCGGCCTCGCCGCAGTAGTGACCAGATGCCTTCGGTCGGATTCAGATCGGGCGCGTAGGCGGGCAGTTGGTAGACAGTGAGCCAGTCGTGGCCGGTGACGAATCGGCGCATGCCGGCGGTGAGGTGGGTGTTGAGGTTGTCCCAGCAGACCACGATCGGCCCGCCGAGTTGCCGGTGGGCGGCGATGAGCAGGTCCCGGTAGTCGGTCCAGGCGAAGCTCTTCCTGCCCGAACTATTTCGGTCGTGCCGATACGGTCGCCAGATCAGCCGGGACCGATGGCCGGGCTTGTAGCAGGTCAGCGCGGCGATCGATATCCGGCGGGTGGTTCGGCCCCGGACCCGCACGATCGGGGTGTGCCCGCGTGGCGCCCAGGTCCGTGCGGTCGGCGGCGTCATCGTGAACCCGGCTTCGTCTTCGAACACGACCCAGGCTCCGAGCGCCGCCGCGGCGGTTTTACGTGCGGCCACACGTCCTTCACCCACGTCGCGACCGCCGCGTCGTCGCGTTCGACCGCCCGGCGGGCAGGTTGCTGACGGCTCCACCCGTGCCGGTGCAACAACAACGACACCCCCTTGATCGTGTAGGAGATGTGGAACCGGCGCCCGATCACGGTCTTGATCCTGGCCAGAGTCCATTTCTGGTCCGGCCAGCCGTGCTCGGCCGGGCCCTTGGCCAGCTCGTGTTCGAGTACCTGGAACTGTTCGTCGGACAGCAACGGCAGCGACGCGGGGCCCTTGGACCGCAACGCTTCCCGCCCCGCCGATCCCCACGCCTGGCGCCACCGTTGCACCGACCGCACGCTGACTCGCAGCCGGTGGGCGATCACCGCATTGTCCTCGCCCCGGGCGAAAGCGTCCGCGGCTTCCAGCCGCAACCGCTCCCGCAACATCCGTCGCTCGGCGGTCAGCCCACCGCCTTGCGGATACCGCACCCACCAGATGTACCCCACCCACCAGCCACGGCCGTCAAGCCCAGCGACAACACGAATTCAGCCGCTGTAGTGCCGGGTCGGCAGGCGTGATCGTCACGGGGGATGCTGGGCACGTCGTCGACGAGGTGACGTGCGGCGTTTTCGAAGCAGCGCACGTGTGTCATCCCGGGCGAGCAGATCGCCGGTCGTGTTGTACACCAGATAGACAAGCCCATAGGTGCAGCCGGTCGAGACCTGGGACGTATCGCCCCATGGCCCCGGCTGGTCGGCGGGGCAGTTTATTTCCCTGACCGGCTGCCTTTCAACCGAGTTCGAGCATGGGGGCGAGGTAGGTGCGGGCGAAGTGGCGGGCTTGATCGGGGGTGTCGAGAGGGATTGTCGAGCGGCTGGTGAGGATGAACGACAGGGTCATTCGGATGTGCAGTTCGGCGACGGTATGCAGGTGCTGCAGCCGGTCGCCGGGGATCGGCTTGTCACCGTAGAGTTCCCGCCGCCAGACAGATACGCAGAATTCCCGGGCGAGGTCTAACAGTGGATCGGCTTCGGTGGTGAGGCTGGGCAGGATCGTTTCGGGTTCGGTTTCGAGCAGCCGCCGAAGCAAGCGGTGGTTACGCAGGAATTCCACCGTGTAGGCGGTGCTTTCAGCGATACGGTCTTCGACGGTGGATTGCGCCGACACCGCGGCGGTGCTGCCTGCCAGATACTTGCGCACCTCGTTGAGGACCACGGCGTCGGAGAGTTCCTGCTTGGTAGAGAACCGGCGGTAGACGGTGGCGCGGCCCAGCCGAGCCCGGCGCGCCACGTCGTCGATGGTGGAGCGGCGCCACCCGACCGTCGCCGCCTGCTCATAGGCGGCGGCGAGGATGCGTGTGGTCACCGCGTCGTCGTTGTCGAGCTGGGCGATCAACTCCGCATCGGGTGCGATGAGATTCGCGATCAGAGTGTGCAGTACGGCCTCGGACACCGGCCCTCCTTATCGAACAGCGATCCCAGGCCGACATCGAGCCTGAATAAGTCTCGGACATCTCAGCATAGGGTCGCCCGCCCCGCACGGAGCCCGGTGGGTTCACGGTACGAATTCGGCGGTGGTTCCGGCGAGCAGGTCGGGTAGATGCTGCTCCGCGAAGGTGACGACACCCTGTCCTCCGTTCGTGTGCTGTTCGACCAGGCCGACGTAGGTCCCGAGAGCGTTCTTGGTGTCGTGACGGGTGGCGAGGGACAGGAACCGCGCTCGTTCGAATGCCAGTCCCTTGTCGATGGGCCGGGAGCCGTAGTGGTAGACGGCGCGTTTGATCGCCTCGACCGCGGCGGGAGCACGGGTGGCCAGGCGTGCGGCGGTGAATTGGGCCTCGTCGAGGAGTTCCTCACCGCGCACGAGGCGGTGGACGAGGCCGACTTCGAGGGCTTCGATGGGGGACAACGGTTTCCCCTCGACGACGAGTTGGATGGCACGGCCGACCCCGAGGGTGCGGGTGAGGATTTGGGTGCCGCCACCGCCGGGGAACAGTCCCAGCAGGACTTCCGGCTGGCCGATGCCGTAGGGCCCCTCAGCCATCAGCCGGATGTCGCAGGCGAGGGCGAGTTCGCAGCCGCCGCCGAGGGCCATGCCGGACACGGCCGCGACGAACACGGCGCTGGAGCGGCGCATGCGGCGGGTGACGTCGTGGTACCGCAGCAGCGCGGTGATCCCGGCGGCCGGCGTGTGTTCGAGGGCTTGGCGCAGGCCCGGTATCCGGCGTAGCGCGTCGACGGCGCGTATACCCACGCCGACCAGGCGCGGACCGAGGGACAACCCGACCCGTTCGGCGCCCTGCAGGATCTCGGCGATGTCGTAATGGCTGATGAACGTGTCCGGTACGGCGCTGGCGATGACCACGGCCCGGACACCGGGGTCTGCCTCGACCATGTCGAGGAGCCGTCCGAGTTCGAACACGAGCTCGGCGGTGAGGAAGTTGAACGGCGGATTGTTCAACGAGGCGGTCACGACCGGACCGTCGCGGCGGATGTCGAGCACGGACATAGATGTTCTCCTTGCCCTATAGGTTCCTGTGGCGCTATTGTACGATACATCGAGTCTAAATATGTATCACTTGTCTCAGAATCAAGGATCGGACGAGGCATCGGCGGGCCAGGCGGCAACCGTCGGCGGATCGCTTTCGGCTCAACCGAAGGAGCGGACTTTGACTCAGCATCGACCACGCAGCGTCGCCGAGCATTACGCCAGACTGGCGGTAGCCCCCGCATTGGCCACCGGACTTGCGGTGTCCCTGGAACGCGATGCCGGTCTGCGGTGGCAGCGGCTACGTAACGGGGCACAAGACCACCTCGCACAGCGACGACGGCCGACGCGGCCACGCATGCGGGCATTGGTTGTCGGCCCGGGTGGACGCGTCCAGTGGCGCGACGTTGCGTCACCGCCGCCCCCCGGTCCCGGTGGAGCGATCGTGCATCCGATCGCGATGGCCACCTGTGATGTCGACCGGCCCATGGGTCTGGGTATGTTCCCGTACCCGTTGCCGATGCACTTCGGTCACGAGTGTGTCGGCGAGGTCGTGTCAGTCGGGGAGGCTGTCCGCACCGTACATCCCGGCGACCGCGTAGTCGTCCCGTTTCAGATCAGCTGCGGCACATGCTCTCCGTGCCGATCCGGTCACACCGGCAGTTGTGCCAGCGTTCCACCGTTATCGATGTATGGATTCGGCGTTGCCGGTGGCCACTGGGGTGGCGTGATCTCCGACCTGGTCTCGGTGCCGTACGCCGATGCCATGCTCGTGGCCCTGCCCGAGGGCATCGATCCGGCGGCGGCCGCATCGGTCGCCGACAACGTCTCCGACGGCTACCGCAGCGTTGCGCCCTACGTAGACACGATGTTGCAACGCGATTCGGATGCACACGTTGTGCTGCTGTCGGAAATCGGTCGGCGGGAACCGTTCAGCTCCAGCGTCTTGCTGTACGCCGGACTGGTCGCCCAGGCCATGGGTGTTCGCAACATCCACTTTGTCGATCATCGGGCGCACCTTCGCGCCGAAGCCGAGCGTCTAGGCATGAATGCGCTTGCGCCCAACGAGCTTCGCGGGCTTCCACCTGCAGCCCTTGTCGTCGATTCGTCGGCCACCCCCGCGGGCCTGCGGAGAGCGATTCGGTACACCGCGCCCGACGGCACCTGCACCAGCCTGGGTTCGAGGAACCGCAGTGCGCGAATCCCCGCCTTGCTGATGTATGGGCGCAATGTGACCTATCGTCTCGCCCGTAGCCACGCACGCACCGCCATACCGGCTGTGCTCGAGCTCATGCGCGAAGGCAAGCTCCAGCCGGAGCGAGTCACCACCGACCTAGCGGACCTCGACCATGCTCCGACTGCGATTCGAGGGCATCTCACCAGCGACTCGACCAAAACCGTTCTCGCCGAATGATCCGCGCACGGTGCGCTGTCCGGACCGGCCGTTCACGAGACACCCCATGCTGTTTCGGCATGGGGTGAACCGTTTCCGTCTTCGACAGTCCGGGAGTGAAGTGTCAGGCTCGGCGGCGAATGCTCGCCGCGGCGTTGCTGGTTCCCACGGCGGGGTATCTCGCCACGGCCGCAGGTTCGGCGGCGCCGCCGCGGCCGGATCCTGTTGCGTCGCTGGCCGAACTGGAGCGTCGGTACGGTGCGCGGCTCGGCGTGTTCGCGGTGGCGACCGGCACGGGCGCCACCCTCGCGTACCGGGCCGACGACCGGTTCGCCATGTGTTCGACGTTCAAAGGGCTCGCCGCCGCGGCGGTCCTGTCCCGAAACCCGTTGTCGCACCTGGATACTCGGGTGTCATTCACCCGGGACGAGATCCGCTCGATCTCCCCGGTCACCGAGCGGCACGTCGACACCGGCATGACGATCGGGCAGTTGTGCGATGCGGCGATCCGCTACAGCGACGGCACCGCGGGCAATCTGCTGCTCGACGATATCGGTGGCCCGGCCGCGCTGACCGCCTATCTGCGCACCCTGGGTGACCCCTGGAGCCCCATGGACAACTATGAGCCCGAGCTCAATCGAGACGCTCCCGGCGACGAACGCGACACCAGCACACCCCGCGCACTCGCCACCGATTACCGCACCCCTGTGCTCGGCACCGCCCTGTCGCCCGAGAAGCGTGGCCTGCTTACCGATTGGCTGCTGCGCAGCACCACCGGCACCGGCCGCATCCGCGGCGCGGTCCCCGGGAGCTGGCAGGTCGCTCATAAGACCGGCACCGGTGATTACGGGCGAGCCAACGACGTCGCCATCATCTACCCACCGTCGACTCCGCCGCTGGTCCTGGCGATCATGTCCGACATATCCAACGACTACAACGCCCAGCCCAGCGACCAACTCATCGCCGAAGCCGCCACACGAACACTCACCACACTGACGGGCCGGTGAGCGAGCGGGTCAGCCAGGCGCGGACCGACCGGATTGTCCTGGGCTGGTAGAGGATTCACAACTCGATACTTGCTACTCGGCGTGCTGCGGTCGGAGCGGATCGGGTCCCAGGACGTTGACCGGCGGCGCGACCTGGTTGAATTGATCGTTGGCGACACGCATGGCGAATTCGTACGGCAACGAGAATTTTCGTGCGATCCAGTGGCCGAGGCGAACGTCGTTGGACGTGTACACCATGAACCTGTTCTTCTCGATACCTTGGATGATGCATTCGGCCACGTGTTCCGGCGACTTCGCATATCGCTGGAATCGGGCGAGTTGGCGTGCGACTTCGGGGTTGTCGCGGTCGATGCCCACAATCTCGATCGAGCCGACCAGCGGCGTGTCCACCGCGCCGGGTACGACCAGGTGGACATGAATTCCGTGGCGGCGCAGGTCGAATCGCAGGACCTCCGAGATGCCGCGCAGTCCGAACTTGCTGGCTCCGTAGGCGGCGTGCCAGGGCAGTCCCATCAGCCCGGCCACCGACGCGACGTTGACGAGGTGACCTCCGTTGCCGGCGCGGATCATCGAGGGAACGAAATTCTCGATGACGTGGATCGGGCCCATGAGATTGATGTCGATCATGGATTTCCAATGACGGTACTCGAGATTGTCCACCGTGCCGAAGATTACGTGTCCGGCGATGTTCATCACGATGTCCGGGCTACCGAAGGCGGAGTGTACGTCCCGCGCGAACGCGGCGACCGCGTCGTGGTCGGAAATGTCCAGTGCTGCACAGGATCCGACAATGCCGCGCGCGTCGGTGATCAGCGCGATCGTCTCCTGCAGGCCCGAGTCGTTGATATCGGTCAACGCGAGATGCGCCCCCCTGCGCGCCATGGCGACCGCGGTGGACCGGCCGATCCCACTGGCCGCGCCGGTGATGAGGACCTTCTTCCCGCTGAAATCACGTTTCCTGGATGCCATGTCTGTCACCATGGTGAATTTCCTTCCGAATGCGACGAAGAGCCCGGCTTGACAAGGTCTGCGACGAGAGCCTGTTCCGCGGGGCGGATGAGCAGGCGAACAACGGGCCCGAGTTCATCGGTATCGGCGGGATCGACGATGTGTGGCGCGAGCATTGCCCGGGTGTGACCGAGCCGTTGGATCGAAGCCGCTTCCTGGTGCACTACATTGCGGACCCAATCGGAACGTGTGCCGTAGTACAGGGCGATCACGATGCGACCGCGCGATTTCCATGCGAACACCGGAGTGCGGTACGGCCGGCCCGAACGCCGCCCGCGGTGGACAACGATCGCCCACGGTGGTATCACCCACGCCCAGTTCTTTTGCAGTCGGTTGCTGACATTTTTGTTGAATCGCGCCAGCGAACGGGGAAGTTGCATCTATCCCTCGTTTTCGGATCGGTGCGTTCTGCCAGGACCGTCATGGGCGTCCCCATCCGGCTATATACAACTGAGACATATTATGTCTCATAGTCTCGAACGCTAGCACCAAGACGGGTTGCAGGCAAGGCGCATCCGAACCGCTCGACTCCGACAAGCCGAACCGGTGATCCCGGCCGCGTCCTCGTCGGACCCCGAAAGCGCGGCCCCTTGCTGAGGTTGCCGTTCGAATGCTAGTGTCCTGAGACATGGAGACATAATACGTCTCATAGTGTACGAGATCCTGATCAGAGGCGTGAATCCACGAAAAGGCGGAGTCGTGTCCCAGGTATGTCGCCCCAGGTATGTCGCATCGCTTCGGTACCCGTCGTCGCATCGCCGGTCGACCGCGGCGCGACGTGAGTTGCCGCTGGTTATGGTGTGCGCGGCAGTGCACATGCTGATGCTCGACACGACGATCGTCGCGGTGGCCCTACCGAGCATCCAGTCCTCGTTCGGGGCGTCGCTGCGCAGGTCGCAGCGGGCGATCGATGCGTATACGCCGCCGTTGGCCTGCCTGTTGCTGACCATTGCCACGATGGGGCCGGCTCGGCCGACAGCGGCTGTTCCTCGCGGTGATCGCGTTGTTCACCACGGCCTCATTGGCGTGTGCACTGTCCGGCGCCATGGGTCGGCCGGTGTCTTTGTCGTTGGGCGGCGCCGGAGTTTGCCACGCTCGCGGTATTCGCGGCCTGGGCAATACCGGGCACGGCACCATCTGCCCGTCACAGGACTCACCGTGACGGTTCCCCACCCCGCAGGCGGCGACCCGGCCGAAGCGCTCGACCAAGGCGTGGGCTCGATCGATGACCGTCAGGTAGTGATTGGACGGACGAGCCATGCGTATCCACCACCTCAACTGCAGCACGTTCGCCCCGCGCGGTGGCCGGTTGGTGTCCTCTTCAGGCACGGGACTCGGTGTGGTACGGATGGTGACTCATTGTTTGCTCGTCGACACCGGGCCCGAACTCATCCTCGTCGATACAGGTCTGGGAACCGACGATACGGCTGGTGCTCGTTCGGCAGTAAGCCCGCTTCTGCGGGCACTGCTGCGGCCGCGACTCGACATCACCGAAACCGCCGCCCGGCAGATCGTCGAACTCGGTTACCGCACCGACGATGTCGGGCATATCGTGCTGACGCACCTCGACTTGGACCACGCTGGCGGTATACGAGACTTTCCGAATGCGTACGTTCATGTCAGTGCTACCGAACTGATCGCCGCCCGTCATCCCGCGACCGCGATCGAACGTAGCCGTTACGTCCGTGGACAATTCGCCCATGACCCCCTCTGGGTCGCGCACGATCTCGACGGAGGGCGCTGGTTCGGATTCGACGATGTGCATCCACTGCATGGCCTGCCGCCGACGATCCTGGCCGTCCCCCTCCCCGGCCACACCCGCGGTCACTGCGGCGTGGCGATAGACACCGGACGCCGTAACGCACCCCGATGGCTACTACATGCGGGAGACAGCTATTTCTCCCACACCCAAATCAGCGGCGAGCAGCGCTGTCCGCCACTGCTCGCAGCGTTTCAAGCCATCGCGCAAACCGATCGAAAGAGCCGTCTGGACAACCTCGCCCGACTGCGCGAGCTGGCCATGCATCCCGACGCCGAGATCATCTGCTCCCACGACCCGACCTACCTTCTACGGCGATAAGAGCCCGTTTTCGAACCTCCTTCCGCGGGTGCGGTGGTCGGGTTCTTCGGTGAGCTGCGGGACATCCCGGACCGGTTGCCGTGATCGCCGTCGCGGCTGGTCGCCGTCGGGTAGCGACAGTGGCTGGGAACGGAGTGGTCGACCGTGCCGGTCGGATACGGCTCGCAGCCGTCGGCAGGAACCTCCGATGCCCTTTCCGGCGGCTGCGGGCGTGCGGGTGTCAGGACAGGTCGGTGTCGCGCACCGGCGTAGGTCGAGCAATGCGTGCCCAGCCAATCGAGATCGGTGCGGAATCCTGCCGGTGGGCACGTCGCCGTACGTTTGCCGGACGTCGAGGCCAGTGCAGACGGTATCGAGCAGTGCGGCCGCGGCCGTGACTATCAAGCCGTCGTGGCTGCCGACCGGCTCAGTCGTGTGATCGGTGTTTGCCGCCGGTTGTGGCTTTGGCGGCGGATTCTGTTGTAGGGCGGGGGATTTCGATGGTCGGTTCATCGAGATCGCGGTGCAGGTGGGCGCAGAAGGCGTCTACCGAGCCGAGACCCGACACCTCGATCCCGGTCGACCCGAGCACCCGCTTCATCATTGGTCTCACCCCCCTCGTCGCTGACAATCGTGGTACGACTCTCTCGCACAGAAGTATTCGACGGAACAGCCCGCCGTATGGCTACCGTGCGACTAGCGTGTGACTACCGCAGCTCGCGCAGGAAACGCACACGATGATCTTGGGGCGGGATTGGACCGGATTCGAAGCAACCGCTCTTCAGACAGCGACCCGTCAATCGGTTCGTGAATTCGCCGCGCAACTCGGCGTCGATCCGAGCGCCATCACCAAATGGCACTCCCGCGGCCGATCAATCATATTGCGCCCCACCACACAACAACTGCTCGATATCGCACTGGCCCGCGCCACCGACGCCGAGCGGGCACGGTTCCGCGAACTACTCACCGGCGAGAACACTGCCGATACGCTCGTGGATGTGGACCGCCACGACTTCCTGCATGCCGCAGCCCTTGCCGCCGCTGCTGTCGTGGTCGGATCGCACCGGCAAGTCGCCGCGAAGGTCGCTGTTCCGCCGCGGGTCGGGCCGGACGAGATCGGCCGGATACATACCGCCGCTGCGGTGTTCACCTCGATGGACCACACCTACGGCGGCGGCCTCGTGCGCGAGGCAGTCGCCACCCAGGTCGCCTACGCCGAAGGCTTGCTCACCTCCAGGTGCGCGCCGAAGTACCGGCGCGAGTTGTTCGCGGCGGTCGGGTTTCTCGCGCACGCCGGTGCATTCATGGCGTTCGACTCCTACCATCACGCCGACGCGCGACGCATGTTCGCGTTGGCCTTGTCCTGCGCGGAAGCTGCCGGTGACTGGGATCTGTGCGCGAAGGTACTGTCGTCGCGTGCGCGGCAAGCGATCTGGTGCCGCGACCCGGAGGGCGGACTCACCGACATCGCGAGGGCCCCGGAACGAGCGGATCGGCTCACTGCCACCGAGCGAGCCATGCTCTACACAGCCCAAGCCCGCGCCTGCGCCAAGCAGGGCTTGGTCCAAGACACACTGACCGCGGTCGGGCACGCCGACGACGCATTCACCCACGCTAGCCTCGCCAACGACCCGACCTGGATGGCCTACTACGATCTCGCCCAGCACCACGGCGACACCGGGCACGCCCTCTACGACCTGGCCGTCCACGGCCACTGCATCACGGCCGCCCGCACCCGACTGACTGCCGCAGTCGCGGGTCATGGCGACCTGTTCAAACGCTCCCGCGGCATTTCCGCCACCAAACTCGCCTCACTACTCATGCTCACCGGTGACCCCGCCGAAGCCGCCGCCATCGGCACGAACGCTGTCACCGACCTCAGCAACTTGCGTTCCCGCCTAGCCGCCGACGACCTGCGCGAGCTCCAGATTCTCACCGCCCACACTCGGACCTCGGAGGTAACCGCATTGTCCAACCGTATTGACACCGTTCTGGCCCACACATGACCGCCGACACCATCCTGCAGAACGTTCTTGTCCGCGCCTGCGCCCAAGCCGGGCTTGACACCACCGACGTCACCCTGATGCGGATCGGTGAGAACGCCATCTATCGGCTGCCGAAGGGGGTGATCGCGCGCATCACTCGACCGGGTCAGCGGGCTGCTGCCCACCGCGAGGTCCAGGTTTCTCGGTGGCTGGAAACCTCGAGCATTCCGGCCGTTCGGGCCATCGCCGATATCGAGCAGCCCGTGGTCGTCGACGACCGCGCGGTCACCTTCTGGCACGAACTCCCAACCCACCACCCCGGAGCCCCCGTCCAGGTCGCCTACGCCCCTGCGCCGACTCCACAACCTCCCACGCCCGGCCTCTTTCGACCTCTGCGACCTGGACCCCTTCGTCCGGCTGGACCAGCGAATCGAATCCGCACAATTCCTCACCGCACACGACCGCGCCTGGATGCGAACACATCTCACCGAACTACGCCGACGATGGAGCCATCGACCCACCGGTTTGCCTTGGTGTGTGATACACGGCGACGCCTGGATCGGCAACGTCGTGGCCACCGAGGACGGCGCCATCGTGTTCCTCGATTTGGAACGAACCTCGTTCGGCCCTCCGGAATGGGGCACTGTCCACACCGCGATCAAACACACGTCCTTTGGCTGGATCACTGCCGCGGACTACCAAAAGTTCTGCGATGCGTACGGGCATGGGAAGGGTTCAACCTGCTCCGTGACATCCGTGAATTTCGGATGACCACCATGGCCGTCCAAACCGCGACAACCAATCCAGTCGACCACGAACAAGCCTTGCACCGCTTGGCCTGCATCCAAGGTCGCCACGGCCCACGCCCGTGGATCAACTGGCACTCGTTGTCCTGAGCTTCGGTGTTGGCCTACCGTAATGTGCGGTCGGGCGTTCACTCTATACGCTGCGATTCGTGCACACCCGTGCCGATATGCCCAGTATTGTTGCTCGGTTTATTGGACGCTGCGGAAACGTGACGGTACGGGAAATCGCACACAATGGATGTTCTCTTTATCTCTTTGGAAGAGATAGCTCCTGATGACCGGGCCGATCCCGTAATCCGACCGTACGGCACGAATTGGGAAGAGTCTGAGCCAGCGGTAGCAGGTGATTCTCTGGAAGAACATGTTCTAGATCTGCGACGTGGGCCGATCATGGCGGCGTCGGACGAACGTCCGGAAATAGCCGAATGTCGGATGCACTGCACCTTTACAGGGTTGCAAGATCGAAACAGAAACCGGTATCAGAGTGATTGGGGAGCATCAGGAGACGAAGTTCAGCAGAATGGCAACTGTGGGCGGAGATGCGAAGTGGTCGGGGCTTCCCGGACCCCTTGTGCTGGCGGTGAAGCACGAGCGGAACACGGTGATCCATGGTAGGTGGTACCCCGAGTGCAGTTACTCGCATCCAGAGGACGCCGCCTTGATGTGTGTGCCTCATTCGGCAGACACCTATGCGCAGTCCGGACCGGTTTGTCATGTGGCACGTAGTCGCTACAGAAAATGGTCGATGGAAGAGGCGTGGGCTGTATCCGAGATTGAGGATTTGGCCGATCAGCCGGATCAGCTGGCCAACCGGTTCTACAGTGCCAATGGCATGTAGGACATTCGGTAGCCGGTCGAAGGTCGATTGGGAGTGCTGGCTTTCGCGAGCGGTGACCGGGCGCAGAAGCGTCGCGGTGAGTTGGGCAGGCGGTCGGCCCGTCGACCACCAGCATGGTCTTCCAGCCCCATGGCCTGCAACCTGACACCGCGAGCGTCCTGCGGACGTATTCGATCACGTGCCCACCGAACTAGGGCAATCCTTTCGCCTGGGGTGTAGCCCGCGCGAAGATGTCGAACTGACCATTCTCGGGAAAGCCTGTTCGAGGGCCAGCTCGAACACTCGGCGAATGGATCGACAAGTATGGGATTGTCTGGAATTCAGCAAGGTCTCGAAGATCCTCTGCGAGTGAACCGGGCTGTGGCCCTATGGCATTGCCGAGCCGGAGGCTGACCACGTAGAGCGCTTCGAGGCCGAGAGCGGCCAGGTTCTCGTGGACTGTGCGGCGCAGATGTTCGGGTCGTCGGGTCGGGGCAATCCGCCCTGCTGATCACGGGTTGCGCCGGTCCTGGTCGCACAACAGACCCCAAGGCATAGCTACCGAGGAGGCGCGCCTCACTGACACCCGGACTGCGGCCAGCATGATTCATGGGATGTTTATAGCTGCATGCGAGCGGAAACACAGAGCAATGGTGTGCGAACCCGCTGATTAGCGGGTCGCAGTTCTGTGTCGCGCCCCCGGCAGGAATCGAACCTGCGACCTAGGGATTAGAAGGCCCTTGCTCTATCCAACTGAGCTACGGAGGCAGTGCGGGCATCGCACGGGAGGTGCGAGCACCACACACCATGCCGGGTTCGCGGCACGGTGTCCAGCTCATTGATTATAGCGAGCGTCCAAGTCCGTCCTGGTTGCCGTCGAGCAACCTGTGGCCCTGTCGGGTGGGTCACATCGGGGCGGGGGAGCGGGGGCGGGGCGGGGCCGTTGTGGGCGCCGGACCGAACTACCCTGAGTGCTATGTCGTTAGCGCAGGACCCGTCCGTCGAACCTGACAGCCAGGCCGGTCGGTCGGAGCCCGCATCGACGTTCCCGGTGCTGGTCGTGTTCGCGGTGGCGATGGCGGCGCTGGTCGCGCCACTGGTCGTGGGTTTGTCGGCGGCGCAGGCGTTGACGCTGCTCGGGATTCCCGATCCGGGGCCGCTGACCACCTACGGCCTGCCCGCGGTCCGTGCCGTGGCCGACCTGTCCGCGGCGCTGGCGATCGGCTCGCTGCTGTTCGCCGCGTTCCTGACCCCGCCGCAGCGCAACGGGCTGCTCGACGTCGGGGGATACCGGGCGTTACGCCGGGCCGGGATCGCGGCCCTGGTGTGGGCGGGCTCGGCGATCCTGCTGATTCCGCTGACGCTGTCGGACACCACCGGGCAACCTGTGCGCAGTATCCTTCGGCCGGAACAGATCTGGGACGCGATCGGAAAGGTGGAGGTCGCCGGTTCCTGGCGCGCAACGGCTTTCATGGCGATCGCGCTGGCGATCGGCTGCCGGATCGCGCTGCGCTGGGGCTGGACGCCGGTGCTGTTCTGGTGGTCGCTGCTGTGCCTGATGCCGGTCGCGCTGACCGGGCACTCGTCCTCGGGCGGCTCGCACGACGTCGCCACCAACAGCCTGATCCTGCACCTGGTCGGCATGACCCTGTGGGTGGGCGGCCTGTTCGCGGTGCTCGCCCACGCGCTGCGCGGCGGGGCGCACACGGCCCTGGCGGCGCGGCGGTTCTCGATCGTCGCGACGTGCGCGTTCGTGACGGTGGCGATCAGCGGCGTGCTCAACGCGTGGGTGCGGGTGCCGTGGAGCGACCTGCTCACCACCACCTACGGCCGCCTCGTCCTCGCCAAGACGCTCGCGCTGTGCGTGCTCGGCGTCATCGGATTCGTGCAGCGCCGCAAGGCCGTTCCCGCGCTCGCGGCCGACCCGAACGACCGCGCCGCCCTCATTCGTTATGCCGGGGTCGAGGTGTTGGTGTTTGCCGCCACACTCGGTCTCGCGGTGGGCCTGGGCCGCACGCCGCCGCCGGATCTGCGGCGCGTCCCGACCCCGGCCGAGGTGGAGTTGGGTTACAACCTGGCCGGTCCGCCGACCGTCGCCCGCATCCTGTTCGACTGGCGCTTCGACCTGATCTTCGGCACCCTCGCGATCGTGCTGGCGCTGCTGTATCTGGCCGGGGTGCGGCGGCTGCGGGCGCGCGGTGACACGTGGCCGGTCGGCCGCACCATCTCCTGGCTCGCCGGGTGCGCGGTGCTGCTGATCGCCACCAGCACCGGCGTCGGCCGTTATGCCCCGGCCATGTTCAGCGTGCACATGGCCCAGCACATGCTGCTGTCGATGCTGGCGCCCATCCTGTTCGCGCTCGGCGGCCCGGTGCTGCTGGCGCTGCGCGCCCTGCCCGCCGCCGGTCGCGACGCCCCGCCCGGGCCGCGCGAGTGGGTCCTGGCCGCGGTGCACAATCCGGTGTCGCGCTTCATGACTCAGCCCGTGGTGGCGTCGGTGTTCTTCATCGCCGGTTTCTACGCGCTGTATCTGGGCGGCATCTTCGACAAGGTCCTCGACGAGCACGGCGCGCACCTGGCGATGAATGTGCACTTCCTGCTGTCGGGCTACCTGTTCTACTGGGTGGTGCTCGGCATCGACCCCAAGCCGCGGCAGGTGCAGTCGCTCACCAAGGTCGGCATGGTGTTCGGGTCGCTGCCGTTCCACGCCTTCTTCGGGGTCTCGCTGATGAGCATGACGACGGTCATGGGCGGCTGGTTCTACCGCTCGCTCGGCCTCGGCTGGAACAGCGACCTGCTCGGCGACCAGCACACCGGCGGCAGCCTGGCCTGGGCCAGCGGCGAGATTCCGCTCGTGGTGGTGATGCTGGCGCTGCTGATCCAGTGGTCGCGCAGCGACGAGCGCCTGGCCCAGCGACTCGACCGGGCCGCCGACCGCGATCACGACGCCGACCTGGCCCGCCACAACGCCATGTACGCCGAACTGGCCAAGCGGGACCGGGAGGTCCGGCCGTGACCGACGCGCCCGCGTCGCGACGGATCAGGCGGCTGTACCGATCGGATGTGCGCGCGGCGAAACTGCGCCTGGGCAGGCACATTCGGGTCACCCCGGTCTTCCACACCGAGGTGACCGGTCCGGCCGGTCCGGTCAAGGTCACCTTCAAACTCGAACACCTGCAGCACGGCGGCACGTTCAAGGTGCGCGGCAGCCTCAACGCGCTGCTGGAGACGCCCGCGGACGATCGCCCGGTGGTCATCGCCTCCGGCGGCAATGCCGGAATCGCGGCGGCCCTGGCGTGCGCGGTGCGGGGCCGCGCGTGCACGGTGGTGGTGCCCGAGTCCGCGCCGCACACCAAGGTGGCCGCCATGTGGGCCTACGGGGCCGAAGTGCTGTGGTACGGAACGACATACGCCGACGCCCACCGGTACGCCGACGAGCTCACCGCCGAGCGCGAGGCGCTCCAGCTGCACGCCTACGAGCTGCCCGCCGTGGTCGCCGGTGCGGGCGTCGTGGGTCTCGAGATCGAGCGCCAGGTCCGCGGCCGCCCGCCGGTGCTGGTCGCGGTGGGCGGCGGCGGGCTGGCCGCGGGCATCTCCGCCGCGTTCGGCGCGCGCGGCCGGGTCGTCGGCGTGGAGCCCAAGGGCGCGCCCACCCTGAACGCCGCCCTGACCGCGGGCCGCCCGGTCGACGTCCCCGTCAACACCATCGCCGCGGATGCCCTGGGCGCCACCAGGATCGGCGACATTCCCCTGGAACTGGCCCAGCGCTACGGCGTCGGTTCGGTCCTGGTCTCCGACGATGCCATCGCCATGGCGCGCGAATATCTGTGGCGCGAATTCCGCATCGTCGTCGAGCCCGCGGGCGCGACGGCCCTGGCGGCGATTCAGAGCGGCATGTACGTGCCCGCGGTGGGGGAGCGCCCGGTCATCGTATTGTGCGGGGCCAATACGGATTTGGGAACGCTGTAATAATTCGCTCGTTTCCGCGCTGTCAATCCGGCGTTTACCCGTCGCGCGGGATTAGGATGCCATTTCGAGGATCCACCGACAGGGCAGAAGCTCGCAGGCGGTACACCGTTCGGAAATGGGTGAGTGGCATGGAGATTCTCATGGCCGCCGTCGCGGTCGCGGCGCTCGCATCGGCGGTGTTCTCGGCCGTCGACGCGGAGAAGGGACATTCCAAGCGCGCCATTGTCACGCTGGTGTGCGCATTGGTCGTCGGGGCCGCCGCGGTATGCGGGCTGGCGCAGCCGGATACCCGCCTCGGAATTGTCATCGGCGCGGTGATACTGCTTGCCGTGCAGCTCGTTCCGAGTAATTCGCCGTACCGGTCGCGCGGCGGGCGGCCCGTGGGAGCCGAGCGGTCGACGCAACCCCGGCACTGAGCGGCGGCCGCCCGCCGCGCCTCCCCGCGTTATGGAACGATCTCTGTTCACAGTTGGGAAATTCATCCACAATCTCCGATCGCGACTGTCGCGGGGGCGCCGGATCGATCAGGCTTGGACGTGTCCCCCGAACCGAAGGGAAGCGGCTCGGGGGACCGCGGGGACCAGTCTGCACCCACCGTCGCGGCGGTGAATTGTCAAGGGGAGCAATCATGTACGAGGCGCATACCGCGGTCATCGGCAACGTCGTGTCGCATCCGGTGCGGCGCAGCCTGCCCGGCGGGGACCAGGTGGTCACCTTCCGCATGGCCAGCACGTCCCGCCGGTTCGACCCCGGCAGCCGCGAATGGGTCGACGGCGGCACCCTGTTCCTCACCGTCACCTGCTGGCGGCGGCTGGTCGAGGGCGTCGACTCCTCGCTCCAGCGCGGCGACCCGATCATCGCCTACGGGCACCTGCGCACCACCGAGTATCGCACCCGCGACGGCGTCCAGCGCCACGACCTGGAGCTGCGCGCCGCCGCGCTCGGCCCGGATCTGGGCCGCTGCTCGGCTCCGGTCCTGCGCCGCCCCGGCCCCCGGAACTCTCTCGACCGCACATCCGTTGACGGCGAGGCCGCCGTGCGCGTGACCGTCGAATCAGACCCCGCCGAGCCGCGCGTCCCGGCCCCCGCCGAGGCGGGATGACGAGGGAATAGCCTCGCCTCGTCCCCGTCGCCACCCTGAACGGAGACGCAGCGCGTCACAGATAGGATTTCCTACATGGCAGAGTTCATTTACCAGATGCGCAAGGTTCGCAAGGCGCACGGCGACAAGGTCGTCCTCGACGATGTGACCTTGAACTTCCTCCCCGGCGCCAAGATCGGCGTCGTCGGTCCGAACGGCGCCGGTAAATCGAGCGTGCTCAAGATCATGGCAGGCATCGACCAGCCGAACAACGGCGAGGCGTGGCTCGCGCCCGGCGCCACCGTCGGCATCCTCCAGCAGGAGCCGCCGCTGAACGAGGACAAGACCGTTCGCGGCAACGTCGAGGAGGGCCTCGGCGAGATCAAGGTGAAGCTCGACCGCTTCAACGAGATCGCCGAACTCATGGCCACCGACTACTCCGACGAGCTCATGGAGGAGATGGGCAAGCTCCAGGAGGAGCTCGACCACGCCAATGCCTGGGACATCGACTCTCAGCTGGAACAGGCGATGGACGCGCTGCGCTGCCCGCCGCCCGAGGAGCCGGTCACCAATCTCTCCGGCGGTGAGCGCCGCCGCGTGGCGCTGTGCAAGCTGCTGCTCAGCAAGCCCGATCTGCTGCTGCTCGACGAACCGACCAACCACCTCGACGCCGAGAGCGTGCTCTGGCTCGAGCAGCACCTCGCCCAGTACGAGGGCGCGGTGCTGGCCGTCACTCACGACCGGTACTTCCTCGACAATGTCGCGGGCTGGATCCTCGAGCTCGACCGCGGCCGCACCTACCCGTACGAGGGCAACTACTCCACCTACCTGGAGAAGAAGGCCGAGCGTCTCGAGGTCCAGGGCAAGAAGGACCAGAAGCTGCAGAAGCGCCTCAAGGACGAGCTCGCCTGGGTGCGCTCGGGCGCCAAGGCCCGCCAGGCCAAGAACAAGGCCCGCCTCGGCCGGTACGAGGAGATGGCGGCCGAGGCCGAGAAGATGCGGAAGTTGGACTTCGAGGAGATCCAGATTCCGGCAGGCCCGCGCCTGGGCAATGTCGTGGTCGAGGTCGAGCACCTGGACAAGGGCTTCGGCGACCGGCAGCTCATCAAGGATCTGTCGTTCACGTTGCCGCGCAACGGCATTGTCGGTGTCATCGGCCCCAACGGTGTCGGTAAGTCGACGCTGTTCAAGACCATCGTCGGCCTCGAGCAGCCCGACAGCGGCACCGTGCGCGTCGGCGAGACGGTGAAGCTGAGCTACGTCGACCAGAACCGCGCCGGCATCGACCCGAACAAGACGGTGTGGCAGGTGGTTTCCGAGGGCCTGGACTTCATCCAGGTCGGCAACCAGGAAATGCCCTCGCGCGCTTACGTTTCCGCGTTCGGCTTCAAGGGCCCGGACCAGCAGAAGCCGGCCGGCGTGCTGTCCGGCGGTGAGCGCAACCGGCTGAACCTGGCGATGACGCTCAAGCTGGGCGGCAACCTGATCCTGCTCGACGAGCCCACCAACGACCTCGACGTGGAGACCCTGGGCTCGCTGGAGAACGCGCTGGAGAGCTTCCCCGGCTGCGCCGTGGTCATCTCGCACGACCGGTGGTTCCTGGACCGCACCTGCACCCACATCCTGGCGTGGGAGGGCGACGACTCCAATCCGGCCGACTGGTTCTGGTTCGAGGGCAACTTCGAAGCCTACGAGGCCAACAAGATCGAGCGCCTGGGTCCGGAGGCGGCGCGTCCGCACCGCGTCACCCACCGCAAGCTGACCCGCGACTGATTGCTCGCCGGTCCGGCAGGGCCGGGGTCCCCAATCTCGGTATATCGGACCGTAATTGGGTTCCGGCCCAGGCCCGGGTTTGTCAAGCAAGGAACCGGCTACTCGTCGGTTACTTATAAGCGAACAGTGTGATTTCGTTACCGAGCGGCGCATGCCAATTCGCTACCGGTGCAATGTCTATCGCGCATCACCAGCCCATTCGGGTGGTGCGCCGGGGAGGTCGTACCTAACGGAAGGTTCGTATGGCGCGGTGCGGCCGGGGCTTTGGAGGGATTCCTTCCCGGCTGCTGCGGCACCCAGCTACTCTCGACTCCGGCGTCACTTTGTTACGGAACCCAATCCGAGGAGTTGGCGAAGAAAATGACGGTCTCGTCCGAATTGTCCAGTGCGGCGTGGGCCGCGAGCATGCCGGAGCGCTTGCGCGGCGAGCTCGCGACCCTCGAGGAGGCATATTTCCGCCACGTGGACGCCGGCGACGTCGACTGTGCGATCACCGGGAATTCGACCCAGGTGTTCCGCAGGCATATCGAACTGGGCGTGCAACGTTCGCCGGGGGAGTCGCGCGTGCGGGTGTATCACCCGGACGACGGGTCCGGTCTCGGGGCCGCGCTGCAACTGGTCACCGACGACATGCCGCTGCTCGTGGAGTCGGTGGCGTCGGCGCTGAGCCGCATGGGCATCAGCGTCAGCGAGGTGATCCACCCGATCTTCGAAGTGACGCGCGACGCGCAAGGTCTACTGCAGTCCGCGGCCCCGCACGAGGTCGACGGCAACGGCGCGAGCGGGCTGCGCGAATCGTGGATGCACGTGCAACTGCATCCGTCCACCAGCGCCGATCTGCTGGCGCGGATCGAGGCCCGCATTCCCGACGTGCTCACCGACGTGCGGCAGGTCATCGGCGACACCGAGGCGATGCGCGCCGTGCAGGACCGCTTGGCCGACGAGCTCGAGGTGGCCGCCAAGAACGGCACCCCGCCGTTCAGCGGAACCGATCTCGTCGACTGCGCGCACCTGCTGCGGTGGATGGCCGATGGGCACTTCACCGTGCTGGGCTACGCGCGCTACGAACGCACCGAGGGCGGCGCGCGGTCCGTCGTGGACTCCGACAGCTGCCTCGGCGTGCTGCGGCCCAACGTGGGCACCGACTTCCGGGTGCCGGTCAACGGCGGCAACCGCCCGCTGCTCATGCTCACCCAGGGCCTGGTCCCGGCCACCGTGCATCGCTCGGTGTACCCGTACTTCATCGGCGTCGCGGAGGTCGACGACTCCGGCGCCGTCACCGGCGAGCACCTGTTCATCGGCGTGTTCACCGTGACCGCGATGCACGAGAACGTGCTCGACATCCCGGTCATCGAGCGCCGGGTGCGGTCGGTGATCGAGGCCAGCGGGTTCGACCTGGACTCGTTCTCCGGTCAGGCCATGCTCGAGGTCATTCAGTCCTTCCCGCGCACCGAGCTGTTCTCCTCCGACGTGGAGACCATGCGGCGCACCGCCGGCGCGGTGCTCAGCGTGGGCATGCGGCGGCAGGTGCGGCTGTTCCTGCGCTCGGACTCCTACGGCCGGTTCGTGGCCTGCATGGTCTACCTGCCGCGCGACCGCTACACCACCCGGGTCCGGCTGGAGATGCAGGACATCCTGGTTCGCGAACTGGGCGGCGTGTCCATCGACTATTCGGCGCGCGTGTCCGAAAGCGAGCTGGCCAGCGTGTATTTCACGGTGCGCCTGCCCGAACCGGGCACCCCGGTGGACGCGTCGGAGGCCAACCGGCTGCGTATCCAGGGGCTGCTGGCCGAGGCCAGCCGCACCTGGGCCGACCACCTGCGCGACGATTCGGCGACCTCGGCGCTGCTGGATCCCGCCGTGGTGCAACGGTATTCGGCCGCGCTGCCGGACGCCTACAAGGAGGACTTCGAGCCGAGCCGGGCGCTCGCCGACATCATGCGGATGGAGCGGCTGGGGCAGGGCCACATCGACCAGCACCTGTACCGGCGGCCCGAATCCGACCCGGGCGCATGGCGATTCACCCTCTACATCCGCGAGGGCATCTCGTTGAGCCAGGTGCTGCCGCTGCTGCAGAGTCTCGGCGTCGAGGTCGTCGACGAGCGGCCCTACCAGCTGGACTTCGAGGACGGCAGCGCGGGCTGGATCTACGACTTCGGCCTGCAGGCGCGCCCGGACCTGTTGCGAAAGTCGCTGGACCGCAACATGGATGCCGAGCTGGTCGAGACCACCGAGCGGCTCGAGGTCCTGCACGCCCAGGAGCGCGGGCTGCGCGAGCGGTTCACCGAGGCGTTCGACGCGCTGTGGTCGGGCCGCGCCGAGGCCGACGCGCTAAACGAACTGGTGCTGCGGGCCGGGCTGAGCTGGCGGGCGGTGTCGATCCTGCGCGCGTACTCGAAGTACCTGCAGCAGGCCGACTTCCCGTACAGCCAGGCCAATATCGCGCGCGTGCTGCTGGCCTCGCCGGACGCGGCGCGGCTGTTCGTCGACCTGTTCGCGGCCATGTTCGACCCGGACTCCGCGTCGCAGGAGCGGGCGAGCGAGCTCGAGGCCGCGCTGGGCGAGCGCATCAACGACGTGGTGAGCCTGGACGCCGACCGCATCCTGCGGGCCATCCTCAGCCTGGTGAAGGCGTCGCTGCGCACGAACTACTACGTCACCGACGCCGAGGGGCAGCCGCGGCCGTACCTGTCGATCAAGGTGGAGCCGCGCGAGATCTCCGAATTGCCCAAGCCGCGGCCGCAATTCGAGATCTTCGTGTACTCGCCGCGGGTCGAGGGCGTGCATCTGCGGTTCGGCCCGGTCGCGCGCGGCGGCCTGCGGTGGTCCGACCGCCTGGAGGACTTCCGCACCGAGATCCTGGGCCTGGTGAAGGCGCAGGCGGTGAAGAACGCGGTGATCGTGCCGGTGGGCGCGAAGGGCGGCTTCGTGGTGAAGCATCCCCCGGCCGGCACCGGTGATCCGGCCGTCGACCGGCAGGCGCTGCAGGCCGAGGGCGTGGCCTGCTACCGCACCTTCATCTCGGGCCTGCTCGACGTCACCGACAATGTCGACCACGCCACCGGCACGGTGCTGCCGCCGGCGCGGGTGATCCGCCGCGACGGCGACGACACCTATCTGGTGGTGGCCGCCGACAAGGGCACCGCGACGTTCTCCGATATCGCGAACGACGTTGCGCAGCAGTACGGTTTCTGGCTCGGCGACGCGTTCGCGTCGGGCGGGTCGGCCGGATACGACCACAAGGCCATGGGCATCACCGCCAAGGGCGCGTGGGAGGCCGTCAAGCGGCACTTCGCCGAGATGGACATCGACACCCAGACCCAGGACTTCACCGTCGTCGGCATCGGCGACATGAGCGGTGACGTGTTCGGCAACGGCATGCTGCTGTCCGAACACATCCGGCTGGTGGCCGCGTTCGACCACCGGCACATCTTCCTGGACCCGAATCCCGATGCGGCGCGGTCGTTCCGGGAGCGGCAGCGGATGTTCGCGCTGCCCCGGTCGTCGTGGGCCGACTACGACGCCTCGCTGATCAGCGAGGGCGGCGGCGTGTGGGACCGCACGGTGAAGGCGGTCCCGGTCAGCGCGCAGGCCCGGCAGGCGCTGGGGCTGGCCGACGACATCACCGCGCTGTCGCCGCCGGAGCTGATCCGCGCGATCCTGAAGGCCCCGGTGCAGCTGCTGTGGAACGGCGGCATCGGCACCTACATCAAGGCGAGCACCGAATCGCACGGCGACGTGGGCGACAAGTCCAACGACGCGGTCCGGGTGAACGCGAACGAGCTGCGGGTCGAGGTGATCGGCGAGGGCGGCAACCTCGGTGTCACCGCGCTGGGCCGCATCGAGTTCTGCCGCAGCGGCGGCAAGATGAACACCGACGCGCTGGACAACTCCGCCGGTGTGGACTGCTCCGACCACGAGGTCAACATCAAGGTGTTGCTCGACGGCGTGGTCTCCAGCGGCGAGCTGGCGCCCGCCGACCGCAATCCGCTGCTGGCGTCGATGACCGACGAGGTCTCCGCGCTGGTGTTGTTCGACAACGTGTCCCAGAACTTCCTCATGGGAATGTCGCGGACCGAGGCGCCGCGGATGCTGAACGTGCACATGCGCCTGATCGACGAGCTCGAGCAGCAGCGCGGCCTGGACCGCGAGCTCGAGGCGCTGCCGTCGGATGCGGACATGCAGCAGCGCTTGGCGGAGGGGCGCGGGCTGACGTCACCGGAGCTGGCGAATCTCATGGCGCACGCGAAGCTGACGCTGAAGGCCGATCTGCTGGACTCCGATCTGCCCGACCACCCGCACTTCTCGGCCCGGTTGCCGCTGTACTTCCCGACACCGCTGCGGGAGCGCTTCGGCGCCGCGATCAAGAAGCACCGGCTGCGTCGCGAGATCGTGACCACCATGATCGTCAACGAGATGGTCGACCTCGGTGGCATCACCTACGCGCACCGGCTCAACGAGGAGATCGGCGCCACCACCACCGACTCGGTGCGCGCGTTCGCGGCGGTCAGCCAGATCTTCGACCTGCACGCGATCTGGGAGCGCATCCGCACCGCCGACGTGACCGTCGCGGTCAAGGACGAGCTGGAGCTCGAGACCAAGCGCACTCTCGACCGGGCCTCGCGCTGGCTGCTCACCAACCGGCCGCAGCCGATCGCGGTCGGCGCGGAGATCCACCGCTACAGCGGTGCGGTGCGGGAGCTGGCGCCGAAGGTGCCCGGTTGGCTGCGCGGCCACCACATCGACACCCTCCAGGAGCAGTCGGCGAAGCTCATCGCCCGCGGCGCGCCCGCGGAGCTGGCGACCGAGGTGTTCGGGCTGCTGAATCTGTTCCCGCTCATGGACGTCGTCGACATCGCCGACATCACCGATCGCAGCGGGGACGAGGTGGGCGCGCTGTACTACGCGCTCAACGAGCACCTGAAGATCGACTGGCTGTTGCAGGCGGTCAGCCATCTCGAACGCGGTGACCGCTGGCATTCGCTGGCCCGGCTCGCGCTGCGCGACGACATGTACGCCTCGCTGCGCTCGCTGACCCTCGACGTGCTCTCCGCCGGAGACCCGGAGGAGACCGCCGAGGAGAAGATCGCGTACTGGGAGTCGAAGAACCAGTCCCGGCTGGGCCGCGCCCGCTCGGCTCTGGCGGAGTTGTTCCAGTCCGGCAAGCACGATCTGGCGACGCTGTCGGTGGCGGCGCGTCAGGTGCGCAGCATGGTGAGCGGCGTCGGGGCCCAGACCGAGGGCCTGCACTGACGGCTCGGGCATAGCGCGTGACGCGGGACCGACCACGACCCGGACGACGGCTCGTGGTCGGTCCCGGCATACTGGGTAGCCGAACGGCCCGGCCGCCCGCGACAGGCGCGCGGGCGGCAACCCGATCGGAGGTTTCGCGTGACGAGTGTCGGTTCGGTGAACGGTAACGGGACGGTGTCCCGATCCGTCGTGCTGCCCAAGCGCTTCCACAGCAAGGTCGAGGTGCGCTGGTCGGATATGGACGCCTTCCAGCACATCAACCATGCCCGCATGGTGACGCTGCTGGAGGAGGCCCGGATTCCGTGGCTGTTCGACGTCGGCCGCCCGACCGAGCAGCTGCGGACCGGCTGCGTGCTCGCCGACCTGCACGTGCGCTACAAGCACCAGCTCCGCCACGACGACACCCCGCTCGACGTCGCCATGTGGATCACGCAGCTGCGCGCCGTGGACTTCACCATCGGTTACGAGGTGCGCGCCAACGGCTCGTCTCCGGATTCGCCGCCCGCGGTCCTGGCGACCACGCAGCTCGCCGCCTTCGACATCGACTCCCAGCGGTTGCGCCGGCTGACCGACGCCGAGCGCGAATACCTCGCCACCTGGAAGGTCGACTGAGCGCGAGTTCGACTGCGGGACAACGGACAACGACGCGATGACGTTCGAGTACTCCGACAGCCGGGTGCTGCGGATTCCCGATCCGGCCGAGCGGGAGAACCTGGCGACCTTCGTCGGCCGCGCCGTCCGCATGGACCCGGCCGCGGTCGTCCGGTTGCGGCGACGCGGCGACCGGTACGTATCCGCGTGGGTCGCAACGGGTTTCGAGGCGCTGGCGGTGCGCACCGTGCTGGCCGACCTGGGCGTCGACGATGTGACCGTCGGCGGCGACGTGCTGCTGTCCGGGCTGACCGGTCCGGGCGCGGGCGGCCCGATCGACCTCGGCTTCGCCATGGATTCGGCATGGCGCGCCGCACTGCCGCCGACCACCGGCTTCGCGCACGTCGAGGACGTCCCTGCCCGCACCCTCGTCGAATTGGCCGAGCGCGGCGCGCAATTGGCCGAGGAACACGGCAGCAGCCACGGCCCACCCGCCTCCCTCCTGGACCAAACGGTGCTCACCGTGACCGGCAACGACGAACACGTCGAAGTCCCCATGCGAGTAGTCTTCGCCCTCACCGCCATGGATTTCATCCCCCACTCCGGCGACCGCCCCGCCCCCCACCACATAACCCCCACCGAAATAGTCCGCGTCCGCACCACCCGAACCTGGCTCCGCCTGGACGCCCGCTACGGCTCCGTAGCCCGCCACCGAGGCCCCACCCTCCCCCTCCTCACCCACTAACCGAACCAACCCACACCCCACCGGCAACCTGCCCCACCCACAATCCGCGCGCGCTGGCCCCGCCCCTCAGAAATGCTGGCCCGTCAATGATCTTGGCGCTGACCCTGTTCGTGGCTTCGGAGCGTTAGTCCGTCGATGGTTCTGAAGCGTCGGCCCTGTTCATGGTCCTGAAGTGCTAGCCCGCCATGATCCCGGCATGCTTTTGGCCGGGATCTCTCCCGTCACCCCCCGCTCAAGCAACCCCGAGCAGCCGAATCAGTGCCGTCGTCACCGCCGCGGCGAGGGCTACGAGGATCAGAGGGGCTCGGCGCCAGGCGAGGATTACTGCGACGAGGACGCCTGCGGGGAGGGCGAATCCGGCCTTGTGGCCGGAGGGGATCATTTCGGTGACTGCCAGGGCGATCAGCAGGACCACCGAGCCGATGTCCATCAGTTCGGTGATGCGGGGGGACAGGTTGATGTGGCGGCGGAGGAGGGGGCCTGCCAGTCGGATGCCGTAGGTGCCGATCGCTAGCGCGATCGCCCCGATGATCAGGGTGGTGGTCACGGGTGGGTGCCTCGCAGCTGTCGGAGAACGGTGGGCGGGAGGGTCATTCGTGGTCGCCGACAGTCACCGGCTCGTGGTCCGCGGTGACCGGTTCGGGGGCAGCGGGTTTCGGCTCGCGGCGCGGGACGAGCGCCAGCAGCGCGGCGGGTACCAGCGCCAGCAGTACCGGCAGACCGGCGGCGAGGAAGGGGGTGGTGGCCGCGGCCACGATGGCTCCGGCGAGCGCGGCGCGGCGGGTGCGGGGATTGCGCAGGGCGGGCAGCGCCAATGCCAGCAGCACGGCGGGGAACACCGCGTCCAGGCCGAACCGATTCGGATCGGGCACCGCCGCGCCGATCGCCACGCCGCACAGCGCGCCCAGCGGCCAGGCCAGCATTACGCCGATTCCGCACATCCAGTACATGGCCCGGCGGCGGTCGCGATCGGATTCGGCCAGTGCCAGCGCGACGGATTCGTCGTTCATGGCGTGCGTGCCGATCAGGCGCCGCCAGCCGGTGCCGACCACGTCCGGCACCGACAGCCCGTAGGGCAGATGCCGGACATTGACCAGCAGGCCGACCAGCACCGCCGCCACCAGGCTGCCGCCCGCGGCTACGATGCCGACGAACAGGAACTCCGCACCGCCCGCCAGCACCAGCACGCTCAGCAGAACCGGCAGCCAGGCAGGCAGTCCGGCCGTGATCGTCGTCGCCCCGTAAGACACGCCGATCACGCCGACCGCGAGGCACACGGCGGCGATTGCGGAGAAGTCACCACGATCCAGTGTTCGCCATATCGAACGCACGGCTTCTATAGTGAACACTCGTGGTTCGATTCGTCAACGAGGCCCCCGGCCCCTCCGGGTACTGTCGGTAGCCACTATGACCGAGCACGACGGCGCGCAATCCGCGCCACCGCAGGAGGCCATCGCCGCTGCGCTGCGCCGGGAACGCGCGCGCTCCGGCATGTCGCTGACCGAGGTGGCGCGCCGGGCGGGTGTGGCGAAATCCACACTCTCGCAATTGGAATCCGGCCTCGGAAATCCGAGCATCGAAACCCTGTGGGCGCTGTGCGTGGCCCTGGGCATCCCGTTCTCCCGCCTGCTGGATCCACCCCGGCCGCAGGTGCAGGTGATCCGCGCGGGCGAGGGGCCGGTGCTGGCCTCCGCGCGCGCCGACTACCACGCGACCCTGCTGGCCGCCTGCCCGCCGCATTCGCGCCGCGACATCTACCGCATCGCCGCCGAGCCCGGCCACCCCCGCGAATCGGAACCGCATCTGCACGGCGAAATCGAGCACGTCCTGCTGGCCGCCGGTCGCGCCCTCGTCGGCCCCACCGACGCCCCCGTGGAGCTCCACCCCGGCGACTACCTCCGCTACCCCGGCGACCAGCCCCACATCTTCCAGGCCCTGGAGCCCGGCACCTGGGGCATGCAGGTCAGCGAATACGGCTGAGCTCAGTGCACGGCCAGCCACCAGGCCGAGCCGAAATGGACCGCGGCGGTCACCGCCGCACCGGTGGTCATGCCCCAATTGCGTTGCGCGGCACCGATGGCCACATCGGCGGCCTGTACGGCACCGGACACCAGCAGGATCGCCACCAGTCCGGACCGGTCGCCGAGGGTCGGCAGGATCACGACCGCGATGGTCAGCGGGATGGCCCGCGCCGCGTACATCCATGCGTAGAGCGACGCTGCGGACGTCACCGGGCCGTGCGCGAGCACCGCGGGGCGCAGCGCGGCGGCGATGGCGAATCCGCCTGAGACGAGGGCGAAGACGGCATTGACCACGGCGAGCGCGGCATGAGCGGGCATCGAGTCACCTCATGAATGGTTCACGATCTGAATGATTAACTCGAAGTATCATGTCGCCTGTGAACGCTGTCAAGACGGGGCTCCCGGCAACCCTGACGTTTCGGCTGGGCTATCTCGGCACCAAGATCGCGGACCGATTCGCCGAGCGCATCGCCGAGCATGACCTCAAGCCCAAGCACGTCGGTTTGCTGATCGTCCTCACCCGGGACGAGGCCGCGTCGCAGCAGGAACTGGCCGCACAACTCGCGGTCGCGCCGAGCCTGGTGGTATCGCTCGCCGATCACCTGGAGCGGCTGGGCGCGATCGGGCGGGTCCGCGACCCGCGGGACCGGCGGCGTCAGGTGCTCACGCTGACCGCGGCCGGGCGCGAACTGCTCGCGGCGTGCGAGCGGATCGCCCGCGCGCTCGACGACGAGATCGCCGCCGAACTCGGGGCGCAGGATCGCCAGAACCTGCATCGCGCGCTCGCGGCCGTGGCCAAGGGCGCGGACCTGCCGATCGGCTGACTAGGCCGCGCCCTCGCCCAGGTACTGCAACCAGATCGGGTCCAGATCGGCCGTGGTCGACAGCAACCGCCAGTGCGGCCCTTTCGGCGAGACCAGCGGCTGGCGCAGCGTCCAACCCAGCTCGCTGAGCAATTTGTCGGCCTTGCGGTGATTGCACGGCGCGCAGGACGCCACGCAGTTCTCCCACGAGTGCGGGCCGCCCCGGCTGCGCGGGATCACGTGGTCGATGGTCTCGGCCTTGCCGCCGCAGTAGCCGCAGCGATACCGGTCCCGGTGCATCAGCGCCGCGCGGGTCATCGGGACCCGGGCGCGATAGGGCACGCGGACGTAGCTGCGCAGGCGGATCACCGACGGCACGGCGACCGAGGAGCCCGCGGAGTGGACGACCGGGCCTTCCTCGTTGTGGTGGACGGGATCGGCCTTGTCGCAGATCAGGAGGACGATGGCGCGGCGCGCGGGCAGGGCGGTGAGCGGCTCGTAGGTGGCGTTCAGAAGCAGCACCCGGCGCTTCACCCAGGGGGCGACAGCAGGAGGAAGGGGAGGAGTTTCGGGATATCGGTGCGGATGCGCACCCGGCGAAGATTTATTGGAGAGGACATGCAGCGGAGTAGCCCCCGACCCACGATTGTGGACATCGGCGGGCTGGAGTTGTCGGTGTGTCCTCGCCTCGTGTGACCGGGCGCCGTTCCGCTGCTTCATGGGAACCCCGAATTCATTTTGTCCGGTAGGTGCGGTATCTGAGCAGACACTGCCACCCAGTTGACCATGGAACGCCAACCATTGCACGGTGATTTCGCACATTGTGCGGTACGTCCCGGTTAACAGGGGATGAGCGGTGCTGGACGAGAGTTGGCTGGGCTGTCACCAGGATGCCGCCCGCCCCGCCACCTCCGCGAGCACGGTTCGGTCCCGATTGTGTGCCACCTTGTCGCGAGCTCGCCCCGACGCCGGGCCGAACCGGAGCGATATGCTGGCAGAGTCATGGTCGGGCGCGCTGTAAGACCGGAGCGAGTCTTACGAGCGACGTTCGCGGCCGGCTCGTCGTTCAGCGGCCGAAGCGCATGCGCGCAGCGCGAGTCTCGGCCGCTGAACGACGAGCCGGCCGCGAACACGCCGCGACGAAGGAGCGGCAATCAAACACAGCGAGGATCGATGACTTCCGGCGAGCAGACGGCGACATCCTTCTACGAGGCGGTCGGTGGGGCGGAGACGTTCCGGCGGCTGGTGGCGGCGTTCTACCGCGAGGTGGCCCGCGACGAGGTGCTGCGCCCGCTGTATCCGGAGCAGGATCTGGGCCCGGCCGAGCGGCGGCTGCGGATGTTCCTCGAGCAGTACTGGGGCGGGCCGCGCACCTACTCCGACGAGCGCGGGCACCCGCGGCTTCGGATGCGGCACATGCCGTTTCGGATCGGGCCGATCGAACGCGACGCCTGGCTGCGCTGCATGCGGATCGCGGTGGCCGAGATCGAGCCCGAGGTGCTCGACGACGAGCATCGCCGCGCCCTGCTCGATTATCTGGAGATGGCGGCCAATTCGCTGATCAACGCGCCGTTCTGAACCGACGCCCGAATTTTGGCACCATGGGCGGTTGTGACGCCTTCTGCAACCGAGGATCCGGACGCACCGTGGTGGCGATCGGCGGTGTTCTATCAGATCTACCCGCGGTCGTTCGCGGATTCCGACGGTGACGGCGTCGGCGATCTGGGCGGCGTGCGCGCCCGGCTCGGCTACCTCGACATGCTCGGGGTCGACGCCCTGTGGATCTGCCCGGTGATGCGCTCGCCGATGGCCGACGGCGGGTACGACATCAGCGATCCCCGCGACATCGATCCCCTCTTCGGCGATCTCGCGACGCTCGACGAGCTGATCGCCGAGGCGCACGAGCGGGGCATCCGGGTCACCATGGACCTGGTGCCCAACCACACCAGCGACCGGCATCGGTGGTTCGCCGCGGCGCTGGCGGGCGCGCCGGACGGCCCGGAACGCGCACGCTACATCTTCCGCGACGGCCGCGGCCCCGGCGGCGACGAGCCGCCCAACAACTGGCCAAGCATCTTCGGCGGCCCCGCCTGGACCCGCGTCACCGAACCCGACGGCACCCCCGGCCAGTGGTACCTGCACCTGTTCGCCCGCGAACAGCCGGACCTGAACTGGGACAATCCGGAGGTTCTCGCCGATTTCGAACGGACCATGCGGTTCTGGCTGGATCGCGGCGTCGACGGCTTCCGCATCGATGTCGCGCACGGCATGGCCAAACCGCCGGGCCTGCCCGACCTGGACCACGTCCACACCCGCATGCTGCTCCACGACGACAGCGACCCGCGCTTCAACAATCCGGGCGTGCACGAGATCCACCGCAGGCTGCGCAAGGTGCTCGACGAGTATCCGGACGCGGTGTCCATCGGCGAGGTGTGGGTCGACGACAACACCCGCTTCGGCGAGTACGTGCGCCCCGACGAACTGCACCTGGCCTTCAACTTCCGGCTCGCCGAGGCCGCCTTCGAGGCGACGGAGATCCGTGCGGCGGTGGACAATTCGGTGGCGGCCGTGACCTGGGCGGGCGCCACCCCGACCTGGACGCTGTCCAATCACGACATCGAGCGCGAGGTCACCCGCTACGGCGGCGGCGCGATCGGCCGGGACCGGGCGCGGGCAATGATCCTGCTCGAATTGGCGCTGCCGGGCGCGGTGTTCGTCTACAACGGCTCCGAACTGGGGCTGCCCAATGTCGACGATCTGCCCGACGAGGTGCTGCAGGATCCGGTGTGGGAGCGGTCCGGGCACACCGAGCGCGGCCGGGACGGCTGCCGGGTGCCGATTCCGTGGGAGGGTGACGAACCGCCCTTCGGCTTCACCACCGCCGCGCGGTCCTGGCTGCCGATCCCGCCGCGGTGGGCCGACCGGACCGTCGAGCGCCAGCTCGAGCGCCCGGATTCGACGCTGGCGCTGTACCGGCGGGCCATCGAATTGCGCGGCGCGCGACCGGAATTCGCCGGGGCCGGGCTGGAGTGGGCCGACGCGCCCGCCGAATGTGTGGCCTTCCGGCGCGCGGGCGGGCTGGTCTGCGTGCTCAACGCCGCCGCGGACCCGATCCCGCTGCCGCCGGGGGAGGTGCTGCTCGCCAGCGCCCCGCTCGTGGGCGGTCGGCTGCCCGCGAACGCGGCGGCCTGGCTGGTCCGGGCGGACGACACGGCATAGGGACTCGACAGCGCCGCCGGACCCATCGTCTACCGTTGGGCTGTGAGCATTCTCGAGACAGTGCTGATCTTTGTCGGCATTCCACTGGTGATCTATGCGGTGATCGCCGGGTTGTCGTTCCTCGGTAAGCCGCTGCCCGGCGAGAAGCCGGTCCACTACAACCTCGGCGACAAGTGGGCCGCGGATCCGGTGCTGTGGAGCGCGACCGACGAGGTGACCGCAACCGGTCACGATGTCACCGAGTCCTCGCATGGCAGTCATGCGGCAATCGAATCCGCGCGGACGGACCTGATCGGAGGCCGGGCAAGTGGCAAGTTCTAAGTGGCCCGCGGTGGTCGAGGCCGACCTGCCGCACGGATGGGTCGTCACCACCAGCGGACGGGTCTCCGGCGTGCACGAGGCCGGCGACGTGTTCAAGGAGGCGCCGTTCAGCGACAAGGAACGGCTGATCATGGACAACACGCTCACCGAGGCCACCCGCAGCACGAAGGTGCGCTTCAACGTCTACATCGGCGATCTCGGTGCGGACGCCGCCGCGGGTGTCGACGCGCTGTTCCCGGCCACCCCCGAGGCGGCCCGCTCGGTGCTCATCGCCGTCTCGCCGAACGACAAGGCCGTCGAGGTGCGCTCCGGCCGCGACGTCGCCGACCGGGTCAACGACCGAGTCTGCCAACTCGGCGTCACCGCCGCCCTCAGCTCCCTGCGCCAGGGCGAATTGATCGACGGCCTGGTATCCGCGGTCCGCGTAATGGCCGCCGCCATCGGCCGCCCCAGCTGATTTCGAATGCCGCCCACCCCCTTCGGTTTACCGGAGGGGGTTCGGCGTTTCGGCCGGGGCCGATGAGTTGTGGTGTCGGGCTCAGGTGGTGTCGGTGCGTTGGGCGGTGAGTACGACGGCTGTGTAGTGCATTGTGAAGGTGCCGCCGATGTTGTCGATGGCTTTGCCTATGTCGGTGAGTAATTCGGTCATGGTGGTGGTGGGGAGGCGGGCGCTGACGCCTGCGGTGGGGAGGCCGTCGAGCCATTCGTCGCGGGTGTAGGTGTGGGGCCAGGGGAATTGCCACCGGTCGATGTCGGTGAAGCTGTCCGTGGTGCGCAGGGCCTCTTCCGCGCGGGTGCAGATCGCCGAGTATGCCTCGGCTCCGGCCGTCATGCCGCGCAGGATCGGCAGGTCGGGGAGCAGGCGGTGGTAGACCTCCGCGAAGGCGTCCTCCACCTCGGGCGGAAGTTGCATCGCGTTCCAGAACGCGGCGAAGCGGCCGCCGGGGCGCAGGGCCCGCGCCGAACTCCGCGCTCCCGCAAGGGGATCCACCCAGTGCCAGGCTTGGCCCGCGATGACCGCGTCGAAGGTGCGCCCGCCATGATCCCATTCCTCGAAGCGCGCCACCTCGACCTCGAATCCCTGCGCTCGCGCGAAATCGGCCATGCGCGCATCGGGTTCGACGCCCAGCACCCGGCAGCCCGCCGCGCGGAACTGCCGCGCCGCGATGCCGGTTCCACAGCCGACGTCGAGCACGTCCGGGCCGGGGCTCGCGGCGACGAGGCGGTGCACCATGGCATCGGGGTAGCGGGGACGGGCGCGGTCGTAGCGGGCCGCCTCCGCGCCGAACGATTCGGCCATATCGCGGGCCCGATGTGGTTGGTGCTCGGGAGGTCCCGGGTGCCCGGGCGGTAGAGTGACCATGTGCCCACTTTAGTGGGCGTGTGCCCACTCGCGATGGCTGTTCGCTGGTAGCCGAACGGCGAAGGGAGGATCGGACGATGCCGACCGGCGTCGCCATCAGGGATGTGCGCGAGCAGCTGTTCGCCGCCGCCGAACGCATCCTGCTGCGGGACGGGCCGAACGGGCTGACCAGCCGGGCCGTCACCGCCGAGGCGGGGGTGGCCAAAGGCGTTCTGCACCGGCACTTCTCGGACTTCGACGGCTTCCTCGCCGAGCTGGTGCTGGACCGTGCCGCGCGCATCGAACGCCGAACCGCCGCCCTGTGCGAGTCCGCGGGGACCGGGAGCGTCGCCGGTCGGTTGGCCGAGGCGCTGACCTCGGTCTTCGAATCCGTCGCCGTCGCCATCGTCAGCCTGGTCATCTTCCGGGACGAATTGCGCGCCCGGCTGCGCGAGACCTGGCCGACCGGCGTCCCCCTGGCGACCGAGGCCACCGCCATGATCGCCGCCTACCTCACCGCGGAGCGCGACCTGGGCCGGATCGCGGCGGACGCCGATATCGACACGCTCGCACCTACTTTGACGGGAGCCGGGCACCTGCTGTTCGCCGATCGCACCGGGACCGCCCCCTCGGCGGAGGCCGTCGAGAAGATGACCACCACCGTCCTCGGCGCGGTACTGAACTCCGCACGGTGAGTGGCGGGGGATGCCGAGCCGCCGAGAGGCGAATCTCTGTACGCTCTGGGTATGGCCGAGCACCCGACACTGCACTCGATCCCCGGCGGACGCGAGGATCGGTCGCCCGCCCCGCAGCCCCGCGAGCCGCTGTGGCGCGAGGTCCTCGGCCAGCGCCTGCGAGAACTCCGCCGCGACCAGGACGAAACCCTCGCCGAAACCGCCGGCCGCGCAGGAGTCTCCCCCCAATACCTCTCCGAGGTGGAACGCGGCCGCAAGGAACCCTCCAGCGAAATGATCGCGGCCCTGGCCGGAGCCCTGGGCACCACCCTCGCCGACCTCACCGAACAGGTAGCCGAAGACCTACGCCGCCAGTCCATCCTGGTCCGCATGTCCGCCCCCACCGCGCCCCCCACCCGCCCAACTTCCCGCCTGACCATCATCACCGGCCCCGACAGGCCCCACCGCCGCCCCACCGGCCCGGTCCTCATGGCCGCGTAACCCCTCGCCGAGCACGGCCCACACTTCTACGCACCGGTTCCCTCAACGCCCGGCAGGCGTAGTCCCTCGAGGGCCTTCAGCGCGCCCATTCCCTTGATGCGCGTTGCCTTCCTCGAACTCTCGGTATGCCTGGCGCCCCACTGAGGTTCGTGACGCGATATCGCGACGACCGCCGCCATTCCGGCATGCTTCGGCCGGAATCCACTGGTACGCAGCACGTTCCGATGGATCCCGGCCAAAAGCGCGCCGGGACCCCGGCGGGCCCTCCCTGTGGGCCTTGGCGTGCTGGTCTCCTTGTGGGTCCGGCGTGCTGGTCTTCTTGTGGGTCCGGCGTGCTTGTCCCCTGTGGGCCTTGGCGTGCTGGTCTCCCTGTGGGCCCGGCGTGCTCGTCTCCTGTGGGCCTTGGCGTGCTGGTCTCCCTGTGGGCCCGGCGTGCTCGTCTCCTGTGGGCCTTGGCGTGCTGGTCTCCCTGTGGGCCCGGCGTGCTCGTCTCCTGTGGGCCTTGGCGTGCTGGTCTCCCTGTGGGCCCGGCGTGCTCGTCTCCTGTGGGCCTTGGCGTGCTGGTCTCCCTGTGGGCCCGGCGTGCCCGTCCCCTGTGGGCCTTGGCGTGCTGGTCTCCCTGTGGGCCCGGCGTGCCCGTCCCCTATGGGCCCTGGCGTGCTGGTCTCCCTGTGGGCCCGGCGTGCCCGTCCCCTATGGGCCCTGGCGTGCTCGTTTCCCTGTGGGTCCGGCGCGCCCGTCTCCCTATGGGCCCCGGCGTGCTTTTGGCCGGGGCCCACAGGGCGAGTCAGGAGCGGGGGTCCAGGACTCTGTCGGCCAGGCCGTATTCGATGGCGGCCTGGGCTGTGAAGACGCGGTCGCGGTCGGTGTCGTGGCGGAGGGTTTCCAGGGATTGGCCGGTGTGTTGGGAGAGGATGGTTTCTACCTGGGAGCGGAGGCGGACCAGTTCGTCGGCCTGGATGATGAGGTCGGGGATGGCGCCGCGGCCGCTGTCGGCCGGCTGGTGCAGGACCACGCGGGAGTGCGGGAGCATGGTGCGATGCCCTGGCTTGCCGCCCGCCAGCAGGACCGCGCCGACGGCGATGGCCTGGCCCACGCAGAAGGTCGCCACCGGGGACGATACGTGCTGCATGGTGTCGTACACCGCGAGCATGGCCGACAGGTCGCCGCCCTCGCAGTTGATGTACAGATTGATGTCCCGCCCGGGGCTCTCGGCCTCGAGGTGCAGCAGCTGGGCGATGAGCGCGTTGGCCACCCCGGAATCGATCGGCGTGCCGAGGTAGACGATGCGCTCGGCCAGCAGATGCGAGTAGACGTCCATGATCCGCTCCCCGCGCGGATTCTGGGCGATGACGTTCGGAATTGTGTAACTGCTCATTTCGAGATCCCCACTCGCTGCCGTTGCGGAATGACCTGACCGAACGAGTCGACGATCCGGTCGATGAAGCCGTACTCCTGTGCCTGGGTCGCGCTGAACCACCGGTCGTGCAGCGAATCCTCGTAGATGCGATCGAAGTCCTGCCCGGTGTCCTCGGCGATCAGGCCGACCACGGTCTTGACGGTGTAGCGCAGATCGTCGGCCTGCACCTCGACCTCGGGCGCGTGGCCGCCGATGCCCGCCGAACCCTGATGCATGAGGATCCGGGCGTGCGGCAGCGCGTACCGCTTGCCCTTCGTGCCCGCCGAGAGCAGGAATTGCCCGGCGCTGCAGGCCAATCCGAGCGCGAGCGTGGAAACGTCGCACGGAATCAGCCGCATGACATCACGAATCGCGAGCATCGCCGGGACCGAGCCGCCGAGGGAATGGATCCACAGCGAGATGCCCGCCTCGGAATCCTCGGCCGCCAGCGTCAGCAACTGCGTCATCAGCACGGTGCCGTTGTCGTCGTCGAGGTTCCCGTCGAGTACGAGAATGCGCCGGCTGAGCAATTGCTCCCGCACGCGCCAATTGAACAGCGGAGTCTTGTCGTCCTGAGCCATGCCCCCACGGTGCCCGACGAAACGCCCCGACCGGCCCCCTCGCTGCTGTGAGCAGATCTGCTCACAGCAGCGAGATCCCGGCCAAAAGCATGCCGGGATGGCGAGGGATAGCGTGCCGGGATGGCGAGGGAAAGCGCGCCGGGATGGCGAGGGAAAGCGCGCCGGGATGGCGAGGGAAAGCGCGCCGGGATGGCGAGGGATAGCGTGCCGGGATGGCGAGGGAAAGCGCGCCGGGATGGCGAGGGAAATGTCGCCCCGATCCCGGCGTGCTTCTGGCCGGGATCGGGGCGCTGAACCTAGCTGGCGTCGAAAGACCTTGCGCGCAAGGAGCGTTCGATGCCTGCCTTGCCCTCGAGGACCAGGCGGCGGAGGGCGGGTGGGTGGTCGCCGGTCAGGAAGCGGTCGGCGGCGGCGACGGCCTCCGGGGTGATGGCCCAGGTGGGGTAGAGGTCGATCACGACGGTCTGGGCGACCTCGCTGGAGCGGCGCTCCCACACCCCGGGCACGTCCGCGAAATACCGGTCGACGTAGGGCGCCAGCAGGTCCGCCTGGCCGATGGGGGCGAAGCCCGTGACGATCGCGCGGGTGGTGATGTTGGGCACCGAATCGTCGTGCACGACCGTGTCCCACGCCTGCTCCTTGACCGCCGCCTGCGGGCGCATGGCCCCGGCGGTGGCGGCCTGGCGCCGACCGGTGGCGGTCGGATCGCGCCGCAATTCGGCGTCGATGAACGGGGTTTCGAGGCCGTCGGCATCGATCGCCCCGGCCGCGGCCAGCGCCTGCACGATCCGCCAGCGCAGATCGGTGTCGACCTCCAGCCCCGCCAGCCCGACCGTTGCCGGGTCGGCGTCGAGCAGCCGCCGCAGCACCTCGAGCTGCGCCGCCGTGGCCGGTCCCCGGGTGAGCGCATTGGCAAACGCCAGCTGGTGGTCCGAACCGGGCTCGGCCGCCCGGGCCAGCTCCAGCAGCCGCCCGGTGAACTCGGGCCAGCCGGTCTCCCGCGCCCACACCGGATCCGCGTAGCTGGCCAGGGCCGTCTGCGTCTGCAACAGAAGCCGTTGCACCACACCGATTTCCGTCTCGGCCGCGATACCGCGCTGCACCAGCGCGGCGAAATCGCGGGCCCGCATCTCGGCCTGGCGGGTCATCTCCCAGGCGGCCGACCAGCACAGCGTGCGCGGCAGCGACTCGGAGATGTCGGCGATGCGCGCCACCACCGTGTCCAGCGATTCCGGATCCAGCCGCACCGAGCAGTAGGTGAGGTCGTCGTCGTTGATCAGCACCAGCTTGCCGCGCTCGACGCCCACCAGCTCCGGCACCTCGGTCCGCTCGACCGGGTCGACGTCGAGCTCGACGCGCTTGGTGCGCACCAGCTTTCCGTCCCGGTCGTCGTAGACGCCGACGGTCAGTCGGTGCACGCGCCGCTCGCCCGCGCCCGGGGCCGCCCCCTCCTGAAGCACCGCGAACCGGGTGAACTTGCCGTCGACGACCTCGAAATCGGGCCGCAGCGTGTTCAGGCCGGTGGTCTTCAACCACTGCGCGCCCCAGCTGGAAAGGTCACGGCCGGAAGCCTTTTCGAGCGCGCCGACCAGATCGTCGAAGGTGGCGTTGCCGTAGGCGTGCGCGGCGAAGTAGTCGCGCAGGCCCGCCAGGAACGGCTCCAGCCCGACGTAGGCGACCAGCTGCTTGAGCACCGAAGCGCCCTTGGCATAGGTGATTCCGTCGAAGTTCACCTCCACCGCGGCCAGGTCCGGGATGTCCGCGGCGATCGGGTGGGTGGACGGCAGCTGATCCTGCCGGTACGCCCACGACTTCTCGAGATTCGCGAAAGTGGTCCAGGCGCCGGTGTATTCGGTCACCTGCGACTGGCACAGCACCGAGGCGAAGGTGGCGAACGACTCGTTCAGCCACAGGTCGTCCCACCACTTCATGGTGACCAGATCGCCGAACCACATGTGCGCCATCTCGTGCAGCAGGGTCTCCGCGCGCCGCTCGTAGGAGGCGCGAGTCACCTTGGAGCGGAACACGTAATCCTCGAGGAAGGTGACCGCGCCCGCGTTCTCCATGGCCCCGGCATTGAACTCGGGCACGAACAACTGGTCGTACTTGCCGAAGGCGTACGGCACGCCGAAGTTGCGGTGGTAGAAGCCGAAGCCCTGCTTGGTCTCGGTGAAAAGCCGTTCGGCGTCCATGAATTCGTCCAGCGAGGCGCGGCAGAAGATGCCCAGCGGGATGCTGCCGTGCTCGTCGGTGTAGGTGTCGGTCCACTTGGCGTACGGCCCGGCGATCAGCGCCACCAGGTAGGTGCTCATGCGCGGGGTGGTGGCGAAGGTGTGCCGCAGCACCCCGCCGGTCTTCTGCGAGTCGACGAGCGCGCCGTTGGAGATCACCTCCCAGTCCGCGGGCGCGGTGACGGTCAGGTCGTAGGTGGCCTTGAGGTCGGGCTGATCGAAGCAGGCGAACATGCGCTTGGCGTCGGCCGTTTCGAACTGCGAGTACAGATACACCGCGTCGTCGGTGGGATCGACGAACCGGTGCAGGCCCTCGCCGGTGTGCGAGTATTCGCAGTCGGCCTCGACCACGAGCTCGTTGTGCTCGGCGAGGCCGGTGAGGGTGAGGCCCTTCGATTCGTCGTAGTCGCCGATCTCGAGCGGGACACCGTTGAGGACGGCCGAGCGGACCCCGGCGGCGACGATGTCGACGAAGGTCTCCGCGCCCGCGGTGGCGGTGAACGTGACGGTGGATCGCGAGAAGAACGTGTCACCGGTGGCCGCGGCGGGGTTGGTGGGCTGCCCGGTCAGATCGAGTTCGACACGATAGTTCTGCACGCCGATCGTCGCGGCGCGTGCGATCGCCTGCTCACGGGTGAGGTTCGGTGCGGACAAGGACACTCCTTCACTGGTCGGCCCCGGCGCCCGGGTGCGGGCGCAACGATGCCCAGAATGCCATGTCGGAGCGCGCGGTCGCCCTGGGTAGGCTGAGCCTCGTCGAAAACGAGGAGGACAGGTGAAGCACATCCACGCGGGCAAGGTGCGCGATCTCTACGAGGACGGCGATTCGCTGATTCTCGTCGCCTCCGACCGGGTCTCGGTGTACGACGTGGTGCTGCCTACGCCGATCCCGGACAAGGGCGCGCTGCTGACCCAGCTGTCGAACTGGTGGTTCCGCTACCTGTCCGACGTGCCCAACCACGTGCTGTCCACCACCGATGTCCCGGCCGAATTCGCCGGGC
Organism: Nocardia terpenica; assembly: GCF_013186535.1. Lineage (NCBI taxonomy): Bacteria > Bacillati > Actinomycetota > Actinomycetes > Mycobacteriales > Nocardiaceae > Nocardia > Nocardia terpenica. Next base: position 978,482 of record NZ_JABMCZ010000001.1, read on the forward strand.
GCGCGGTGCGGGTGAAGCCGCTGAAGATGGTGCAGGTGGAGTGCATCGCCCGCGGGTACCTGTCCGGTTCCGGCCTGAAGGAGTACCAGCGCACCGGCTCGGTGTCCGGGGTGGCGCTGCCGCCCGGGCTGCGCGAGGGCGACAAGCTGCCCGAGCCGATCTTCACCCCGACCACCAAGGCGTCGCAGGGCCACGACGAGCCCATCGCCTTCGCCGATGTGGTGCGCCAGGAGGGCCGCGAGGTCGCCGAGCGCCTGCGCGAGCTCACCCTCGCGATCTACACCCGCGGCGCGGCCTACGCCGCCGAGCGTGGCGTGATCATCGCCGACACCAAGGTCGAATTCGGTTGGGACGGCGACGTTCTCACCCTCGGCGACGAGGTGCTGACCTCCGACTCCTCCCGCTACTGGCCCGCCGCGCAGTGGTCGCCCGGCCACCCGCAGCCCTCGTTCGACAAGCAGTTCGTCCGCGACTGGGCCACCTCCACCGGCTGGGACAAAGAGCCTCCCGGCCCGGAGATCCCCGCCGACATCGTGGCCGCCACCCGCGCGAAATACGCCGAGGCGTATGCGCTCATCACCGGCGAGGAGTGGTCACAACTCCACTGAGGTGTCCGCCAAACGCTGCGGATCCACCGGATCGCCGGACTGAATGAGCTGCTTGATCCGCTCGGTGACGTCCCAGACGTTGACGTTCATCCCCGCCAGCACCCGGTTGCCGGAATCGAGCCAGAACGCCACGAATTCGCGTGCGTCGGTATCGCCGCGCACGACGACCGTGGCCTCCTGATCGGGCGCGACGTATCCGGTGTACTCCATCCCGAGGTCGTACTGATCGGTGAAGAAGTACGGCAGCCGGTCGTAGGCCGCGGGCCTGCCGAGCATGGTCCGCGCGGCCACGGCGGGCTGGTTGAGCGCATTCGCCCAGTGCTCCACCCGGATTCGCCGACCCAGCACCGGATGCTGCTGTTCGGCGATGTCGCCGACGGCCACGATGTCCGGGTCGCTGGTCGCCAGGCTCTCGTCCACCAGCACGCCGCCCTCCACCGCGAGCCCGGCGTCGGCGGCCGGTTCCACGTTCGGGCGGGCGCCGACCGCGAGCAGCACGGCGTCGGCCGCGATCTCGGTGTCGTCGTCGAGCCGCACGCCGGTGGCCCGGCCGTCCGCGGTGACGATCGCCGCGACCGCGACCCCGCACCGCAGATCCACCCCGTGGGCGCGGTGCAGATCGGCGAAGACCTCACCCATCCGCGTGCCGAGCGCGGCCCGCAGCGGCACCGGCTCGGTCTCCAGCACGGTCACCTCGACACCGGCCGCCCGGGCCGCGGCGGTCACCTCCAGCCCGATCCAGCCCGCGCCGATCACCGCCAGCCGCCGGATCGAGCCGAACAGGGCGAGGAGAGCGTCGGACTCCTCGATGGTGCGCAGCACGTGCACGCCCTCGGCGTCCGCGCCGGGCAGCGGCAGCCGCCGCGGCCGGGACCCGGTCGCGAGCGCCAGCTTGTCGTAGTGCAGGGTCGAACCATCCGGCAGCGCAACGGTTTTCGAGGCCCGATCGATCGCGGACACGGTGGTGCCGAGCATGAGCTCCACGTGATGGTCGCGGTACCACTGCGCGGCGTGCACGGTGAAGTCGGGCAGCGCCTTCTTGCCGAGCAGGTGTTCCTTCGACAGCGGGGGCCGCTCGTAGGGGAGGCGCTCCTCCTCGGTGATCAGCGTGATCGAACCGTCGAAGTCGTTGTCGCGCAACGCCTCCGCGAGTTTCGCCGCGGCCAGCCCACCGCCGACGAGGACGAACCTGGAATCTGTGGTCATGAAAACCTCCGGGGACGGCAACCAGGTTTCTCGACCCTAACTCGCCCCGATGGGAAATATCCGGAAGTTCCCGTCGTTGATGAGAATCGACGGTGTTACCACCCCGCCTCCCCCATTTTTCGAGAGGACGACGACGTGAGCGGAACGAAGGACAAGGTCGACTTCTGGTTCGACCCGCTGTGCCCGTGGTGCTGGATCACCTCCCGGTGGATCCTCGAGGTCGAGAAGGTCCGCGACATCGAGACCCACTTCCACGTGATGAGCCTGTCCGTGCTGAACGAGAACCGCGACAACCTGCCGGAGCAGTACGTCGAGCTGCTGAAGACCGGCTGGGCCCCGGTGCGGGTGGCGATCGCCGCCGCGCAGAAGCACGGCGACGAGGTGTTGTCCCCGCTCTACACCGCGATGGGCACCCGCATCCACAACCGCCGCGACGAGTACATGGGCGAGGACCGGGCCAAGTCGCTGGCCGCGGTCATCGCCGATTCGCTCGACGAGGTCGGCCTGCCCGCCGAGCTGGCGCAGGCCGCCGACAGCGAAGAATTCGACGAGGCGCTGCGCGTCAGCCACCACGCGGGCATGGACAAGGTGGGCCCGGACGTCGGCACCCCCACCATCCACATCAACGACGTGGCCTTCTTCGGGCCGGTCCTGTCCCGCATCCCGCGCGGCGAACAGGCGGGCAAGCTGTGGGACGGCGCGGTCGCCCTGGCCGCCTACCCGCACTTCTTCGAGCTCAAGCGCACCCGCACCGAGGACCCCACGTTCGATTAGGAACGACGGGCGGTGGCCACGCCGCGATGAAGGGGTGCGGCGTGGTTACTGCGGGAGGCTCGGGGCCTCGCCGTAATGCCCTGCGGCGGGCGGATATCCGGGCGGCGGGGTGGTCGCCTGCGGCGGCGCGGACGGGCGCAGGAACAGCTTGCCGTGCCGGGTGCGGTCGCGCAGCGCCCACATGCGCCAGGTCAGCACCGGGTGCGAGGACAGGGCATTGGCGATCCAGACGAACAGGCCCTTTTCCTGCGACGCGCGATTCGCCATCTCGTCGAAGCCGACCAGCGAGTTCAGATATTTGCCACCCGCGAGCACGCGCATCGCGCCCGGTGCGCCGCCGGGGCGGTTGCAGAAGCCGTGATTGTCGGCGGTGTACTCCTGGGCGCGGATGAGCGAGCTGCCGAGGATCGGCAGGAACGGCACCAGGAACATGCCCAGCTGCCGCCAGTAGGACACGTGCCCGGCGGCGATGTGGCCGACCTCGTGGCCGATGATGAACGCCAGCGCCTCGGGATCGCGGGCCCGGCCGCCGACCTCGAACAGATCGCTGTAGACCACCACGTAGCGCCGGAATCCGTGGCCGGACGCGAACGCGTTGATCTGTCCGTTGCCGAGCAGCACGTAGGCGTCGGGAACCGTGGCCAGGCCGTAGCGGGCCGCGGCCTCCGCGACCATCCGGTAGCCCTCGGGAAATTGAGTGGGCGACATCCGGACCGCGTTGACCCGCTGCATCGCGTAGTTCACGCCGCGGCCGAACCACAGCAGCACCGGCGCGGCCAGCAGGGCCAGCGCGTAATCGCTGACATAACCCAGCAGCAGCAACCCGATCGCGACCAGATAGGCGAGCGCCGTCGCCACGATCACGATCACCAGCAGCGGGATCTCCCAGCTGTGCCGGGCGGGCCGCCCGTACGGTGACAGGCCGCGCGGGCCCTGCGCGGCCGGAACCTGCGGCGGGACATACGGCGCCTGCGGCGCCCATCCGGGCGCGCCGAGTCGGGGGTCCCAGCCGGTCATCCCCGTGACGGGATTCCAGCCCGGCGGCTGTGCGGGCGAGGTGGATCGTGCCCACTGGTCGTCTGACTGCATGTCGAGCACCCTATCCGTGCGCACTCTCCGCGACCCCGCCCAGGATCCACGCCGCGGCCCGGGACGAATGCGCTCGCGACCGCCTGACACAATCACGTCCATGCGCGTATACCTGGGTGCCGACCATGCCGGCTTCGAACTGAAGAACCACGTCAAGGACCACCTGCGGCAGGCCGGTCACGAGGTGATCGATTGCGGCGCACACGAGTACGACGCCGCCGACGACTACCCCGCGTTCTGCATCGACGCCGCGCAGCGGGTCGTCGCCGACGAGGGCTCGCTCGGCATCGTGCTCGGCGGCAGCGGCAACGGCGAGCAGATCGCCGCGAACAAGGTGCCGGGCGCCCGCTGCGCGCTGGCCTGGAGCGTGGAGACCGCGAAGCTGGCCCGCCAGCACAACAACGCGCAGCTGATGGGCATCGGCGGCCGCATGCACTCCACCGAGGACGCCCTCGCGATCGTCGACGCCTTCCTCGCCACCCCCTGGTCCGAGGAGCCGCGCCACCAGCGCCGCATCGACATCATCGCGGAGTACGAGAAGACCGGCGAACTGCCGCGCTGATGCCCGAGGGACATACCCTGCACCGCCTGGCGACGCTGCACCACCGCCGCTTCGCCGGGGGTGTGGTGCGGGTCTCCAGTCCGCAGGGGCGCTTCGCCGACGGCGCGGCGCTGGTGGACGGGCACGTGCTGACCCGGGCCGAGGCGTGGGGCAAACACCTGCTGCACCACTATGATTCGGGCCTGGTCGTGCACGTGCATCTCGGCCTGTACGGGACGTTCACCGAATCGCCTGCGCCGCTGACGAATCCGGTCGGGCAGGTGCGGATGCGCATGATCGGGGCCGGTCGGGCCGAGCAGGCGTTCGGCGCGGATCTGCGCGGCCCCACCGCCTGCGAGGTGCTGCACCGGCCCGAGGTCGAGGCGCTCACCGCGCGCCTGGGCCCGGATCCGTTGCGCCGCAACGCCGATCCGGACCGCGCCTGGCAGCGCATCCACCGCTCGACGCGCTCGCTGGGCTCGCTGCTGATGGACCAGGCGGTGCTGGCCGGGGTCGGTAATGTCTACCGCGCGGAACTGCTGTTCCGGCACGGGATCTCGCCGCGGCGGCGGGGTCGCGACCTGACCGCCGCCGAATGGGGCGAGCTGTGGACCGATCTGGTCGAGCTCATGCGCATCGGTGTGCGCCGGGGCAAGATCGTGGTGGTCCGGCCCGAACACGACCACGGCGCACCGTCGTACGCGGAAGGCAGGCCCCGCACCTACGTGTACCGGCGGGCGGGGGAGCCGTGCCGACTGTGCGGCGCGACGGTTCTGCACTCGGTGCTGGAGGGGCGAAACCTGTTCTGGTGCCCCACCTGTCAGCCCGGCTGACGATCAGAAATCGCCGCCGCCGCCGAAGTCTCCGCCCCCGAAGTCGCCCCCACCGAAATCGCCGAATCCGCCGCCGCTGTCGCCACCGAAGTCACCGAACCCGCTGCCGCCGCCGTAGTCTCCGCCCCAGCCGCCGTTGTCGTATCCACCGCCGTCGTATCCACCGGCGTCGTACCCGGCCTGGTCGCCCGCGTCGAAGCCCGCCTGATACCCGGCGTCGTAGCCGGAGCCGTAGCCGCCCTCGAATCCGGAAGCGCCGTAGGCGACGCCGGACATGCCGCTGAACAGGGCGTCGAACAGCAGCGCCGAACCGACACCCCAGGCCCCGGCGACCAGCGCGGTCTTCCACCACGGCTCGGAATACCACCCGGCCGGGACCGGACGGCCCGCGACATACCCGCCGGGGTAGTAATTGGGCGTCTGCGCCGTCGGATTCGGCGACGCCTCGATGCGGCGGCCGTCGTAATCGATGGTGCGGTCCTCGGTGACCCGACCGGCCCGGCTCTGCCCGTCCAGTTCCGGCACCGCCGGTCCGGGATCCAGGCCCATGGCCTCGCGGGCCGCGCGCACGTAGTAGAGCCCTTCCAGCGCAGTCTCTTTGGCCAGCCGGGTCTGCGGCACGGTGGTGGCCTGCTCGATCTGCGAACCGGCCGCGTTCAGCCGCTCACCGGCGTCGGCCAGGGCCTGTTTGGATGCGTCGTTGCTGCCGGTCAGGTTGTACACCTGCCCGCCCAGGCGTTCGATGAGCCGGCGCGCGTCGGCCTTGGCATCGGCGAGCTGCTCGGCCTGGCGATTGCGTGTGGAGCGTCCGGCGAATGTCACCACGACGAACACGATCAGCACGAGCACCAACAGGATCAGCAGAAGTCCCACACCGACAAGGGTACGCGGCGCCCGAATATTGCCGATTGCTTGCCTATCGGCCCGGACGCCCGGTTCAACCCGCGACGGCGGCGGTGCGGAGGGTGCGCCGGGCGGCGAATTCGCCCGGCTCGTCCTCGTCGTCGCCCAGCTCCGACAGGGCGAAGCGGCGTTTGCCCGCCGTCTTCGCGGAGTACATCGCGCGGTCGGCGCTGCGCAGCAGGTCGGAGAAATCACAGGCGCGCCCGGCCGGGCAGTACGCGGTGCCCACGCTCGCGGACACCGGCACCCGGCCCGCGGCGGTGCGCACCGGATCGTGCAGCGACGCCAGGACCCGCATGGCCACCTCGCCGAGCGTATTGCGGTGGGCGGGCAGCGCGAGCACGAATTCGTCGCCGCCGTACCGGCATACCACGGTGTTGTCGGGGCAGGCGGCGCGCAGCCGCCGCGAGATCTCCACCAGCACCTCGTCGCCGACCGCGTGGCCGAACCCGTCGTTGACCTGTTTGAAGTCGTCCAGGTCGATGAGCATCAGCCCGACCCCGCGCGAGCGATCGGTGGCCATCAGCCGCACCCGCTCCTGCAGCAGCGACCGGTTGGCCAGATCGGTGAGCGCGTCGTGGGTGGCCTCGTGCCGCAGCCGATGCTGCAGCTCCGCGATCTCCTGGACCCGCACCGACACCGCGGCGGTCAGGTTGCGTTCCTGCTGGGCCAGGGCCCGCTGCTGCAGAGCCTCGGCATAACTATCGATGGCGTGACTGGCCACGAACGGCCAGCGGGTGGCGATGAGCGAACCCGGCTCGCCCGGCGCGAATCCGAGCAGCGCGCGGGTCGCGGGCGCCAGCATCCGGGTGTTCTCGAACGGGGCCTCGGCCAGCCGGTGGCCGATCGCCCGGGCAGCGTGCACCGGAAACGGTTCCGAGCCCGCCAGCGCCAGCAGTTCGTCGATGATCGCCGTGAAGAGCCGTTCCAGCCGATCGGGTGGCGCGGGCTGATCGGCGCCGACCGAGACGGCGCGGGACCAGTCCCGCGTGATGGCCGCGACGGTGGCGGCGGTTCGGGTGTCCAGCTCGGTGGGCATCGGCGCTCACCTCGCGCGGACGTCGTCTGTGCCGGCACCCAGGCCGGCCACGCCCTCCGGATCGTGCTCACTGCTATGCGGTCGGGTACACCATCGGCGCACGCTCACCGCCCCCTTTCCAGATACCCCCGTCCGGCAAAAAGGATCCTAGCAAGCCACTCGACATCGAAAGACGAGGTTTTACAACCTGTTCCGATATCTCGCGAATGGCGATCGGCAGTGAGATCGTCTCACCGTCCGCACCGTTACACCCCATTTCCGCGTGTCTTCATCGACGCGCCGAAGAGGTGCCCAGGGAACGAGTACCAGGTGCGCCCGACCTTCGCAATACCCGCATGTCCGGCGGCCGCAACACGGCCCACCGGCTGGGCGATTGGCGTTTCTGAAGTGAGGTTCGGTACAGTCTCAGGCGCAGCCGACATCGCGCCGACCTTCTCGGCGTCGTAGGCACTGCGGGCGTAGTTCAATGGTAGAACCTCAGCCTTCCAAGCTGATGGTGCGGGTTCGATTCCCGTCGCCCGCTCCACCCACGAAAACCACTGCTAAGCAGTGGTTTTCTGCTTTTCGGCCAACGTGCCTCGTGTTGCCCGAACGCCCTGGTGTAACCCAGGGTGTAACCATTCCCCTGGTGTAGCCGTTGCTCGGCTGCCTCACTGTCGACGACCGCTCCTAGCGAGCGGCCATTCGTGACATGAATCACACTCCCACGGTTGCAGCGTACGACTGCGACCGCGGGAAGTGCATTGTTCGCCACCTGCCCATTCTTCCATGCCTATCGGCCCCCTGCGGTCCGTCGCTCATCGCCAATCTCGCTGCTGTGCAGGGCTTTCGGTTGCCACATACATATCCGGTATGTATGGTCTGGGATGCGACCGGCCGCCACCGGTCGCACCACAGAGCGGGATCGCCGAAGTCGGTGCCGCGTAGTCGAAAAGGGAACCCATCCATGACGAACGAGCATGATTACCTCCGCAAGGCCCGCACCCTGTTCGAGATGGCCGAGAGCGTCGCCGGAACACCGGCCGCCGACACCTACAACGAGCGCGCCATGGCCCTGTGCGCCAAATTCGGCATCGACCAAGCCGAGGCGCGACGCCGGGCCGATGCGCCCGAACAGGCCCCCATCGTCAGCGAGGTCATCCGCCTCCAGGGCAAGTACATCCCGTTGCAGGCCGACCTTCTGCATGCGATCGGCACCGCACTGCACTGTGCAACCATCTACAGCGCGTTCGGGAAGTGCGTCATGGTCTACGGCACTGCTGACCACATCCTCCGCGTGCAGCTGCTGTTCGGATCACTCACCACACAAATGCTCATCGGCGCAGCGAACAGCGTGCCCGAACCGCCCTTCGACCACCATCAGGTCCGTGCTTACCGTCGCAGCTGGATCATCGGATTCATCCGCACCATCCAGGCCCGTCTCACCCAGGTTGAGGAGGCGGCGGTCGCCGGTAGCCCAGGCACGTCGCTCATGCTGCGCGACGACGGTGACCGAGCGACGGAGACACTGCGCCGTGAAAACAAGGGGTCGATCGTCAGCAGTAAGACGGTGGGTGCCCGAGACGGTCGCGGCGAACACCATGGGGCTCAGGCCGGTGCACGAGCAGACATCGGCAATACGGCTGTGAGGGGTCGCCCCGCTCTCGGTCGGTAATCCATCCCCGCGGGCTGGCCGTTGAAGTGGCCAGCCCGCCGAAGGGTGCGATCGGCAGCCCGCGCCATACATACCTGATTTGTATTATGGGCCTGCCCAACGCGACCCGAGAGGATGCCGATGTCCGACCTGCCCGGCTACATGACTGCCCAGGAGTGCGCAGACGAGGCGGATGTCGAACTCCGCACCTGGCACGCCTACGTCAACCGGCCGACCAAGACCAATCCGGCCCCCAAGCCCAAGGTCAAGGTCGGAAGCACCCCGCTCTGGGACGAAAACGAGTTCCGGGCATGGAAAGCCAACCGACCCGGCAGCCCAGTCCGCAACAATCCAGCAGACAGAAGATGACTGCTGCCCGTCCGCCAACGGGCAGCAGTCATCGAAACCAAAGGAACCCATTCGATGCACTCCCGTGCTGTCATCGCGTCCAGGGGCGCCCGCCTGATCTGTGCCCTCGCGTTCGCGTCTTCCTTCACCGCATCCAGCGATATGGCCGCCCGGTCCGGCATCTCGCTTCCGATGACCTACCCGTTGGTGGTCGACGGTTTGATCGTCGTCGCCACCATCGCTCTCGACGAACTGCGGGGCTGGGCCGCCGCCTATGCGTGGTTCCTGTTGGGGACAAGTACCGCGTTGGCGATGTGGGTGACCGGGACGCACGTCTTCCTGTCGCCCGACGCAGCGATTCCGACACAGCTGCGCGTCGCGATGGCAATTACCGCACCAATCGCGATGCTGGCGGCGACGCACCTGGCGATGATGCTGCGACACAACGCATCATCAGCGACCACCGACCCGAAGCCTGAGAACGCCGCAACGCCTGCGCCAGAGGAATTCGATGCGCCCGATCCGGCCATGGATGTGGTGCACAACCCCTCCCTGTCGCCACTGTCGCACCTACGTCGCGTCGGCGACGCGACGTCACCGACGACGGTTGACGCGGACGATGCCGCACCTGATGGCACGAGCGACGCACGGGCGCGCGCAGTTACGTTCATTCGCGACACCGATTGGTCGAACTATCGGATCGCGCGTGAAGTCGGCCGGTCCGAGGCGACGGTGCGTCGATGGCGTCACGCGGAACGCGCCACAGCTTCGGTGTGACGCGCAGACGACGCGTATCGCGAAAGCGGTGCGCGTCGTCGTCTGCGGCCAGTAGCTGGATGAGTATCTGGCCGCAACTCATTAACTTTCGGCTAGCCGCCGGTGACTGGATTGAACTCGTCCAGGGGAGGGTCGGCAAGCGCCACGACACTGTCGGCCCACCGGCGTGGTCGCGTCGCGGCGTTGATTACGGGTTGCGGATGAGCTGGATTGCCTCGGGCTGATACCCGATGACCGTGATGTTGCCGTCCTGATCGAGTGCCAGTGCGAGCGGTCGCATCACGCATGGCTTGCTCGACAACGGTTCGCAGGTCTTGACCAGTGTGATCAATGTCCCGTCCGGATTGAACAGAGCCACGGTCGAAGAATGTTGCGCCTGGCCGCCGTTGGCCACATAGATCGTTCCGTCGCTCCCAACATCAACGCCAGCCGGGCCGTCAAGACCATTGGTCGCGATCAGCTCAGGCAGTTTCCCGTCAGCGAAGCGATACAGACCTTCCGGGCCGCCGCCGCGCTGGGTGACATAGGCGGCACCGCTGCTGTCGATAGCGATGCCGTGAATGCCCTCGACCTCCCCCGTGCCGACAGTTTCCTGGTCAATGTCATTGGTCAGCCGAACCACGCGACGGTTCCCGCCGTCAACAACCAGGATCCGGCCCGCGAAGTCCACGTCGACATCGGTGGGGAACCGCAGCTCCACGAACGGCAGTACCTCACGCTTGCCGGTGGCCGGAGTGAATCGGATGACCTCATGGCGTCCGTAATCGACCACTAGCACGCGGCCGGACGGGTCGACCTTCACTCCGTAAGGGTCGCTCAGGCCGGTGAGCGCGAGCGGTGCGACTACCCCGTCAGGTGAGCGCTGCAGTATCTGCTTGCTGTCCCGATTCGCGATGAACGTGTTGCCAGCATCATCGATGTCGACGCCGACGGTGATGCCGAGTCCTGGAATCTGCAGCTTGAACGCCGTATAGGTCGGTATGGTCATGAATATCCTTAGTGTCTAGGAATTTGCTCGCTGTGAGCATGTTAGATACCTATGGCCGATACTCCTGAACTTGGTTCCGCGAGTTGACCTTCCGCTGTTGACGACCGGCCAGGGGTGGTGGGGCCGGGCTAATCGCCGCACATAGGGAGGGCATGCTTGGCAGGGTCTACAGGGTCCAAGCGCCCCGTCGAACACCATTACGCATAGCGGGCGATCTAGCGCGTCAAACTTTCTGGCAGGGTTGCTCGGTTTACGCTCCGAGCACGAGATCAGGAAGGAGACGCGCGGTGGCGAGGTCACGGCGGTTGAAGATCCCGATCGAGGACACGGTTCGGGTGGTGTTGTCGGTGCTGGCCGGGGAGATGAGCGCCGCGGAGGCGGCGAGGCGGCGCGGGGTGAGTACGGCGTCGGTGGGCAAGTGGAAGCAGGTTTTCCCGGACCGGACCCGCTGCTGCGACACGTCCGCACTCGGGTGCGGTCACCCCAGACCAACGGTGTGATCGAAAGGTGGTTCGGCACCGTGAAATACGAGCACCAGGCACTCGGCGATCGAACACCTGACGCGGCCTACACGGGCGTCGACCAGCGGAAAACGCTCGAAAAGCGGCATAGCGGGTGTTTGCGCACAGGCGTGGCGGTCGCTTCCAGCCTCGCTGGCAGGTGGTGGTCGACCGACGCCATCGGGCTGTGTTTTCTGCTCGTTGGGCCGAGAGACCGATCTTCTGCCCCGGTGGCTCCGAATACCGACCGTCGGACAACTGGACAGTTCGGTCGTTTTCATACTCCAAGGAGCATCGTGAGTACTATTCGCGGGCAAGTCTCGGTGCTGGCCACCGCCGGGTTGATATCGGTCGCGGCCATGATGGCCGCCGCGCCGATGGCGCACGCCGCGACCGACTCGATAAAGGTCACAAACGCCAAACACACCGCGGGCCCGAACGATTCGTCGGTAGTCGAAGTCACCGGCACAGCGACCTGCGCCCCCTCGGACGAGAAAGCCGTGGTGAATGTAGAGGCCCAGGTCAAGACGGATAGACAGGAAATGGTGAACAACGACCCCGACCCGTTCGGTACTGCCGACAATACCGAGCTTGAGGAGGTACGAATCACGTGTGACGGAAAATCCCACAAATGGACCGCCACGACCCACGCAGTGGAAAATCCGCCGATCAACGAGATCACAGAGATCTACGCCAAGCTGGACCACTCGGGTACCACCCTCGCCAGCGTCGACTGGAAGCCTCGTAAGTAAACCACGCCACGACCCGTCGGATACCCTGGCAATCCAGCATCGGCGATAGCGATCGCCTACGTCGATCGGCGTAGGCGATCGCAACCGTGCGCAGGCGGGTACGCCCCGTGACCGGCCCTACCCCGCACACCGATCCTTCGACAACGACACCATCCGCTCTGTCAGTCAGCCACCGCGACCGGAGCCCCATCCCGATGGGGCAAGTCAATTCGGATCGCGCGGAAAGCGGCTACAGGACATGCGCGCGGCCAACCGCGCGAGCCTGCCGTCGACTTCACCGCCAGGTGGAACCTGCCAGAAGGTTGACGCAGGACAACGATTTCTACTACACCCACCTCTGGGGAAACGTCCGCACATCATGCCGTTGGACGCGCGACAACACCGGACAACTTCGCAATGGACGTACTCCGACTACGGGTGCGCGCCTTCCATGCTCAGCAAGCCATGCATTGCCGGAGAGTTACTAATGTTCGTCAACCGGCCACGACCGTGAGCTACGTGGCCGCTGCAACTGGTCGTCCTTGAGGAATCTCCGCCTGGCCGCTAACACGTCGTCTCGCTGGTCAACCTAGGACGAACCAAGGCCACCACTTGTTGGTGCCGAAGCTCGCGAAGGGTATTGACGAGGGTGGACCGTCGAAGCCAGGGCCGTTGCCTCCGCTTCCTCCTCGCGACCAGTAGTACGGCTGTCGCGGATGGATACCCGCAGGCTGCGCAATCTCGTAGCGCTGCAAAGCAATCAGCTCGTAGCCGCCGAGTCCGAAATAATTCTGTAGGAATCCGACCGCGAAGACGTCGCCCTTGGCGGCGGTGATCGGACCGGTAGCGGTCCCATCAGTCGACATGTTGAACCGGTAGTGGGTATCGCTCTGGCCCAGTCGGGTTTTGATGTCTCCGGATGTCCACAGCAGGGTGTCGAGGTCACCGGTCGCCTGGTTCAGCTTGTACAGGCAGATGTGGACGTTGTTGACCAGGGACCACCCTGAAGGGCCGATGATCAGGCCAATTTCGTTGTAGGTACGGTCTCGTCGGGCGCGGATGAAGCCCAGCTCGAGCGCGCCAGACGCTGGCGTGTAGAACGGGACGATGCTTTCGGACTCGCCGCCGTCCTTCGTGGCGTTGGTGAGCAGAACCGCTTGTGACAGCGGGAAAGTCGTGTCGTCGTTAGGATTCAGATTCTCCCACAATGGGATATCAGTGGGGATGTCCGAGTAGTCCGGTTTCGATGCCACCGCGGTCTGGGCATTTGTTGCGGCTGTGTGGGCATCGTGCGCAGTCGCTTGTGCCGCCGCCGCTGTCTCCCGCGCCGCTGTAGCAGTCGCATGCGTCGCCGACAGCTGCCCGAGACCGGAGCGGGCCGAGAACGCAGCGAGCCCCCACGAGTAGTTGGGAATGATGCCCTGGAACTTGGTTTCGGACGAGAATCCGACGGTGCGGTGTGCTGAGTCGATCGGGTACCCCGACACATCGGTGTGTTCCAGGATCGTGGTCTTGTTGATCATGACCCGGTACGTGGTCCCGGAGGGGACGAATTCGACGGTGTCGGATTCCCGGACTCCGCGCGAGGTGACCGACTTCCAGTCATTGAAGGTCCAGTTGTCGCCGGACCGAGTGCCGCGGCCGATGTACAGCGCGTCGCGGTAGGCGTTCAGGTAGACGAACTCGGTGAGGTCCGCATTCGCGCGGAGGTACAGGGAGGTCATCGCTCCCGCCATGACACCGGCAGGGTTGACGATGGCGGCGACGGAATGGTTGTCGTCGGTCATCTGCTGCGGGCATATCGCGTACCGGATGCCGGTCGAGATACCCGTGTTGTCGATCCGGGCGGCGGAGTCGATGATGCCGAGCCCCTGCCCAGCGCCGCCCTGAATCCAGTCGTTGCCGAGCACGGGCGCGTTCAGTCGGTTGAACTTATCCACGTACGCCGAGCCTGTGGCAAGGCGTGTTTCGAGTTCGGCGATCGCTGCGCCGTGCGCGGAGTTGATGCCCAGCAGGGAGCGGACCCATGCCTCGATGGCGGCGATGAAATCGAGCTTCACTGCGGGTGGTTTCACGAGTCGCTTCATTGGCTATACCTCGTCGACGAGTGGTGCTGGGACCGCGGGCGCGGTGGCGGCGGCCGGTTGAGCACGTGCCCAGCCCAGCAGCGCGTGTAAGTAGTCGATGGCGGCTCGGTACCGGTTGCGAAGTACGTCGAGCGCGGTGTGCAGTTCGCGAACCTCGCGACGCAGGTTGTCGACGTCCTCACGGATCGGCGTGATGACGAGGGCGAAGTCTGCACGTTGCTGCTCCAGCATTGCCTGCCAACGCGCATCGACCGCTCGGTCCGCATCCAGCGCGTCGTCCGCAGCGGCGGCTTGTGCCTCGGTGCGCGTTTTGGTGCGCGATGCGTGCCATACGCCAGCAGCGCCCGCGAGCACTCCGGCAAGTGCAATGAGGTCTTTCAAGTAAGGGGTGACGGCATCCACCGGGGCCTCAATCCTCATGCAGCAACGACCGATGTCGCCCCGTGCATAGCGGGGCGGCACCGGTCGTCGGGTGTCAGGCGGGCTCGGCGGCCAACCAGGGGAGATAGGTCTGCAACCAGGCGTTGACCGTGGGCAAGGCCAGGACACGGGTGATGCCAGCAGCGATGGCGAGCGCACCGGCCAAGCCGGGCGTCGACTCGGCGATACCCGACGCATCGACGATCAGCGGCAGCATCGCCAGCAGGCCGGTTATGACAGCGAGTACTGTGCGGGCAGTTGCGCGCCACGGGTGCGCAGACTGTGTGGACATCGGAGTGGGGGATGGATTGCTCATCGGTGGTTCACCTTTCGGCCTGGCGGGCAACGCTCGCGTTGGACCAGAACATGACGGTTTCCAAATGGGTGATGGCGAGAGCCTTTTCGCGACTCTCGGGCAGGTGCTCGTCGAGAAGTAGCGCCAGCGTCTTACACGCATCGCGAACGGACTCGTGCTGCTCGTGCTTGTCGGCAGTGGCGATGTGGAAGGTGAATCGGTGCGTGATGTCC
Source organism: Nocardia terpenica (assembly GCF_013186535.1). Classification (NCBI taxonomy): domain Bacteria; kingdom Bacillati; phylum Actinomycetota; class Actinomycetes; order Mycobacteriales; family Nocardiaceae; genus Nocardia; species Nocardia terpenica. The sequence continues at coordinate 993,487 of NZ_JABMCZ010000001.1, forward strand.
GCGGCGCTCACGCGGCATGCCCCAGGGCGGCGGCGATGGCATCGAGCTTCGATTCGATCGCCTTCTCACGCTCCTCGCTCGCTCGTCGCCACTGATCCAATGCCTCGATCTTCTTGTCGCATTCGAGGACGAATCCCACCAGCGAGTCACGGAAGTCGGACTGATTGCCGTCCTCGTCCTTGAATCGGGATTGGAAGCGGTAGCCGAGTTCCTTGGTGATCAGGTTGTACAGCTCTTCCTGCTTCGCGTCGGACAGTGCCATGAGGAATCCCTCGTTCTTTCGGTCGATCTGGTTCTGGATATCGGTGCGGAAGCGGTGCATGTCCAGGCTGCCGGGATCCCACTTGCCTTGCTTGCGGCCCGCCCATTCCTTGTGTGCGATGACGTGGTCAGCGCCGTACCCGAGGCGGCGGCATATGGCGGCGCATACCTTCACGTAGGCCCAATACTGTTGAGGCGGCCAGCCTTCGGTGCCGTTGTTGGCCGCTTCGATGCCGATCGTGTAGTAGTTCGCGTCGTCTTCCGGCAGCCCTGGCCATTCGCCGAGGCCGGCGTGCCAGGCGACGCCGACGCCGCACACTGTGACCGTGCCGTCTTGCGCAAGGTGAACCTGTGACAGCAAGCCGCGCAGTGCGTCGGTGCCGTACATGATTTCGGTTGCGGGCGTGCGTGATCCACCGGTGTGGTGGCACACGACGCCCCAGATGTTGCGGAAATCGCCCTGGCCGCGGTCGCGCCAGCCGGGGGCCTCGACGACGTTGAGTCCTTCGTCTCGCAGGACGTCGGCGAGCCAGGTGGGGTCTCCATACCAGCCCACTGCCGTACCTCCCTTCGTTGGTGTGGTGGGTGTGATAGCGCTCGGGTCGAGTGCGCCGCGCAGCCACGGCGCGGGGTCGATCGCCTTCCCGCCGATGCGGCCGGGTGTGGTCCAGACTTCGAAATGGCAATGCGGGCCGGTTGATTCGCCCGCAGAACCTACGTAGGCGATCAGCTGTCCGGCGTGGACGCGTTCGTTGGGGCGCACGCGGATCTGCTCGGGCTCCATGTGGCTGTAGATGAGGTCGACGCCGTGTTCGCGTTGCGAGTCGATCCATATCCAGTTGCCGAACCCGTCGGCCGGACCGGCAGCGATCACGATGCCGTCGGTCGCAGAGTAGATCGGGATGCCGTGTGCGGCAGCGAGATCGAGACCGCAGTGGAAGGTTCCCCAGCGTGTGCCGAAGCCGGAGCTTACGGTGTAGGTGCCGTCGCATAGTGGTTGGAATTTCAGTGACATAGGTTGTGTCCCTTGGCTACCCGGTGCCGTTCGCAATGGCGCGGGAGAATGACGCGAGTCCGCTGACTCGGTCGATAAGCTGCGACCAGGCGTCTTTCATTTCGTCGTCGTCACCGATCGTGACGAACTCCGTGCACTTTTCGTCGCGGGAGTCCTCGACCTCAACACCGGAGACGTAGTCCTCGACCACTGTTCCTCGGTCCCAGAAGCTCATGATGTCGCCGACCTGAAACCTGCGACCGGAGCCGTCGTCGACGCCGAAGGAAAATCCGCGGTCGTCGATGCCTCCGCTGATGACCTCCAGCTTCAGTGACTCGCCGCCGCCGTTCTGGCGGAGCCCGTTCATTCCGACGGCGAAGGAGTCCAGACTCCATGCGGTGGTGTTGTCGACGAACGCTTCGCCCCAGCCGTGGACGCCCAGGTCGGCGCGGAGCCGCTCGTCACGAAAACGCTGATAAGTGAAGAAGATGTCATCGAACAGGTCGCCGACGAGCAGGCCGCCGAGGTCGAGGCCTGGAACGAGAAAGTTCAGTAGTGCTTGCAGGGCAAGGTTCGCGCCCCACTCGACGACCTGGTTCACGAAATCCGGTGCCTTTCCGCCAACGACGACATCGTGCGCCTTGGGGTGGGAGACGCCGCGCTTGTAGTTGACGATGTGTCCGGAGTCGGTACGCCACTGCATCCAGCGGCGGTCCCGCTGCACCTTGGTGTCGAAGACGTATCCGGCGTGCTGCATCTTGCCCCACTGGTCCGGGTCTGCGAGGCCGAGGACGTTGTCCGGGTTGGTGAACCAGAAGAAGTTGTCGCCGGACAGGTCGAGGACGTTTTGCAGGCGGGCGAGGGTGTCGGTGTTGAACACCGACGGCGACGGGCCGTCGTTGGGAAGCCAGAGGTTGCAGGACAGGCCGCGGCCGGAGTGTTCGGTCGTCATCTTGATCAGCTCGTCCATCCGCGTGAAGCGTGCGTTGACCACGCACAGGTCCTCGGTGAACGAGTTGATGACCTTGAGGATGTCGTCGAGTGTGTTCAGGTCCTTGAGCTGTGGCAGCTCGGGGACGTCGTACTGGATCGGCAGGGCGGCGTAGACCGGTTTCTGGAGCCGGATCATGTTCTTGGCCAGGAAGTACTTGATCACGAAGTCGACCGGACCGAACATGATGTCCTGCTTGCCGGTCAATCCGATCTGCACCTCGGGCGGGAGCATCGGGTTGACCCAGGCGAGCACGGTCAGCAGCCAGTACAGGTTGGAAACGCAAGTGGCTGTAACGATCTCCTCGCCCGGCTTGCCCTCCATCACGGCGGAGATCACCCGGCCGTCCCACGGAATACCGTTGTAGTAGGTGCGCAGCGGGACGACGTCGCGCTTGCACGCCATGAGCCGGGCGGCCATCGGGTGATCGCCCTTGACGATGATGGTCCCGGTACCCGGCACGTCCCAGAACCAGCCGAATCGCGCCTTCATGTAGGGGCCGAGCGGGCGCGACTGCGTGCAGTCCTGATTGAATATCTCGATGTCGAACGCCGGGGGCGTCTTCGAATTCGGCCTCATCATGCCACCGCCCGCTGATACCGCTGGGGCAGAACGACTTTGATCCGGCTGGCGCCACTGGTTCCGATCCCGGACAGGTTCAGTGCGACGGTCGAGCGGGCCGGAACCTTCCTGTACCAGTGGACATTTCCAGCAAGAGGCCACTTGTCGTCACCGTCCGCGTTGCGGATGTGCGGGTACTCCGGGTCCGTCTCGACCGTCCACACTTCACCCGCGGCCAGGGCTGGCAGCGTGATCTGCTCACCATCGACGCCGATCGTGAATTTGCCTGGACCGGTCAGTTCCCAGTACGGCCACGCGTCGACGTCACCCGCGTTGTGAATGCTGTTGCCGTCGAACGTCTCTGGCGTGAAATCCGGAGGCGTGACGGGCGCTGCGTTCCAGTCGGAGTCGTCGGAGGCGAGCGCAACCTGCTCGGTCATCCAGCCGATGTCTTGAAGTTGGTGCAGTGGGGGATCCGCTACGGCCTTCTCGAGTCGAACCCACTGCCACCGATCGCCACCACTAGGTGAAAAGACGTGAAACTCGGCCAGTTCGGAGCCGGTGCCCAGGCTTGTGCGCCATTCGTTCCAGACTGCTAGGGCGTTCGTGCCCGGTGCTACCGGTCCGATGCGCACGACGAGGGTGATCGGGTTGATTTCGAGGTTCGTGCCGCGGTAGGTGGCACCGCGCTGGCGAGCGTTCGACTGCCGGACGTGTTCGAGCGGCGCCCCGCCGAGGCCGGTAGGGGTCTCGGCAAGGCGCAGCGGGCATTCGGGGTCACCGAATTGCCAGATCGAACGGGATTGTCCGGGGTATTCGACGCCGCGCAGTTCGTACTGCACGGACATGCGTGTCCCTTCGGGGGTTACAGCCCCAACTGCTTGATTGCGATTTCAGCCGCTCTCCGGCCCGAGTCGATGTCCACCTGGACATCAACCGGGTCACCCGACTCGGCCGCTTCAGCGATGCGTTGCAACAGTGCCGAGATCTGCTCCAGACCCTTGTCCAGGCCAGGGAGAGCGGTGTTGCCGGTGTCGAACCCCTGGAACTTGCCCTCGCCACCCCAGCCGGAGGCAGCAGTAAGAGCGAGACCGGACGCTGCGGCCAGCGCCCGGTACGCGTCCTGTGCCGCGGCGGCGAGCGGCACGTCGCGGTGAGGTGTCGACAGCGGGATGTCGCTGCGGTTGGAGGTCTTGATGACCTCCCACGAACCGGTGTGCACCCCGTTGTCGCCGTCCTGGCCGACACCGCCGAAACCACCGACGGCGTATGGTGTCAGCGAGAATCCGAAGCGGTCAGCGACTTGTCGCAGAATGCTGGTCGAGCGTGCCCGCTTGGCCGCCGATAGCGGGATGTATGCCTCGCCACCGGTTTCCGGCTCGGCCCACACTCGCATCTCGCCAGCGTCCGCGATCTGAGCGACGTGGTGTTCGCCGCCATCGGCGAAGAGGCGGGCGCTGAGGGTGGCGATCGGCTTGCGGTCGGGGTCGAGAGTTCTGTTGCCGCGCATGGTATCCGGCCAGTTGGTGACGAATACGCGGCTGCCGCCCTCGCTTTCGCTCGCGGTGGTGGTTCCGGCGAGGGTCGGTGAGTCGGCTCCGCCGCCCGTTCGCGTGGACGGCGTGCCTTGGTTCTTGCCTAGGTCGCCACCCAGAACGAAATAAGCGTGGTCGGTGAACATCGGGTCATCTGCCCCGGTCTCGCCGCCGATGACGACCCCCTGGCGGCCGTTGGACTCGAAGTTCGTTCCGTCGGGGAAGGTTCCAGCGGTGTGGCCCGCCTCTCCGCCACCGTTGTCGTACCAGCCGATACGCAATGTGCCTGGCCCACCGTGCCCCGGCGTCGCACCGAGATCAGCCAGCCACGAGCCCTCTGTCATCGTCGACATGCGGGACTCGTACGCGTCGCGGCCGACGGCCTTGTTGACCACAGCCGAGACGAACGCCGAGCAGTCGATGCCGTCCGGACCGAAACCGCCCATGGCATAAGGTGTTCCGGCCATGCTCTGGGCGTACGAGGTCGCCGCGTCCAACCCCGCTCTGCCAACGGTCACTCCGCCGTCGGCGAACCTGAGCAAGTCGTAGCCGAACCGCTGCGCCACATCGGTCAGGATCGTCAGGGAGCGCGATCGTTTCGACTCGGCCAAAGGGATGAAGGCTTCGCCGCCCGTCTCGGGTTCCGCCCACTGGATGAGACCGGGCTGTCCTGGCTCGATCATCGCTTGATCGGGCAGCTTGCCGTCGGCATAGTGCACGTAGCCACTTTCCGGCGAGTACGCGGGCGCCTTCGCCCTCAGCTGTGCGTTGTCGATGCCCGCCTGTACGCGCTGCCAATCCACCTGGAGATCGACAGGGATCTTCTTGCCGGTGTTCACGGTGACGAAGTTGTCCAGGGTCTTCTGGGCCTCTTGCGTTTCCGCGGTGACCTTGGAGCTGCCGTCAGGCAAGGTCGTGACCTTGAACCCGAAGTCTTCCAGTCTTTTCCGGGCATCGTCGGTCACTGCTTTGATCAGCACCGACTTGCCGTCGGGTATGGCGTCGACCTGGTCGCCGAACAGACGGGACATCTCGGCAGAGTCGACGGCCTGTTGACCCGCGGTGCGGACCGAATCCCGCATCGCGTCGATCTTCGGACGGGCACGGTCGAGTAGGTCTGCCATCGTGCGAGCCTTGGCGGCGGCGTCGTCCATCTGCTCGCCATACCAGGCGGTGAACTTGCCCGTGTTCTCGATCGCCTTGCCCGTATCCTCCAGCCCGGGAATGTGTTTGACGAGGCTACCCAGTTTCTCGGAGAAGCCGCCCAACGCCTGTAACGCCTTGCCGATCGAGTTGCCAATCCCCTTCTGCATGGCCGCGAATGCGCGCAGAGCCCCGGAGGCGAAGGTAACCAGTCCGTCGAGACAGGCCAGGCCGGCATCGGCGAGGTGGGTGAAGAACGAGATGATCTCCGGCTTGTGCGCTGACACCCAGTCAGCGGCCTGTTGAAGAGTCGGCCCGAACGCTTCGGCGATGGAGAACTTGACTCCATTCATCGCCGAGGTGATCGAATTCCGAGCCGCCTCGAACCGGTGCGCCGTGGTGTCGCCGATGGTTCGCGCCGCTTGATCAGCGGCGCCAGCGACGTTGCCGAACTGATCGACGGCCGTATCCAGGTTCAGCGCGTATGCCGCACCCTGGATGTCCTCGAACTTCGTGCCGAACAGCGCCAAGGCGGCGTTGTACCGATCCTGCGGATCCTGGATGCTCCGAAGGCCCCGAAGCAGCTGGGCGATCATGTCGCGGGCTTCTCGGCCGCCGGAAGCCATTGCCTTCTGTGCGTCCTCGGCCGAGACTCCGAGCTTGTCGAAACCGGCTGCGCCTTCGGCAGTTCCGTCCGAGACACGCAGCTTGAATTCCTTGAGGCTGTCGATCACGACGTCGGTGTCGCGGGCACCGGCCTTCACGCCTTGCGCGACCAGCGCCCAGCCCTCCGCACCCTCCAGGCCGAGCGCTCGCAGCTCCGTGGAGTACTCGTCGAAGGAGTCGAGCAGGTCGTGCGAGTTGTTCAGGCTGTTCTGCTGTGACTTCACCAGCAGGTCGAACGCGCCCGCGGCATCCTTCGCGATGCCGTTCTTGACCGCCTGACCGGCCGATCGCGCAACCGCTGGGACTTCCTCGCCAAGCAGTTGGGAGACGACGGTCAGTTTCTCGATGACCGGCTGCATCTGCCCGGCGGTCTCGGTGCCGTTGAGTAGTCCGGCCTCGATTGCGGACTGCACTGTCTCCATGTTGGAGTTGACCGACTCACCCCACCCGTTGGAGAAGGCGTTACCCGCAGCGTTCCCGATGACCTGCATGGTCTGATCGGAGACGCCGAGGCGGGCCTGAATCAGGGCAGCATCCTTCTGCAACTCCATTCCGTCGGTGATGGCCTTCGCCAGCACGGCACCCGCAGCCAGACCGACCCCTGCGACACCGACGAGCGCCATCGCGATCGGCCCGCCCTTCCCAGCCAAGCCTTCGAGCTTGCCTGCGAACCCGGACACGAACGCATCACCCATCCGCGAGCCAGTCGAGGCCATACCGGTCGTGTGGGAGCCCAAGTTGCTCAAGGCTCGCGAGGCGCGCTGAGCGGACTGTGCCAGGCCGCCGGGGATGTCGATACGGCGGACAGCGTCAGCGGCATGTCCGGCGGAGCGTTCGATCCGCTCGACGTCACGGGCAGCGCCCTGCGCCGATCGGCCGAAGTGTTCGACATCACGGGCAGCGTTGCGCGCGCCCACTCCGCCACGCTCGATTCTGGAGCCGGTGTTGGAGAAGCTTCGGTCAATCTGCGTGGCTGCCCGATCCGCCGCTCCGCGGAGTCCGGTGAACCGGCGCTCGGCGTTGTCTAGTTTGCGCTGGAATCGGGAGTCCTCGATGGACAGTTCGGCGTAGATCTCGCCGAGCTTGGTAGCCATATGTGGCTCCGTTCAAAGCAAGTCGGGTCAGTCCGCCTTGGTCTCCGTTGTGGTGTCATCGGTCCCGGCATCGAGCATGGCTTGGATGTCGACGAAGTCGGCCAGCTGCGCGAATTGCCAGTGGGCGCGCCCCATGTCCGGGCTGCCGCCGAAGTGGAGGAGCGCGGTGCGACCGGCGTGCATCGCCATCGTGTCGGGTACGCCGTTGCGTGCCATCTCCTCGCGTACAGGTCCGAGAATCTTGACTACCTCGGCGTATTCCTGTGCAGTGGTGAGTGTTTCGTCGGCAACGAGGGAGCGGAGTCGGTCGGCTTCGGTGATGCCGGGGCATGTGATCTTGTAGAGGACGCCACCGATAGGTAGGGAGAGGTCTGGGTCGTAGAACTCGGTCAGGTCGCGCAGTGCGGCCATAGGGCGGTCCTTACTGGGTCGGAGGGAAGATTGCGCGGTGCAGTCGGGTGCCTGGGGTGTTGGCAAGGTCGCGGATGCGTACTTCGAGCCATCTCCACGGACGTCCGTGCAGCACTCCGGAATTGACGTCCACTCCGAACACGGTGTGCAGGTCGAGTTCGAGTTCGTGCCAGTGGGACAGGATTTCGCGCCACGACAGCGTCAGGGCGGCAGTGTTGGTCGGTGCCATCTCCAGCGGGTTGAACCAGTGCCGTAGGCCGGTCGCAGGGTCTATCGGGCCTCCGCCGGGATCGTCGGGTCCGAGGTAGCCGGGTGCGGAGGTGTCCGCCTCGGTGTCGTTGTCCGCGTGGATTTCTCCGTTCCAGAACGCGGCGGCGGCGTCCGGGCCTTTCCCGAAGTGCAGCAGCGCGGTTCGCCCTGCGAGAGCGATCACCGTAGCGTCTGCGCCCAACTGGTCGAGTTGATCCCGTGCGCCGTCGAGTAGTCCTCGAACCTCGGCCCGCTCAATCTCGGGCGTGAGTGCGTCGAGGTCGGCGAAGAGCTTGCGCAGCCGCAGCCCCTCCCAGGCGGTTGGTGATGCGATACGCACCGGCTGGCCGCGCACCGGGAGGTTGAGGTCAGGGTCGAGGAATTCGTCGAATTCCTGCACGATGCGGACCCTTTCGGTCAGGCGATAGTCACGGTGCCGCTCGGAGTGAGACCGGAGCCGGAGGCGGTGATAGTGGTGACGGTGCTCGGCAGAGTGACGGAATAGCTGCCCGCGGTTCCGGTGACCTCGGCGCTACCGGTCCCGACGGTCGACAGTTTCTCCAGTGCGGTCCTCACCGCAGCCGGGGTGGCGTTGTAGGTGATGCCGGACGTCGTCTTACCGTCCACAGTGAGGGTGAAGGTTCCGCCGGTCGTGTCCTCGGGCACGGTGATGGTCTTCGTGGTCGACGCGGCGGGCTTGGTGATCTGCTTGTGCTGGCCCTGACCGGTGCACGTGGCGGTGAACCCGTACAACCCCTCCTTGTCGTCGGCCGAGGACACCCAGTTGACAGCAAAGTAGCCGTCCTTGGCCTCGTCGATTTCGTCGGTGCGCCAGTAGCGGATGTGGGCGGTGTTGCGGTCGCCGATCTCCTCGCCGTGCGCGCGCAGTTTCTCCTGACCAGGGTCGGGCATGTAGGCGGGCGAGCGGGTGCCTTTGCGCAGTCCGGCTAGTTCCAGGTTCTCGCCGATCGCAGTGGCGATCTGGGACTTGCGTCCGCCGGAGTGGATGTCGCCGTTGTCCTGGAAGGTGATGTCGTTGCTCGGGCTGACCTTGTTCAGGCCCATGACGAACACCCAATCAGGGGTGCCTGCTTTCTCGGTGCCCCAGTTGAGGTCGATCTGAACGGCGTAGTCGCGGGCCAGTGCGGTAGCCATTCCGGCCGAGTTGGGGGCCTGGAGAGTGGTCACGATGTCGTGCCTCCTGGATTGAGTGTGAAAACGTAGGAGTCGGCGCGTTCGAAACGGCCGGTGGCGTCCGAGGTCGTGAGCCCGCGAATTCTGCGTCGGCATAACAAGACTCGCACTCCGCCGGGAAGGGTGAGGTGGGACATGTCGTGCAAGGATCGGGCTGCGAGGTCGGCAGCATCGTCGGTGGCGCGTGGATCGGAGCCTGCGGCGCGCCACCGTAATTGGACGTACACGTCGGGATTGTGGTCGTCTCGGTCGAACGCTTCGTCGTAGACGGTGATCGAGATGGCATCGTCCGGCTTGGGCGGCAGCAGGTTCCAGAACACCGCCGGGAGTGCGCCGCTGGGGTAGGCACCGGTGGGTTGGTAGCGGGCCAGTCCGAGCGCGGCGAGGTGACGGGCGAGGGCGTCGAGGAACGTGCGGGTGTCGGTGATCACGTGCCCAGTCGCCTGCTGATCGCCGCGGAGACGATGCATTCCAGTTCGTCGCCGAACTGGTTGAGTGGCTTTTCCAAGTATTTCGCCTGCCGTCCGTGGGGGTGGTGCAGGGTGAGATCTTCGTGCTGGCGATAGGCGTAGGGCGTGTTGTAACCGACGCGGGCCTTGCCGTCTCGCACCTCGGCGGTGCCGGAGTTCATCAGCGGTCCCTCGTCGAGCGGGACGATCGCATTCGATTGCGCGAGAAGTACTTCGGCGGCCTCGAACAGGCCCTCTTCGACACCCTCGCGGGTGACCGCGGCGAATCGGTCGCCGTCCCAGTGGAAGGTCAGCGCCATCGCGGGCACCTCCTATTCGAGGTATACGACTTGAGTATCGGGAAACGGCGGCCCCGCATTGGAAACGGAGGCGGCAACGACTTTTGTTGTGCGACCGCCGAATTCGTCCGGCAAGGTGATCCGCGAGCCAGGCGGGATGTAGGCCACGCCCGCGGGGAATGCGATTGACGCTGACGACACCACTTCGTCGCCGCTGGTGTCACGCACCATCTGGTTCTTGGCGGCGACGTTGCCGCATTCTCCGCCCGGTGGATCGAAGAGCGGTCCGGCTGCGCCGTTGCCGACGTACCGGTGCACGAGTACCCAGTGGCGCCAGAACAGTACGAGTGGATCGGTCATCGCCGGGCCGCCATCGACGACCCCAGGCCCGCCGTGCGAAGCACGCTGTAGGCGGTGTCGGCGAGCCCGGTCAGCAGCCTGGTCCGGGCGCTGGCCTGCTCAGTGTCGTTGTAGCTGACCGATGAGCCGTTGGTCGCCGCCGACATGACGACGGGGGTGAGGCCGGCAGTGCCAGCCAGTGGGTTGATGCCATTGTGGATCCACTCGCGCACCTGGACGCAGGTGGCGACGGCGAGTGCATCGGCGAGAACCGGATCGGTAGGCAGACCGGCAGGGGTCGCGTCGTACAGGTCGTTCTTGGTGGCGAATCGCACGATCTGCGTCGCGGCCCGCAGGTACCGGTGGGCATCGCCGTCGTCGAGCTGGTCGAGCTGGGCCGCGGTGACGTGCTCGGCGAGCTGGTCGGGGGTGGCGTAGGTGAGCACGAATCCTCTTCACGGAAGGACGCGCCTCGCACGGCCGATTTCTAATGAGCGTCAGCCGGTGCAGGTCGCATCATCGGTCAGGCGGCAGCGGGAGTCGCAGGCGGTGCCAGCAGGACCGAGGCCGAGGCCAGGCCCTCGGGGCGGAAGACCTTGCCGCCGTAGATGTTCACGCCGCGCACGATGTCCGCGAATCTATTCTGAGCGCGCAGTGTCTCGACGTTGGATAGCTGGTTGGCGAACGACAAAGCCTCGGAAACGCCAGCGATGACCACGTAGTCGTCCTTGGCCGCGCCAGTGCCGCCGACCTTGTTGATGTTGTTCGACTCCAGGATGTCGAAACCGGCCATGCGGCCGACGGTGCCGTTCAGCAGCGGGCCGACGCTGCCCAGCTTCTCGGCGTTGATGAAGCGTGCGTCGAGCAACAGCGGCGATAGCAGTTCGGGCGGGATCGCCAGGTATCGGCCGGTCTTCGGCACGGAGGCGCGGTCCAGCTTCTCGCGCAGCTTGACCGCGACGCGGTACATGCTGAGCTGACCGACGCTGGCCTTCTCGGGCTCGCCCTCGGTCACGGTCACGCGACCAAGGTTGTTGCCCGCGAGCACACCAGCCTTGAGCTGGTTGTACAGGAACAGGTCGACCTGGTTCTGAAGCTTGTACCCCGCGCGGGCGGTGGCCGGGTCTTCGAAATTCTCGGCGGCCTGGAGCTTTTCGATGTCATTGACGCGGAAACCGAAGTAATCGCCCTGGTCGATCACCATCGCGGTTTCGCTGTCCGACAGATCCTCGATCTCGAGATCGGTGTTCTTGTCGTACTTCTTGACCGTCGGGTCGCCGATGGACGAGACGTGGACGGTGTCGCCCTTCTCACGGATGGTGCCCTCGTATTTGCGGTTGGCCACCTTGGGCTGACCGAAGACCAGGTCGGCTTCGAACGGCAGTAGGACCTGATCGGACCAGAATTCGGGAATGAAATTGATTGCCATACGGCTCCTTGAACGGGTGCGGGGTTACTTGCGGCGGCCGAGGATTTGGTTCGCTCGGCCTTCCTGGACCGCCTTCACGCGCTCGGACGGCGAAAGGGCCTGGTACTGCGCGTAAGTGAGCTGCCCGGAGTTCTCGCCCTTGCCGGAGCCGGTGTCCGCGCCGGAGCGCTTGGGCGGCTTGGGCGGCTCGGCCACGGGGGTGAGGCGGAACTTGTTCGGGTTCTTCTCGACGGCCTTGGAAATCTCCGCAGCCACCTGGGCGGCGAAGTCGTCGGCAGTGAGGTCGAGCTTCGAGATCGCGGCGGAGAACGCACGCGAATCGAGCAGCGCATCGGCGTCGACGTCCTTCCCGGCTGTGCGGTACACGGCGAGTTCGACGCGGGCCTCGTTGGCGTCCTTGACGGCTGATTCCAGCTGGGTGGTCAGCTTTTTCGGATCGGTGGCCTCGTCGTCGGAGACGAAGCCGAACAGCTTGCCGACCTGCTGTTTGAAGGCATCGAGGTCGGTTTCGGCCTTGCTGGCGCGGGTGCGGTACTTGGCAGCGTCGTTGCGCGCCGACCGCAGCCGCGGATCGTCGGCCTGGCTGCCCTTCGGCTCACTGCCCGCGTCCTCGCCGCTTTCCAAGGCATCGGCAGTGCCGGAACCCGGTTCATCGCTTTGCGGTGCGTCTGGGGTTTCGGGCGTGGTGTCGTTGTCGATCTCGTCGGCCTCGGGGGCGGCGGTCGGCTCGGTGGTGGGCTGGGCAGTGGACATGGCGAACCCTCCTGGGGTGCTGGGTGATTGGTGCGTCCGCGCCAGGCGGTGCACGAAGACGCCCCGCCAGCGAGGGCGGGGCGTGGGTTTCGGGGGGTGGTGGTTACTCGGTGTCGGGGACGTCGAGCGCGTGCTTCAGCCGCCCGCGCAACCACATGCGGGCCAGCAGCTGACGCGGGCTACCGGCCGGGGCTGGCGTGTACGGGTTGACGGCGTCGGCTTGTCCGGCGGCGGCCACGCCTTCCTGATAGGCGCGGTAGAGGTCGCGTCCGCTCATCGCAGGAAGTCCCCTCTCGCGCTTCGTATCCGGTCTGCTTCCTGTGGGTCGAGCAGGTCGGCCTTGAACTCGTCGAGTGTCGGGCGGCCGTGCTGGTCCCAGTAGGCGCGCAGTTCCTCGGAAGCGTACTTCTCGGCGGTCTTGGCATTGCCGAACCACAGGGAGCGTGGATCGACCCCGGCGGCCTGTCCGGCCTTGGACAGCATGTAGCCGTTGGTGGCTTCTTCGGCCCGCAGCCAATGATGGTAGGCGTGGTCCTTGTAGGCGTGACGGGCCAGCTCGTTGAACGACTTCCCCTCGTATCCCTGCCCACGCAGCATCGAGATCGCCGCTTGGGAGCGTTGGGTTTTCACCGAGATCCCGTACGCCTTCTCGACGGCGGACTCGTGGTCCCAGCCCTCGGCCATGAGCTCGTCGTAGATGCGCTCATATCCAGCCCACCGCTCGGCCCGCTGGGCGGCGAGCTTGCGGCGGTGCTGATCCTCGGCCTCGATGCGGTCGAGGAGGTCCATATCGAGATCGTTGACGGCCTTCTCGGCGGCGTCGGTGAGCTGCTGATCGTCGAGATGCTCGAACTCGCGTTTGCGGCGCGTCAGCTTCGCCTCTGTCTTCACCACGGCGGGTTGGGCGTCGATCGCGGGCGGGGTGGGGTTGCGGGTCAGCTTCGTCAGCGTGTGCGCGTTTCCTACATCGCCTTCGCGCAGCTGCTCCCGGTGCGGGCGGCGGGCGACACCGGTCTGTTCGACGTGGGCGCGGATAGCGGCTTGGCGGGCACGGACTTTGGCGGTCGCCGCCTTCTTCGCCTCCGGAGTGATCGCGGCGGCCTGCCGTCGTTTCGCCTCGCGCACCTGGCGTTCCAGGCGGCGAAGCTTCTGCTCGTCGGCGTAGCCCTGTTCGTCGTACGGTTCGACTTTCGGGCGCGGCGCACCGGGCACCCACAGGGTGTGGGTGTGTTTACAGTTCGGGTGATGCAGGCCGGCGGTCTCCGCCTCGCGCATGGATGCGACCACCGTTGCGGTGACAGCGGCGCCAGACAGCGGCGACGTCGCTTCGACCTTCCCGTTCGGGGTGCGGCCGGTCAGGGAAACGATGCGGCCCTCGAACTTGCGGCACTGCGGGGCGGGGCGCGGGTGGCTGGAGATGACGACCAGGTCGTAGCCGCGCTGCACCAGTCTGTCCGTGTGCCCCTGTTTCAGGGCGCGCAGAGCGGCAGTGCGCACGGCCATTTCGGCGTAGGTGTCGATGCGCCAGTTCCGTCCGGCCTTGTCGCGGAAGCTGGTGATCCCTCGGGCCGCGAAGTGGTCGAGCGCGGCTTGGGTGGCTTCGCGGCGAGTGGTGACGCCGGTGACGACGCGGCCTGCGACCTCGGCGACGACTTGGCGGTAGCCGTCCACGGTCGACCGCAGGATGTGCGAATGCGTCGACACGACAGCCGCGGTGGCTTCCGCTGCGAGGGCGGACACGGCTTCCTGGGAGACGATCGGGGTGGGCGAGCTGGACGGCGGCCCCGGAATGTCGCTGTCGGCAGCGGCGATGCCGGTGGTGTGCGCCGCCAGCAGCGTGGCCTCGACCTGCTGGGCGACGAGCGGGTCCAGTGACAGCAGGAATCCGCGCGCCTCCTTCGACAGGCGGGCGATCTCGCCGAGCTGCACGCTCACCCACTGCGGGGTGTCGATGCCCTTCTCGATCGCAGTGGCGACGCGGGCGAGCAGCTGCACTTCGGCGTCGGCGTAGATCTGCGCGACACCTTCTTGCAGGCCGTCAACGGCGGCGGGCTCGAATGCCATGCGCGAGCCCGCCTTCCGTTATTCAGCGAACGGCAGCTCCTCGCTGTCGCCCTTGGTGTCTTCGGTGGGGTTTGCCTCGTTGTCGGCGGGTTCTTCCTCGGCTGGATCAGGTTCGGGGAAGGGCTGATCCGCGCCCAGCGCCAGCGGATCGGCGACCGCGCCTTCGTCGAGAATCCGCGCGACTTCGTCGGCAACCTGCTCGTCGTCGTAGTCCGGATTCAAGTAGCGGACCTTCCACTCGGTCGAGACCGCCTTCGCGGATTCGAGTGCCTGGAGGGTCTGGCCCTTGGATTGCATCGACTCACGGGCAGCAGGCGGCCAGTGCACCTCGATGTCTTGGCCGAGCGTCGCGCCGGTCTCGAACACGGCGGCGTCCACCTCGATCAGCGTGCGAGCGGCCTTGGCGAGCACGGCTTTCCAGATGCCGGATCGGGTCTTGAACGTCGCGGTGCTGGCGTCCTTCTTAGCGTCGACCTCGGTGGCGGTCATGGCCGAGCCGGAATCGTCGGGGAGCCCGAACGTATACGGGGAGAACCCGACTCGCCGCAGAATTGCGCGCAGGAACCCTTCGCCGGTGCGGAGGTGGTCGTCGACGCGGATCGCGAACTGATGCGCCTCGATAACCGGGGTGCCGTTAGGGACACCACCGACCCTCTCGTACACCTCCTGCTCGACGTTGAACGCCGTGCCCTTGCCCGGCCCCTTCACCTCCAGCAGATGCTCGGACACCATGAGCCGGGCCTTGGCCAAGCGGACGTCCCGCGCCAGCGACGAATAGGTTTCGTCGATCTGGTCCATCAGGCCGATGACGGCCTGGTCGCCGATATCGGAGCGGCCGAAATGCTGGAGAGTGCCCTTGCCGCGAAACATCGGGTTGGGCAACGCATTCGGGAAATAGAAGGCGGTCAGTTCGGCCGAGCCGGTATCGACATAGCCTTCTTCGTTGACCGGAATACCCTTGGTTTCAGGGTGTTCCGAAAGGTCGATCTGTCGGCCGAGCGTCACGGCCGTGCCCTCGTACAGGCCGTGATAGATGCGCCCGTACACCTGCGTCTCGGTGCCGTCGCTGTGGTATTCGATGTAGCCGGGCTCGTGCCGTTCCAGGTGGCGCAGCACGCGGTCCTCGGCCTCGTTCTGGTCGACGACCTCCCAGAAGGTCACCGCGGATAGCTCACCGTAGATGAACTCGGGCACAGCCTGATCGGCGTCAACGAAATCGAGCCAGGCGTGGTCTTTGACCTGCGAATTCCAGACGATGCGGGCGTACACGCCACCGAGCGCCGAGCCGGACTCGGCGCCCTGGAGCATCGCCGAATGCATCTGCGGCGAATTGAGGATCTTGTCGATACGCTCGCGGGCCTCGTCGTTGGCGTCCTCGTCGTCTGCCGCAACACGGAACGCGACGGGATCGGGCAGCAGCAGCGAGGCGGCGGTCTGCACGATATCGGCAGCGACCGGGATGTGGATCTGCCGAATCTGGTTCGACACATCAGGTTTGGTACCCCAGAACAGGCGTCTGATCCGATCGCGCAGCGTGCCACCGAGACCCGAACGAGCGGGCTCGCCATGGCTGGCGGAGAGCTTCTCGGCGTCGCCTTCCCACCACACCTGGCAGGTGGCGAACATCTGGAATGCGGGCGCGAGGTGGCGCGGCGGCCACGGCATATTGGCGTCGGGCAACGGCATCTCTACGTTGCCTCCTTGGCGGCGGGTATAGGGCGATTCAGCTGGGAGAACCAGGCGAACTGCGACGAAACGACGGCGTAACGCAGTGCGTCGCAGAAGTGGTCATCGATCTTCACGGGCTTGTCGATGCCTTTCTCCGATGCCTTGGAATCCCATACGTAGCCGTGGATCTCGGAAAGCAGGCGCTCGCAGCGGGCGGAGATCGCCAGTTGATCGGTCGATAGCAGCGCGGCTACGGTACGTATACCGTCAACCACCTCGTTCGTGGCGTCGGCGACTCGGGCGGTGTCGTCGCGGTAGAGCTGGAGTTTGAAGCTCGCAGCGGCTGGGTCGACGAATACCCATTCCGGTTCGTACCGGTTGTAACGCAGCCATTCCGTAAGCGATGCCGATAGCTCGGCGTCGGTGCCACGCACCGGTGCCCACTCATCGATCACGTAGAGACGGCGGTCGACTCCGAGCCCTACCAGCAGTCCTGCGGTGGGATTCGTTGTGCCGTAGTCGATCCCAAGCGCGAGCACGCGCGCCATACCAGGAAGCTGTTCGTAGGGGACCCGGTGACGCGTCTCGTCGAACGCCTCGTAGACCGCCCCATCGGCCAGAACCCACAGTCCAAGGACGAACCTCTTGTACCAGACGCCCGTATAGCTACTCTTCAGTGCAGCAACGAATTCCGGGTCAAGGCTCGGATTGTCATCGAGAATGAAACTGAACCGATGCAGATCCAGCGGCCGATCCGGATCACCCTCCGGCCGCCGCTCGTACAGGTCGCTGCGGTCGATGACGCTCCCGTCGTGGGTGACCCACACCTTCGCGCGGTCGAGCCAGCTCCTCTTGAACCAGTGGTGCGGCGACTCCGGATTGCCGGTCGCGAACAGCTGCGCGCCGGGTACCGAGAGCCGAGAGAACAGCATGTTCCAGTAGGACTCGGGCAGGGTCGGCGCTTCGTCGGCATAGGCGCCAGCCAGCGTCAGGCCCTGAATCTTCGTGCGGGCACTCTCGTTGTTCGCGCCGATGAGGATGACGTTGCGCCCGCAGATGTTGACGGTGCCGTTACCGAGGTTGATCTTCACTCGGTGCGGGCCGAGCATGTCCAGGATCGGCAGGACAAGATTGTTGATTACGGTCCGTTCGGTGCGGCCGGTCATGAGAAGCGCGCCAGGAGGACCGTTGCGGCAGTAGCGAATCCAGTCGATCAAGGACGTGACCGTCTTCGATGACCGCACACTGCCCTCGTAGACATTCACACGTGCTGTCGAATATCGAACTGCAAGAAGCTGTTTGCCGACCAGAGGCCGAATGGTTGTCACTCCGCGGTCTCCGTGCTCGGATCAGAATCGGGTGGCCCGCCGGTGAGTATCGCCTCCAGCCAGGCGTCCACCGCTGGCAATGATCGGCCGTCCTGCGCAACCTTCTGCGCAGCGAGCTGGTCGACGCCAGTCAACTTGGCGCGGCGTTCCATAATCTTCAGCACGCGGTCTATCGCCTGGAGTTCGCCTTTTGCCGCGGCGAGCCAAACGCCGTGCATCATTGTGTCGAGCCGTGAAAGTTCCAGCTGTAGTACGGATTCCGCGGGCTCGCGCGTCAGTTCGGCGAGCGCATCGGCAACGTACCCGTATGCAGTGGCCGGGGCGACCTCTAGCGCGGCAGCGATCTGCCGATAGCTCGCGCCGACTTCCCGCAAGGCCAGGGCCTTGGCCATCTTCTTCCGCCGCTCGATACTCTCCACGCCGGTCCTGCCTCTCCCTAACACCTCCTGTGCCTCCGTTCGGGTTCCGTTGCGCGCAGGCACATCGGGAATGAATCCTCGCCGCATATGGGCAGAAGCCTGCCCTCCCTCGCATCTCAGCCGCCGACCTCAGTTCTGTATGCGGGGATGGGAGGGAGGGCAAGGTCGATGCCCACCGATACGGTGGGGTTGGCAGGCGCGGTAGGGCTCGAACCTGCGCCTTCGGCCGCGGGTGACCAAAGCTGCTCCGACTGAGCTGCGCGCCCGGTTCCGCGAGATCAGCTCGCGGAACCGGTGCCGAGGGCCCAGAAGACGTACATCAGGATCTGCGCAAGCAAGGACATGGATATTCACCTCCCGGAGACGTAAGGACGCCCACGCTCAACCTGCAGGGAGCGTGGGCGTCGTGAAGGGGCGCGACCGCTGGATCGGCGATCGACGGCTTCCCCTCGAAGGCGCATGACCCTGACGAGGGGTCTCAGATCATGCGCGGACGGCAATAGCCTATCGGGGTTGGCGCGACAGTGCGGAACCTGTAGTAGATGCGTGACCAGCCTGAACGCTCGATATTCTTCTTGAGCGGTACGGGCCGAAACACGCTAGAGGATGCCGTGCAGCACTGACCCCCACGACTCCATCGCTTGATTTAGTTGAGTCCCGGTGGTGGCCGCTGTGGTAATCGCGGCGAGCGCGGCCTTCATCATTCCGCGGCTCCTCTTTTCTGGCGGGGTGCGTGCGGCGTCTGCCAGATACTCGACGCTTTCAAGCAGGTCGCTGCGATCTTGTTCGCCGAGATTGGGCTCCTCCAGAACGGCCTGTTCTATCGTTGCTAGAGCCTCTCCGAGGCGGGAGTCTCCCTGATTGACAACAGTCGATATCGAGGATTCTATGTTTGCGATTTGTGATGCAAACTGCCCGCCGTAAAATGTACCCCCATGGAAGTTGACTGAATGTGTCGGCTCCAGTCGCCCCTGGCCTGCTGATTCCGCGTAATCCGACATCCGTTCCTGTACCTCCGTTAGGTAATTAATGCAAAGAATGTAATATGCGCGAATAGGGTCAGGATCCCAGTCTATAAATTCGTCCACTCTGGCGGCATCGCGGGTTAGGAGGTTGAATCGGTGCCTTACCTCGCCTGACAATCCCTTGGTTAGAGAATTCGAAACCTCGGCTATCCACGGTCCAATTGACCGGGGCTCGGAATTGTTGGACAGTCTCGCAACTTGTTTCCATGCGTCGTCGATATGATCGGTGATGTCGGCAGCGACAAGACGTCCGAGCATCCCCTTATTGACATATCCGTGCCGGGGAGGGTGGATCTCATCTGGGACTGCAAGAAATAGCGGTGGCCTAATGGCTTCCTGAAGTACCCGCGCGATGTCGTCAAGGTACTTCCAAGTGCCGCAGCTGACGCATAGGAGCCCTAGTTTCAGTGGACTCCTCCCTGATATGCTCTCGTTACGTTTGTAATCCCTGGCCATCTGGAACGCTGACTCGATCACATCGGCCGCTAATCTAATTCTCGCGTTCGCGCCATTATTGTAATTTCCAAGCTGAGTATGTTTTAACTCATGTTGCACAAGTTTCCATGCGCTGATTATCCAATCGTGCGAATTTCTTAACTGATAGTAATCTAACCTTCCAATAGAGTGGTGATGAGGTTCGATCACCTCATTCCAGTCGTTCGGTGGAGGAGTTCGGATCTCGGAGAGTCCCGAAGGCTCGTATAGGCACCTCTCAAGACTGTTGGCTAAGATAGTGGCTTGCTCACTCAGCTTGTTGAATAGAGTGATCATCGTCTCGGATCTCTCGCGCAGCCGTTGGTCAAACTCGCGGATGGTTCTCCGGGCTTCCTCCCCGTCCATTGGGTCATGATCCATCGACTTCGCCTACCACACAACCTTTGTGGAGGTACGTAGTCGGATCATCGGCTGGACCACCCCTAGCAGTGAGAGATCCGGCCTCCTAGGCTGACGCGGATGCATCGGCCGCGGAGCCACCCCCATGGACTGTGCGTCATATAGTGCGTATGCGACCGACGTACGGAGTCACTGAGGGGAGGCAGTATGGCTGATCGCGTAGACGTCGACCCGGTCGAGGTACACGCCGCGGCGAACTGGCTGGAAACGTCGGCTCACGAGGTCGCCGATGAGCTGGACAAGCTGATGCGCGAGGTCCGGGCATTCATCGGCGGCGACTGGCAAGGCAGCGCGGCCGGGGCGCATCACGATGCGTGGGACGACTGGGGAGAAGGTGCCCGCCAGGTCATCGCTGGTCTTGAACACGATGCCGCGGCGCTGCACCGGACTGCCGACAGCTTTGCAGGCACGGACCAGGGCAGTGCCGATGCGATTGGCGCAGTCGACCCCAAGGCGGTATAGGTGGACACCGGCAACTACCGCGTCGACCTGGACGGGATGCAGACCCTCATCGACAAGGCCGCTGGCCTAGAGAAGCGAATCGACGACCGACTGCGAGACATCCAGAAACGCATCAAGGACCTACACGTCGACTGGACCGGTCAAGCCGCGGCCGCTCACACCGAGGCCGCCGCAGAGTGGGTAGCCGGAGCCGCAAAGATGAACACCGCGCTCGGCGACCTCCGCAAGGCACTGGATCGGGCACGCGTGGCCTATCAGGCGGCTGGTCGGACCAACCACGGGATGTGGCCGCAGTGACACCCCCCACCGTGCCGGTGATCGTCTGCCGTGTCGACGAATATCATTCCGCTGGTGAGGTTTTCGGTCAGATGTCGACCGATGCAGTGACCACGCACTCGTCGTTGGTGACAGTGTTGACCTCGTCCGCGGGCATGGCTGGTAGTGACAGTGTTGGTCAGCAGTGGGCGGCTTCGTATAACGAAGCTGCGCAGCTTGCGATCTCGAGCTCATCGAAGCTTGCGACCGCTCTTGGTCAGGTCAGGGATCTGATCGTCGTTGGTGCTCACAACCATCAGGTCGCGGAGACCGCCGCCAACCTCAAGGACCTGCCGCCACCGCAGGCTCCGCAATTGCTTCCCGCGCCCTGCCTGGCCGAAAACGTGCCGTCCGCTGCCGGAAGTGGGATACCCGAGCCGTTCGGGTGGTCGATCATCAAGGACGCCGTCGGTTGGGCATGGCCGAATGGCCATCAAGATCAATTGAATGCGGCCCAGGCCGCCTGGCATACCGCCGCTGCCGATTTCCGTACCGCCGCTGGTTCGACGCTGCAAGCAGTCGAACTTCTCCGGAACCAGCAGTCACCCGAGATCGAGATCGCGGTCCAAACCTGCAACGATCGTCAAACCGACCTCAACGCGTTGGCGGACGCCTGCCAGACACTCGGTGACGCGTGCGGCAACTACGCCCATCACCTCGATGAGGCACACGAGAAGATCCTCGTTGTACTTCAAGAACTCGCGATAGAAACCGCCGTGGCAGAGACCGCATTCGCGGCCCTGGCGCCGGTCACGGGGACCCTGTCGGAATGGATCGGCAACGGCGCTATGGCCGCTCGTGTCACCGTGAAGGCCCGACGTGTCGCCACCATCATCGGCGAACTGGCAACGAAGGCAGCGAAAATCGTCGTAGACGCAATCAAGCCGCTGGTCGAGCGACTGAAGCCTCTATTCGAACGTATTCGCAAATGGGCCGAAGCCGCCAAGGCCAAGCTGTCGAAGGGTGGTGATGGACTGCCCGGAAGACCCGGATCGGGTGTAGGGCCATCATCGACTCCAGCAGAGCGCGAAGCGTTGATCCAAGAACTCGATCAGGCTGGAATCAAGTTCAACCCCGAAAAGATCGTGCAGATAGGGAAGGACTCCGATGGAAAGGTGATCTTCCTGGAACAAGGAAATGACCGAGCTGGGCTTCAGCACGTTCTCAAGCACGCCGGAGACTTTGTGAACAAAGGGGTTCGCGAAGACGAGATCCCCGAGGTTGTCCTGCGGGCTGTTACCGAGGGGGAAAGGGTTGGAGTCTCGGGTAGAGACAGGCCGATATTTGAGATCATGCACAACGGTCAGCTGGTGAAGATTGCCGTGACAGTCGGAAGTAATGGCTTTATCGTCGGAGCTAATCCGATATCCTAAGCCAACGAGGAGGGAGAGGAATGAATCGCCTGCAGTTACGTCCAGAAATTCAATGCTACCCTATATGGGTATTTCGTGACGGCATGTTCAATAATGTGGAGCCCAGCTCACTGGGTTTGTCGAGCGACCTCGCAAATGCGTTGGAGCGGTGGGCGGATCGGTGGGATGCTACGTATGACCTCGTGAATGATCCGGGCAATCCACACTTCGACACAGATGCGGATGAAAATCGCTTTTGGGAGGACGGCAGGGAGCTTGCGGATCGTCTTCGGGCCGAGCTTGGTGACGGATGGGGAGTCGAGCTTGAGTTGCCGAAATAACCAAGGTTGGCGCACATGACAGACATTCAGAAATGGGAACGGCAACTCCAGTACGATCTCGCCGAGATCCGCCGTAACAGTCAGGACCTCGCGAACGCAGTGACCGCCGTGCGAGGTCGCGGGGTAATGCAAGGTGTCTTTATTGAGGTCAACGCCGATGGTGATATCACCGACCTGCAGATTGCGCCTGGAGCGATGCGATGGACTAGCGCCCAGCTCACTTCCGTGATACTCGACTGTCATCGCAAAGCCCGCGCTGACGCAAGGGCTAAAGTCGAGCGGCTCGTCCGCAAAGCCGACCCGCGAATACGCAGCCAGCTGCAACAACTGCACGGAGCGTCGGAAGCATCGCAGCCGGAACGGCGGCCGATGACAGAAGCGGAAATCCAAGCAGCCGATGACGAATATTTTGAGCGCATGAACCGCCTCGGCTGGAGAGACGGCCAGTAATTAGGCCATGCGGACGAATGGAGCGACAGTGGGTGACACCGCGGTACTGATGATCGACATGCAAAATTCGTATGTCGCTGATGACGGGGTACGTGACGCATTAGGATGGCCGCCGATCTGGCGACTCGATGCGGTCATCGCTGAATGCGCTGCGCTGCTCGACACTGCGCGACAGTACGGGCTGCCGATCGTGTACTCGCGTGGAGTCACCAGCGAGGTTGGTGCCCTGGCCTCGAACCCCCGAGCGCGGCGGCATATGCAACTACGGGCCGATACGGTGCCTTACCTATCCGATGAGCAGCAGCAATGGCGGACCCAGATTATGGATGCGGTCGCGCCGCAGCCTGGCGACCTGGTGCTCACCAAGACCCGGCCGAGCTTCTTCACCTACACCGAACTCGAGCCAGTCCTGCGTAGCCTCGGCATTACCCGTCTGGTCGTGGCCGGCCTGCAAACCAATGTCTGTGTCGAGGCCACCGTCCGTGGTGCACTGGACCGAAACTTCGATGTAGCGGTAGCCGAGGACGCTGTCTCCACCGACGGACCCGCACTGCATGAGGGCGCTCTCAACTCGATGCGCGTGCTGTACACCGAGGTGGCGCCGTGGCGGGAACTGCTGGCTCCGAACGCATCCTGGGACCGGGCCTTCACCACCCTCGACTACGGCCGCGACCCGTCCTACTGGTCGGAAGCCGACGCACTGACCCCGGAGGATCAAGGCGTCTGAAAACGGCTGGACCGGCCCACTTACGATTGAGTGCGAGGCCGCCCTTTCTGAGCGGCGGCTCACCCTCCGACAACCTCTTGGAAGGCGTCCATGCACTCGGCCGACATCAGTAGCCGCGCCCTTCGATTCTTCGAGACCCAGGGCCACACGGTGGTGCCCTCGGCATCGCTGATCGCAGACGACCCGACGCTGCTACTGATCAACGCAGGCATGGCACCGTTCAAGCCATACTTCCTCGGCGAGGCACCGCCGCCGTTCCGGCGAGCTACCAGCTTGCAGAAGTGCGTGCGAACCGTCGACATCGAGGAGGTCGGCAAGACCAGCCGACACGGCTCCTTTTTCCAGATGTTCGGCAACTTCTCCTTCGGCGACTATTTCAAAGAGAAGGCCATCCCATTCGCATGGGAGTTTCTGACATCGTCGGCCGCCGACGGTGGGCTCGGGCTGCCCGAGGACAAGCTGTGGGTCACGGTCTACCTGGACGACGACGAAGCCGAGCACATCTGGCGCAACGAGATCGGCGTACCAGCCGAACGCATCCAGCGGCTCGGCATGTCCGAGAACTTCTGGTCGATGGGTGTCCCCGGCCCTTGTGGCCCGTGCTCGGAGATCTGTTTCGACCGCGGCCCAGACTTCGGGCGTGACGGCGGCCCGGTCGCCAACGACGAACGCTACCTTGAGATTTGGAACCTGGTGTTCATGCAGAACATCCGGGGCGAGGGCCCGGCGAAGGAGGGCTACCCGATACTGGGTGACCTGCCGTCGAAGAACATCGACACCGGGTTCGGGCTTGAGCGCATGGCGGCCCTGCTGCAGAACGTGCCCACGATCTTCGACATCGACACCACCCGTCAGATCCTCGACCTGGCAGCCGAGCTGAGCGGCGCCAAGTACGGAGCGAGCGTCAGAAACGATGTCGCCTTGCGCGTCGTGGCCGACCACATCCTCACGAGCGTGATGCTCATCGGTGATGGCGTCACCCCGTCGAACGACGGCCGCGGATACATCCTGCGCCGAATCCTGCGCCGCGCCGTGCGGATGATGCGGTTGCTGGGGTCCGAGGACCCAGTCGTGCATGAGCTGGTCGCCCGGACTGTCCAGGTGATGAGCCCGATGTATCCCGAGCTGACGGGCGAGCACGAGCGCATCGACCGGGTCGCCGTGGCCGAAGAAGGCGCGTTCGTCCAGACGCTGAGGGCCGGTACGGCCATCTTCGACCTGGCCGCCGAGGAAGTTCGCAAGAGCAGCAGCCTCGTCCTGCCCGGCGACAAGGCGTTCCAGCTCCACGACACCTACGGATTCCCGATCGACCTGACGCTGGAAATGGCGTCCGAGGCCGGGCTGACGGTCGATGAGGCTGGCTTCCGGAGACTTATGGAAGAGCAGCGCGCTCGGGCAAAGGCCGACGCCGCGGCTCGCAAGACCGGTGGTCACGGCGAGACGGGTGTCTACCGCGACCTGCTCGCGCTCGGCCCAACCGAATTCACGGGGTATGGCGAACTCGAATCGGAGGCAGTGGTCCGCGGGCTCATCCGCGAGGGTGAGCGGATTCAGGCGGCCGAGGAAGGCGACATCATCGAGGTTGTCTTGGACCGCACCCCGCTGTACGCCGAATCCGGCGGTCAGGAAAGCGACGCCGGGACGATCGTCGCCGACGGCACCGAGCTGGAGGTGCTCGATGTCCAGAAGGTCGCCCGGAAGCTGTGGGTGCACCAGGTACGCGTGCTCCGCGGTGAAGTGACCGAGGGGCTGAACGTCTGGGCGAAAGTCGATCCCGAATGGCGGATCGGCGCCCGACAGGCTCACTCGGGTACCCACATCGTTCACGCGGCCCTGCGGCAGGTGCTCGGCCCGACCGCTCTGCAGAGCGGTTCGTACAACAAGCCCGGCTACCTCCGCCTGGACTTCTCGTGGACCGGAAGTCTCTCACCCGAGACGCGCAGCGAGATCGAAGAAGTTTCGAATCTGGCGGTGCGGCGCGACCTGCCGGTCGCTGTTGAGTACATGCCGTTGCCGAGGGCACGCGAGATCGGTGCGCTGGCACTGTTCGGGGAGACCTATGACGAAGAGGTCCGCGTCGTGGAAATCGGCGGGGCCTGGTCACGGGAGCTGTGCGGCGGAACGCACGTCAGCCATGCCTCGCAAGTCGGTCCCTTGACACTGATCAGCGAGTCCTCCGTCGGATCAGGTCTGCGGCGTATCGAAGCGTATTCGGGCATCGAAGCCGTCCGCTTCCTCTCCAAGGAGCGTGCGCTCGCGGTGAACGTGGCCGATATTCTTCAGGTCCCGACGGCCGAGATAGCAGATCGAGTCTCTGTGCTCGTCAAGCAGCTGCGCGACGCGGAAAAGGAGATCGCGCGGTTCCGAGCTGGGCAGCTTCAGCGACTGGCGGACGAATTCGTCAAGGACGTGTCCACAGTCGGCGGAGTCAGCGTGGTTGCCGAACATCTGTCGGAGCCAGCCACGGGGGACGAGCTGCGCGCCCTGGCGCTCGACATCAGGGACCGCCTGAAGGGGCGGCCTGCAGCCGTCATCGTGACCGCGTTGTCCAGCGACAAACCGATCGTCGTCGCAGCCGTCAATGAGCAGGGCCGCGCACGGGGCCTCAAAGCTGGAGACCTCGTTCGTACGGCTGCAAAGGTTCTCAAGGGCGGCGGTGGAGGCAAACCTGACATCGCACAGGGAGGCGGTACTGATCCGCTCGCGACAACGGAAGCCTTGCAGGAGGTCCGACGCGTGATCGGCGAATCCGTCAGCTCGTGACCTACGCGGAGAACGGTCGGCCACCGAGATGCGTCAGCAACTCGGGGCCGACCTGATCCGGCCGGGCGAGCACGATGTCCGCGCCCGCGAGGACATTCGCACCCCCGAACCCCCAGCCAGCTCCGACGGTGAAGACCCCGGCGGCGCAGCCTGCCGCCACATCGGTTGGCGTATCACCAACGAAGAACGCGTGTTCAGGTGATACGCCGAGGTGGGCGCAGGCAGCCAGAACACCGTCCGGGGCGGGCTTGGCCGGTGCATCCTCGTGCGCGATGACGACATCCACCAGCTCGGCCACCCACCGGGGTAGCAGGAACCGGAGGCGGCTACGTGCTTGTGCGGTGATGATGCCCAGGCCGACACCCTGTTCGCCCAGCGCCGCCATGCCGGACATGACGGCGTCGAAGACACGGACGCTGCCGACCGCTGTCGACAACGCCTCGTCGAAGTGATCCCGGTACACCCTGCGCGCGTCTGTAACCCCAAGTGCCGCAAGGGCATCGACGGGTGGAAGGGCTACGCAGGGGTCGAGCGTCATCGGATCGACAGCGACGGTCGACCACGCACTGACAAGAGCGCGCAGCGCATCTTTCGTGGCCGACCGCGTGTCGATGATGACGCCGTCGAGGTCGAACAGGGCGGCGTATCCGAATGCGCGACGCTGCATCAGCGTGCGCTCCGGCGAGGGGCTGCGTTGTCGAGGACGGATGGTGTGAGCAGGGAGCGCAACTCGATCCCGTTGTCCGCCAGCCGATCACGCCCACCGAGGTCGCGATCGAGGATGCATAGGACCGAGGAGACCTCAGCGCCTGCCTGACGTAGCGTCTGCGCCGCTCTCAGTACCTGTGAACCGGTGCGCACGACATCGTCGACGACCACCACCTTGCTGCCGGTAATGGTGCCTGCCTCAATCTGGTGGTACGTGCCATATCTTTTCGGCTCGGGTCGATAGAACGCCGCGCAGGCACCGGTTGCTGCCGACAGGGCGACAGCCAGCGGGACGCCACCCAACGCCACCCCAACCACGGACTCGGTGTCTCGTGGGAACTCGTGCGCCATGGCGTCGGCGACATCTCGAAGCAGCAGGGGATCTGCGGCAAGCAGATACTGATCGAAATACTCGTCCAGCACCTCGCCAGACGGAAGCGTGAACGGGCCTCGTCGGATCGCCGCAGTGCGGATACGCGTGATCAGGCTTATCGACACCATTACCCATGTCCGTTCGCTGCGGTCGGATCTGCATCGTTATGGGAATTTCTGAGGCTATCGACAAATTCGACGAGCGCAATTCTGAACGCCGCCATGTCGGGAATCTCTCGAAGGAATCCGAGTGGCCGTGTCGGCGACTCGAACAACCAATGTTCCGACCTCAAGAACGTTGACAATCGCACTGCTGTTGCACCGGTCAGCCAGACAGGCACCGGGCGAATGTTTCCCGCATACCAAATTGCAGCCGTCAGTTCATGAAGGGTGCCGATACCCCCGCCCATCGCGATGATTAGATCCGCAGGATCAAGGAACTGATGCAGCCGATCGCCCAGGCTCGGAAACTGAATTGCACCTGAAATGTACGGATTGAACTTCCCCCAATTGACATCGGACAACGTGACAGCGACGACGTTCCCGGCGGCATGTGCTGCACCTCGCGCCGCTTCTTCCATCAGCCCGTTGTATCCGCCGTGTTGTAGAAGAAACCCAGCCTGTGCAAGTGCGCGCCCTACGCCATGAGCGAGCTTCTGCTCTTGCTCGGACGATGGGACAACACCGCCGAAAAATGTTGCGGTCCACCCGTATTTGTACGAGTTCTTGGTCATGGCAGCTCCAGATAGTAGCGGTAGGCGTCGATTGCTTCACGGAGCCCATAGACCGTCTCCGGCGCCACTGTTTTCGCGAGTGTGAATACTCGATCCAAACCCGCAGTCAGCGATCCCACAGTTGGAATGGCCTGCGTGGAGATTAGCGCTGTCAAATGGTTGAGGCATTCTCGCCCTATGGGCGTAGCGCCGATCTCTTCCTTGAGCTGGTACCATCCATAAAAGGTGGAGGTCGGCGCAAGGGCTGCTTTGATGAGATTCTTCGCTGCCGTGTTGAAAAGGAACATCTCCGAGTAGGCGATGAGTTCCTGACCGCGTGCAATCCGTTTTCGTATCAGGTAGCCGATAACGAGAGCTTCGATCAGCAAATCTTTGCAGGAACGTAGCGTACTCATCGTGCGGGCGACGAATGGCGCGACGCCGGGGTCAGGCTCGTACACTGCATGCGGGTCACGAGTGAAGACCGGTTCACAGACGGTGCGTTCCTGGACACGGCCAATATGGCTCGCTGGGACCACATACAAGTCGAGCTGTTGAAGGTGACCGCCCCAGCCGAGGAGATACACGTAGCCGAGCCCGCCCATATCCCCGACGATTGTGTCGCGCCAGCCAGGGAGAATGCCGCCCAGCTCTGTCACGACCAGGGGGTCGAGGACTGAGACGAACTCCTGGAGCAGGCAGTCGTCTACTCCGACAACGAAGTCGATATCGGACAAACGATCGGCAGTTCCACGCGCCAGGGAGCCGCGTACAAGGAGGTGTGTTACCGCTTCACTTCGAGTAAGTGCCTGGGTCGCGTACTCCAGCAGGGCGAACTGATTCGGCCGATTGGCTTCGACGAGCTGGTGCATGGCTGGCCGGTTCACTGTTCCTCCCTCGTCGATCGCACCGCGCCGAGCAGAATCTTCTTGTTCGCTCTCCAATGGCTGGCCTGGTCTGGGCAACCGAGCGAGTCGTACAGCGACGCGATCATGTCGTAGATCCCTCCCTCCGGGAGCGTCCGTTCGTAGAACAACCGCAGTAGATAGTTCTCCGCTGACTTCCGGTATCCCAGACGAGCCAGTGACACGGCTTTACGGAAGTAGCTGTCGAGTTCGACGCCCGTTGCGGCTGGCAACCGATAGACGTCTGCTGGATCAAGCCATTCGTGATCCGTCAATTCTGCTAATCGATCATCGGTATAGCAATCCAACAACAGGTGATAGCGGTCGGGACCGAGCAGATTGCACGCGCCATGCACATGCGTCGGGGTGAGCCGCCAGATTCGACTCGCTCGCAGGTGTACCCGTGCTCCACCGACAACAAGGGCGGCCGAGCTATTGGTCGCAAGAGGAATATGGAGTCGGTATCGCTCCGACTCGTCGAGCTCGTCATAGTCGCGGTGTTCCCACAGAAACGAATTTGGGCCGAGGCGCGCAATTCGGACCCACATGTAACGTAGGCCCAACGAAGATAGGAACCTGTGCGTGACAGGCATTTTCCGTAACAGTGTCGTCTCGACCGGGGTGCAATCCCTTATTCGGACGTCGGTCGGCGATCCGGTGTCGTTGAGTAGCGACAACGTCCACCAGCCGCCGGACTGATATTGGGAGTACTCGGCCACCCACATCTCATCGTCCGGAACGGTCAGCACCTCATGCTGAAGCCGTTCGAGCAGCAGGTCGTCAACTGCTTGCAGGCAAGCGATCTGTCTAACGACTCCACGATTATCTGTGCTTACGATAGGCAACAGCTCGTCCTTTCTCCCCGAGCCCCATGAGAGTGGGGCGAATTAAAGTAAATTCGACCGTATGGGGGGCGGCCGTACTATCTGGATAACCCCAATGCGATGAGGATCGCGTCATGGAATCTCATCATCGATTCTCGGCAGGACATCTGTGTCGTCCTCATCGCTCCACCACCGAATGGGTTTCATCGGCATATGAACGCTTGAGGACCGCCCCTCGACCAGGCCCTCGTCCTCGAAATCTCCGCAGCTCGACGTAATGCCCGCCCGATGCCGCCCCTGGCTCCCCGCCGACTTCCAGTACGCCCCGAACCGGAAGGACAGCACGGCGGTGAAGAAGAGCGAGGCTGGCCAAAGTATCAGGACCAGGGCCGGAGTCATCGCTCAGTCCCATGACGCCACTTGCGATTCTCGCCGCGGAAGCATCGTGGTGAGGTGCCGAGTGTCGTTGTGCCGCACCAGGGTCCAACGCCAGTAGTCGTCTTCCGGATCGCTCCAGGACAACCGCTCCTTCTGCCAGACCGTCTGTGCGGTGTAGCCCATTCGGAAGGTGATGTCCGCCCGGCTCCATGGCACCAGCCCCAAGAAGGATTGCGCCGCTGCGATGACCGTCTCGTGATGAGCTACCACTAGGACCGTCTCGTTCGGGTGCTGCAGCACCACCTCATTCAGCTCCTGGGCGGTCCGTCGGGCGAACACAATCCACGATTCAGCCCCAGCGGCAATAGGTACGTGTGGTAATAGGGTTGGCGTACCACCCAATGCGGCAACAACTTCCGACCACGACTTGCCTTCCGCCTCGCCATATATCGGGGCAGGAAAGGCCGCGAAGACTGGTCGCTTGATCGTCTGACCAATGATCTCGGCCGTTTGAACGGCCCGTGGCGCGGTCGAACTATAGATCGTGCTAATCGACCGTCGATTACCTTGCTCGCCAAGGTATTTGGCAAGGCATTCGCTCTGTTCTCGCCCCTGATCGGTGAGTCCGACACACATCCGTTCTCCGGCCACGATGTTGTCCACGTTGCAGTGAGCTTCGCCGTGGCGAACAAGGATGAGCCGGGTAGAAGTTCCAGGGTCGGTCATTACGTATCCTTCTCCAGTCGTGGTAGAGGCTTGAGGTTGTCCGCCAATGCCATTGCTATTCCCAGAGCTCAGAGCATGGCAAGGGCGGCAGGTCATCTTGCACGTCATCGTCTACGGTGACGACCAACTCCGACTTCGAATTTGCAGCTGCCAGCTCATCAGCCACGCTCTGCGCTTGTTCCGCGGTGGCCTGGTAATCGAGCGTGAACGCGCCTGACTCGATGCGGATATGACGGATAGTGGTAGGTCGCATCGCGAATCACGACCTCCGTGGCACATGCGATCCAGCCTCGATCCCGACCGCGCTGCATGGACATTGCATTGTCCGGTAGGCCGGTTGGATCGCCGCCGTCTCCTTCGGCTGCGAGGCCGTGAGGAATTGGAGAGATGCTCGGCGTGCTTCCTTGTCAAGCAGGGCAATGGTTTGGTGGATGGCAAGCGAATACATCCCAGAGCGTTCCTTTGAGTGAGTCATCTCAGGACACCCTGGGGCACGGGGCATACCCCGCCGATTACCGCCGGTCCGTTGGCGATTCGGCTACAACATGGGGTACTTACTGCCGCGCCCCAGGGTGGAACTGACCGTAAGGCCGCTTCTGGGGCGTTGTTGTCCTGTAAGGACAATCGGCGAATTTCAATGAAAGTTACTGCGGTCAGCTAACTTTCGAGGACACTTCAGGAGTTTGAGGCGAGCTCCGGTGCGATTCCTAGCCGCCAAGCCAAACCACGCAGGTTCCGCCCACCAGCATCGCGACGAGCACTGCGCAAGTGGTCGGCTACGGCCTCACGTACGAACACATCGGCATGGACTCGTTGCGGCGCAAGATCTTCGGCCTTGAGGAGGACCTCGACCCCCTTGTCTCGATGCTTAGCGTCAGCAAGCAGCGAGCGCCCGACTTCCATATAGAACTCCGCCTGACGGCTCTTGCTTGGGATTGCATCGACTCGAACGCCGCGGGCTTGTTCGGCGACTCGACCTTCATCGCCGAACTCCATCCCGATCGTCGCCTGCCAAATCCCGACGTTGGCACGACCGAACCAGAGATGAGCGAAGCTGCCAGCCTCATCCTCCATACGCTGAGCCACGACCTGCGCCTCCGCCAGATGTGTGGTCGCGGTATCGCGATCTGCCTGCACAGCTGCGGCCAGAGCGGCAGATAGATGCAGCATTCCGTAGATCTGAAGGACGTCGGAACTGTCTAGATGCGGTGTCAACTGGTCGGTCATCTTGATTGCCCGGCGGTACTGCTCCGGTCGGGACAGCCCACCGGTCACATCACCCCGGAGCCAGGCGGTAAACCCTTGCCAGGCAGGCTCTTCGAGCACCTCGGCGCACTGTTGAGCGGCTTTAGCCGCAAGCAGTGGCAAGCCGCGGCCACCTAGCCGCTTGGTCGTCCAGACTGCTGAGGTGTAGCAGAGAATCAAGCCGCGCAACGCCTCACGCCGCCGCTGCGCATCACGCGCGTAAATAGCGTGAAGCTCACCGATCAGACCGGGAGTGAGTTCACCCTGAGCGGCGTAATCCGACGTGCCGTGGATGAGGTAGGCCAGCCGTTCCAGATCAGCTTCCACCTGTGGCCACTGACGGACCTCCGCGCCGGGATCATCGCCGAGCTCGTAGACGTCGAGGGCGTTTTCCATGGCTATCAGCCCTGCATGTGCCTGCTCGCTGTGCTCTGGTGCCAATGAATGCCAGGGGTAGGCGTTGAACTCCGTCGGTGCCACTTTGAGCGCCCGCGCAAGTGCTTCGAGGGTGGCGCGGCTAGTGAGCGACTGTTCACCACGCTCTAGTCTGCCGAGATAGCCGAAGCTGATGCCAGCAAGGTCGGCGACTACCTGCATGGTCTGGCCCCGCCATGCGCGGATCTCACGGAGTCGGCGACCAACGTCATTGGGCGGTATGTCGTGCATAACGTTTCTCCCTTGACCATGTCCCCCCAAGGTGACCTCACCGTACCGCCGCAGTCTTGGTCAGGGCCAGGGTAAACGAACGACCGGTCCTCTACGCGGCGGGCTCGGTGGACGAGCCTGAAGGCCCAGCGACGATAGTCGTGTGCCGCGAGACGGAGACCGATTGTGCGGTTGCCGCTCTGATAGCAGTGGCGACACAGGCTGTGCGTGAGCGCTTTCGGGCATGCAGTGCGGCTACGTCGCCGAGCCGGAATGTGGTACCGCGGTCTTCGACACAGCCGATGAGCTGGCCGCGCTCGTGCCATTTCCGAATCGTGCCGGCCTGGATGTGCGCGCCGTACAGTTCGGGCAGCAACCGCGCCAACTCCACGGCGGTTCCGGTGTATTCGGCAGTGGCCCTGCGCATCCAATCGCGATTCTGATCGACGTCGTGAGGAATTCCGCATCGGGGGCACGCTACGACCGTCAGATGCGCCGGTGCGGACACAGGGGCGCCGCAATCGGTGCACCTGCCGCCGAACACCCGATGTGCGGGAGAGTCGACCGCACCCCATGCCTTGGTGACGGCCGACTGGACTCGCTCTATCCATTCCACCGCGCCGGTTCCACGGGCTGTGGTTGGAAGATCGGCGAGGATGGCCGCTGCTGCCGCGGCCGGACTCACCGCGCGGGCCGCGAAGGGCGGACGCGCGGCGGCCTGCCGGAGTGTGCGCAGGAGGTGCTGCCGTCGATCCGATGCCCGCAGGTTGACAATCATCGGCCGCTTGTCTCCGCTGGTGCGCGCACCGGGATCACGTTGCGCACGAACGCTGTCGGTTCTGGTTATCGTGATTTCGAGCTGCCGGAACAGCTCGGGTATACGGCGCAGATCGTCGACGAACGAAGCGAGCAAGGGTGCGGGTACACACGGCTCGGGCACGCGCTGCTTCTCCAATCAGGTGCGGGGTGCGTGGGGGTGGATGAAACGGACCGGTGCGAGGCCGTCGAGGAATGTCGCGGCTACCGGCTTGTTGACAGTCGCGCCAGGCCAGCCTTGATACCCGTTGCTGGGACGAAACCGAGTCTTCATGACAACGAATCCAGAATTCTGCGTCTGCGCGTCAGGCCGGTTGCCGTCGCAGATCCAGCGACGGTATTCCGCGAACAGCTCTGGCTCTCGGAACCGGGCGTGCACGATGAGATGGCAGATAATGCACAGGGGCACATACGTTTCCGGCTGCGAATAATCCTCAAGGTGGCCGTGGATAGCGCCACCGGTTTGGTAGCACACGGCACATTCACCCGGCGGCTCCCAGAGTCCTGAACTCCACATCGCCGTGAGCTCGGCTTGGACCCGCTCGCGATACTCGCCGGGAAATCCGTTGTAGGTTGACAGCGCCACCGGCCTACTCCTTCACGGTCAGATATACGCGGTGTGAACCGTCGACAGTGGCTGTCTGCCAACGTGTTCCGAGTTCCGCGGTTTCGATGGCCAGTGATCGTAACCTGTGTGAAGCATCGCGTCGCGGTGCCCGCCCTTCGACAAACAGGTGTCGCACACCGGAATTCGCGAGAGTTGCCGCCAGCAGTGGGGGCGTCACGCCCGCGTCATCGAGTTCCGGAATGACGCGTCGGGCAACGACAATGGTGACGCCCTCCGCGCGCAGGAGATCGCCGAACGCGTCGAGCTGGTTCGGGGTGAGCACCCAACGTCGAACTGGGATCGTGTGGCTGTAAGTGCCTGCGGTCCGGCCTGCCTCGATGGCGTTGGCGTCAGCTTCGACACCGAGCACGGTGAAACCGGCCTGGCCGAGACGGCGGGTCAGTAGTCCGGTCGACGAGCCGAGATCGAGCAGCGTCCCGTCGGCCGGGCCGACATCCGAGCGGATCAGGTTGTAGATGCCGTCATGAATATTCGGGAAGCGGCCCGAGCGCTGCCAGTCGTACAGGTGCTCGGCGGAGTCGAATCGTGTCACGAACGCTTCCCGTCCTCGGCCGGATACCAGGCCGGTGAGTACGCCCACTTCGCGATGCTCCGCGCCGCGAACACACCTTCCTGCGCGAGCAGGTCGACTTCGGCCCGCGTCGCTCCCATCTCGCGGGCGATCTCCTCGGGGTCGAGATGCCACTCGTGGAGGAGTTCGCGCACGATCTCCGACATCTGCACGGCAACGTGTGTGCCCTTGGCGCGGTTGATGCGAATGGTCATCAGCATGGCGGTCGGCCGGTCGACGTCGAGAACCGCGACTGGGACGCCGCCGCGCCAGCGGGCGCGGACGGTCTTCGAGTCCTGCGAGAGGCGCCAGCGGTGGAAGCCGTCGATGATCAGCCGTTCCGGATTCACCAAGACGGGTTGCAACCAGCCCGTCGACAGCAGCGACCGCTCCAGCAAGGTCAGCTCGGGTTTGTGCACGCGATTCGGGTTCCAGGCGTTCGCATTCAGGGTGTCGGCCGGTACCCACTGAATGTGGTCGATCGGATCGCCACCCGCAGGGGCAGATTCGAGGAGGGGCAGGCCGTCGGCGTTCGCTCGCTGGTCGATGGTGGTCATGCGCGGGTGGCTCTTTTCGCTTGGTCAACCTTGGAGAGGGGAGTGATGGTGCGCTTGTACGCGCCCGCTGCCATCTGTTTGAGGACGTGGTCGGCCGGATAGGCGGCGGGATGCTTCCGCGCCGAAATACGAACGCGAGCAAGGGACTTCAACGCCTTCGCTCGCTGCTGCTCGTCGTCGATGGTCTCTTCGATGTACGCCTGAACACCGTCCAGCGATTGCCCGTACCGGCGCAGCATGGCGGCACGGTCCAACTCGCTGTAGTACCGCTCCTGCACCGCCATCTCGGGAACGAGGTCGATCACTTGGGCGTACAAGGTGGGCGCATACTCGCGCAGGCGGCCGAACACCTTGGCAGACTCTGCGTGCAATGGCGTCGAAACTCGCAGTGCGGCACCAGATACCACCTGTGCGTCGTACAGCGGGCAGTAGCGGATATCGCGGTCGTAGAAGTATCGGAAGATGTCGTTCTCTTGCCAGTCGAATAGCGGTTTCACCGTCATCACGCGCCGGTCGTGAGTGGCGTTGATGTAGTTGTCGTGCAGCTTCGACTTGAGTGCGTTCAACCGCATGATGCTTTCCGCGGCGCGGACGCCGGTAACGATCGCGACCTTGCCCTTCTCGTCGCGCGAGACGAGGGTGTCGGCGGTGTACTGGTCGAGGACCAGGTGCTCAGGAAGCCCCAGTTTCGCGAGAGTGAGTGCCCATTGCGGCATCGGCCGCATGTGGGTGCGGTTCGGGTCCCACTGCACGTACCGGGTTGACTGGCCCAGAATGTACTTCGTGGACTCCAACGGAACGCAGTACCAGCGCATGTAGATCCAATCGAGTTGCCGGTACTCGTCGACGAATTCGACTACCTGATCGGGGATCAGCTCTTCGTCGCGGAACACCACCTTGATCGGACGGTCGTCGCCACGCTCCAGCGCGACCTCACGCACCAGGTGCAGCGCGGCGAGTGAGTCTTTGCCGCCGGAGAACGCGACCATGACCGTGTCGAACAGGTCGTAGACGCGGTGCATCCGCTTGCGAGCCTCGGTGTGAACGTCGGTGTCGATGAACCTGCGGATTTTGGTCACGGTACCGCCCCGATGGTGTTCCTCATTGCCGCTTATCCTCCGTGGCTTGCAGGTATTCGGTCAGCCGCTCCGCGAGGGTGTCCATGTTCTTGTAGGTCCGTCGCAGCCACCTGGTGAACTCGAACCACTCGCCCTGCTGCGCCTCGTTGTCGAAGATGATGTTGTAGGAGATGACACCGGCGCTCGGCACGGGTGCCTCGTCGAGCGCGTCGTCCGGCTCGGTCTCGAGCGATTCCAGGAGCCGGTCCAGATCGCTGGTGTCATAGCCGGTGGCGTGCAGGTCCGGCAGCTCGTGCAGGGCGTCGAGGAGTGCCTGGGTGTCGTAACCGGACTTATCGTTGGCGCGATTGTCGACAAGGTTGATCCGGTGGGCGGTGTCATCGTCGACGTCGACCCAGTGCACGTCGATCTCGTTCCAGCCCAGTCGTTCTCGCGCCACATGAACGGTGTTGTTGCCGACGAGGATGACGTTTGGTCGCTTCTTCGCACTGTGGGTGCCGCGATTGACCACGACCGGCCTGTACTGACCGAAGCGGGTCAGTGACTCCTCGATGAGGTCGTGATCGCCTTTCCGAGCATTTCCGGGGTAGTAGTGCAAATCGGTTATCGGGTGCAGGGCCATCAGGGGTTGATCCGTTCTGCCGCCCCAGCGTGGGCGG
The DNA here is from genome assembly GCF_013186535.1 of Nocardia terpenica. Taxonomy (NCBI): domain Bacteria; kingdom Bacillati; phylum Actinomycetota; class Actinomycetes; order Mycobacteriales; family Nocardiaceae; genus Nocardia; species Nocardia terpenica. Next base: position 1,030,468 of record NZ_JABMCZ010000001.1, read on the forward strand.
CGATCTCGACATAGCTGTCTCGCTTATAGCCGTCCTTCACCCGCGAGACATTGAGCAACACAACGAGATTGGCTACATCGTGAGGCGTGACCCTTGTACCGAGATACGCGCTCCACAGCGCCGCGATACGCGTGAACGACTCGCTATTGTCGCCATCAAGTCGCTCCGCGGCTTCCGAAAGCACGGAGCCCGAGGCCGACACGACTCCGTTCGACGCTTCGGTAGGGCCCTCGGTGCGAATCGGTGGTGCGAATCCGTGTGCAGTGGCGGCACTTTCGGTTTCGGTCTGCAGCTGTGGATGTTCGAGGTCGGCGACGCTGGCCGAGTCGTGCTCGGTGAAGCGGTGCGCGTTCTTGGCGAGGACGTCTTCGAACTTGGCACGCAGCTGGTCGGCGGTGACGCCGATCATGGGCGCGGCGCTGGTCATCAGTGAATCCATTCGTGTGGGGCGGGATTACGCGGAGATGGGCGTGGCGCTGCTCGACAACAGGCATTCTCGAATCAAGCTGTGCGCGTTCGATATCGACGCTTGGATGAACAGGTAGTGCAGACACCCTTGGCGGCGTACCGGACATGTCCAGCTGGTGGTATAGAGCTGCGCGGAACCATGGGACGCTGGCAGTCTTCGCACTCCTTCGATGGCTCGAGCTTGTGCACATTGGCCAGGCGCCCGGCGCGGTAGGTGGCGGTGTAGCAGCCCGTGCACAGCCCTCGAGCTGCATGATGGGCCGAATCCCCGTCCAGCGGACGACGTTTCGGGACGAGGACGCGACTGCATCCCGTGCAACGGGCCGGTCGCCGTTGACCAGTGTGACGTGCGATCACTTCGTTGAGTGCATCGGTGGTCGCGCCATCACCGCGGCACACGATCCCCGCAGCAACCACCCCGTCGGCCGGACGCACAACCGACGGTTTATCGTCAACCACACCGGCAGTCAACGCGCTGCGGGCACAGTAAACCAGTTGTGCAGTGGGACACCGTGTTTCGCATATAGTGACCGCAGCGCGGGTCGGCCAGTGCTGGTGCCAATCTTTGAACTCGCCGGGTTGGAGGAATCCCGGTCGCCCGTGGCAGGGCGGCAGCATCGACATCTCCATAACGACCATCGTCATCAAACCCAGGCTCGGAGGGTACTGGCGACGCGTGTCCCTGTGTCCACTTCCTCACGGAAGGGCAGGCGGTTCGGGCTGCAAGACCAGCCAGAGAGTGAATCCGACAGCAAACAACAGAGGCCACAGGACGTCCATCACCTCGTGCACGAGCATTCCCGTCCGAAATGGCGGTAGAACACCGACTGGCCCCCGCGGTAGCCGCGCGCCCTGGCGACCCGAAGCAGATCGGCGACGGTGCGACCCGAGTCCAGATGATTGTCGATGGCAGCGCGGTCACTTGTAGTCAGGCCGACGATCCACTGGCCGGTCATGCACGGCCGCGCACGCCTCTTCGTCCCGGCAGCGACTTCCAGATCCGCGGCCAGGCCGACGGCAGGCTGACGATTCAACGCTCCGCGTACGACAGTGAAGGGTCCGTATGCAGAAACATCGTGGTCAGAGTGCGGGTTCACCGAGCCGGGGGTCCACCACAGGCCGCGGTGCTTCTCCCAAACCGCGCGACCGGGCACATGGCCGAGAATGACCGCTTCGTCCGGAAGGGTGCTCAGGGTTCGAATCCAGTTCGTGGGAACGGAAACGACCGCCGGTTGGCACGAACATTCCTGAGCGAAGTCGTGGTTGTCGGCGCGCAGGGCAGAGCTGGACATGCGAGTACTCCTGAGACGGGATGGGTTCGACGGCCTGGCGGGATCGTGAATGCTAGTGGGCAGCTTGATATCTCGCGGCGAAAGCCTGCTGTGGACATACGTCGAGCTCGCCGTCCGGTCCGCGAATGATCCAATCACCAAGCCGGACAGGGAGCCACACCTGTAGCGCCTGGCTCCACAGTTCGGCGCTCACGTCCGGATCAAGGTAGACGGCCGGATACGCTCCGCTGGGGTATTCACGCAGGCCGCCTGCGGTGGTGAACGACTGACGACCGGCGAGTGCGCGGTTGATCTCAGGCAAGTTGTCGCTGGTGTACTGGATGGCGTCGAACTCGACCGCTTTGCCGATGTGTCTCATTCGGAAACCTCAGCGGTGCAGGGGATGATGAAGCCGAGGGCTGTGTGGCTAGCAAGCACAGCGTTCACGCTATGGCCAGTTTGGGCGGGTTGCGTAGTTGTAGCAATCCGTATCCGCGGCCTGGGCAGCCATGGCCCGAACTTGTCGGTCCGACGGAGCAGAATCCACCGCATGTCACAGCTTCATCCCTTGCTGGAGCCGCAAAGAGCCTTGCAGCGACTTGCCAATCGGGCGGGGCGTGCATCCCGCTGTCTGCATCATCGATCGGTGAATTCTACTGCTAGCCATCTCATCTCCCCCTAAAGTAGGCACTCATGGCATGGAACAAGGCCGCAGAAATCCGAACAACACTGCACCGCTTGAGAGGGAACGACAAGAATGGCCAGCTGAATGAGATGCCGTCAGAACAGCTTGCTGTCGACGATGATCGGACCGATCTGCGTTTGCTGGCCGGACCGATACGAGAACAGCAGCGTAGGCACACCCAGGCGGCGATGAGGATCATCGGAGCTGGTGCAGCCGCGTACCTCGCCGGTGTTCTCTTTCTGAACTATTTGCGGCTCGTATACGGGCAGACCACCATTCCGCTGTCAATGACGACGAGCGATCAGTCGTTGGCGGCGACGCTGCTCGGCGGACTCGCAGCACTAGTTATTGCCCTCAACGTAGCTACATGGTCGATTCGAGGATCCCAAAACCGAAAAGAGCTAGACGGCATCGCTGTATTGTCGAAAGAAAGACTTGCCGAGCAAGCTGCTCAGCTAGCGCGCTATCGGACCCTGTCCCAGGCGGCTGTGACTTGTGCCATGATGGCGGTCTTTATCGCGCTGTCGGCATTCTTTCCCAGCCGCTCAGCTTGTTCTTTAACCTCCGTGGCTTTCAGGTTGGCGGCGTTGATAGAGGGCCGTGAGGCGTTTGACCGTTTTGCCGACGTCGAAGCGGGTGGCGCGGAGGCGGTTTCGGTGTCCGCGTGGTCGTCCGGGTCCGGCTCGGGTGGGTTTGGGCGCGCTGGCGGGACAGCCGATGGTGGCGCAGAGGTTCCGAAACCCTCGCCGGACCCGGGCCGGAGTGAGTCGGTGTGGTGGCGCGGGTTTCTCCCATCGATGGCGCAGGTCGGCTGTCAAAGCGCGTGCGAGCCGTAGTTGAGTATGGGCTGCGATGATCAGCCAGGTCCAGCGATCAGCTGCCTGCGGGGTGCGAAGCTTGGGGCGGGTCCAGCCGAGAGTTTGTTTGAACAGCCGGAAGGTGTGCTCCAGGTCGAATCGGCGTAGGAACGCCTGCCAGGTCCGGTCGATGTCCTCGACGGCGGCGCCGGTCTTGGATGACCATAGCCAAATCGGTGGTGCAGCACGGTCTTTGGACAGATGCTCGACCTCGAGCCGGATCAGCGTGCCCTCGAATACCGGCAGCGGTTCGTCGTGGTCGATCCAGGCCGCGCGGCGGGTCAACCGTGGGTGGACCCGATCCCATGCTTGCGCGCTCGCCTTGCCGTAGTTGGCGGTCGCGGTGATCGTGGCGACCGTGGGCTGCGGCCAGGACTGTGGGTCGGCGAAGCGGAACTCGGGCCCGTGCATCGGTGGGCGGCCGTTGGTCCCGGGCAACCGGACCGGCTTCGGCAATCGCATCACCCGATCCGACCGCAGCCTGCCGACCATCTCGACCGGCAGGTCACGCAGCATCCACCCCAACCGGCAGATGTCGTAACCAGCGTCGGCGACGATCATGATGTCCGGATCCCCGGGACGCCACTGGCCCGCGCCGATCAATCGATCCACGACCTCACGCAGCTGGGTGGCGGTGACTGCTGCCGCATCATCAGCGGGACCCAGACGCACCGCATCCAGGATCTGCGTCCACGAACTCCCACCGGGTTCGAGGACGGCCACGAACGAATACGGCCAGCCCGGAATGAACTGCGACGCCGATTTCGCCCGCCCGTAGACGTGGCAGAACAACCGATCCGGGGAACATTCCGCGTCCGAACGCAACCATGCCGACACGTCCACCGCCAACACGAGACGGCCATCACCAAACCTCGGCAACTCGCTGCTGCACAACAGGTTCCGAAGCCTCGGCACATCGATCCGGCCATCGTTGAGGCCGCCGTAGAGCGCGCCGTGCCCGCGACGATGCTCAGGAGTCAACGTCAGCTCCACCACCGACCGCACCGCGCCCTGGGCACACAGCACCGCCTCGGTCAGCTCGAACAACTCATCACCCCGCGCGGTCAGACACGCATAGAACTCGCCACGCATCCGCGCCAGTTCCGCGAACGCTTCCCCCGCTCGACTGCCGACCGGCAGACTCATCTCAGGCCTTCGTCTCGATCAATGCATCCTTGGTCGGAGCACATGATCAGACGAAGGCCGCCCACCTGTCCTGCGAACCATTAAGCAAGCCAAACGGTTTGGAACTCGGAGGTTAAAGAACAAGCTCAGGTAAACACGAACTGCTGCCGGGGCTAGCCATCTTGGCGACCGGTGGAATCATCGCAGTGCTCAGCGTCGATACCAGCATCCTGCTTCGCCGAGCTCCCGACATCGATGCCGAGGTGCGTAAGCACCGCATGGAGGAGGACATCGTCCGATTCCAGCGGGTACTGCGCGGAAAGGGTCCGTGGTCGCGTAGTCTCACACCCCGGCCTACATGGGCCCGAACTCGCCTTGGCGCGGCCTTGTGGTGGACATACCAGATCGTTGCCGCGGTGATCCTCACCACGGGAATACCTATGGGCATACGAGTGGTCGGTTGGGTAGGCACCCAGCACACCGCCAAGGAATACGCGGTGAGCATCGCCCAGCTAGCAACTCTGGCCTTATTTTTGGTTACCGGAATCACTGTCTGGGCATACTCGATAGTGACGTTTCTGATCGATCGACAGTTCTTCATGGCTGCGGCCATCACACTGATGTCGGGGTCGCTGTCGGTCGCTGGTATATGCGGAGCGGTCCTTGCATGGAGCCACCCACCGACCTGGGGCCAACTGATTCGGGCGGTACTGTCGATTCTCTCGGCCTATGCCGTTCCTCTCTTGCTGGTCGGGAAAGCCCTACGGTCTTCAAGAATTGCCAGCTTAGTGTGGCCCGGCGCTGGACTCCGATGGTTGATCCGTCGTTCCATTGTATTGAAATGGGCAACATTTAAACGCGAATTGGCGCACGGTGCTCAGTCGACACGACCGCGCAAACGTCCGAGTCGGCCGCCAGTGGGATGGTTGCGAAAGGCGCTGTGGTGGTCATTGCGCTGGCCATGGTGGTGGGTGCCCGCAGGCGGTCGATGGTACCGACGGATCTCCGGAACGGAGTGACTATCCGCTCGCAGGCAGGTAGCGAAGCGAGCGGACCGCTCCTCGTTACCTAGGGTTATCCGGCCAGCCGACTTCTCGGCGGAGCGCAGCGCTGCGCGCTTCGATTAGCGCGAGCAATTCCCTTGTAGTGGAATGGATCTCGGTGCCTTCGCTGCTCATCTTCAGTGTGCTGATGCGGTCCACAAGAGTTCGAATCTGCTGGTCGATTCCGACACGCTCCCGGTGGGCGGAGTGGTCGACGATGCGCGGTGTGTCCGGTGGAGTCATGCCGCTGTCTCCCAGATCGCTACGGCGTGCTTGATGCCGATGAGGCTCCCGGCCTTGCGAATTCGTCCATCGCGCTCGGCGCGCCGAAGCACTGCACCCAGAACGTTCGTGTCCCCTATCGCGGGTAGGTCATCGTGCGTGAAGCGTTCGCCGGGCTTCTCACACAGTTTCGCGAGGACCCTCTCGACGGCGGCGATTTCCGGGGTTACGAGGCGGAATCCGGCGCGGTGCAACGCCCGCTCCAGTGCGGCCACGCTGTCGTAGCCGAGCTGACGAGCGGCCATCCCGATCGGCGTACCGCCCTGGGTCAGCCAAACGTACTCTCGGACAAGATTTGTGTCGGCCTCGTCGCGGTGCCCGCCGCTCGGGAGCTTGTTGGTCGTCTTGCGGCGTCTGGTCGCGAGCATGTCGAAGTCGATGTCTTCCTCGACGTCGTAGGTGGACATGTTGGGTTCCTTCGGGTGTGCCCTGCGGCGGCCTGGTGTGGTGGCCGCCGCAGGTGGTCGAACTGCTTCGCAGCCGTCAGATGCCGGGCCGGTAGAGGACGGTGATGGGCGCGAATTCCATCAGCTCGTCATCCGGCCAGGGGGCGATGCTTCGATCGGCGAGGTGCCACCCGGTGTCGGACTTTTGGGCGGCTATGCCGGTGCCGAGCAATGCAACCGTGCCGACGGGAAGGACTGCATCATCGAGCTGTTCGAGCGTGCTGATCAGGAGTTGAGTCGTCGATGCGCTGGTCTCGCGTGCAGCAATCTCGTAGACCTCCTGCTGGCACTCCTCCAGGGAATCCCAGTATGTTCGCGCACCTAAATGGTCGAGCGCCCATGTACGACCGACTTTTGCGACATGTTGAGGCTTCACCATGCTGGCGATGTATCGATCATCTCGGGTCCGATAGAGGCCCGGAACCAGTGATTCGCGTAGCTCCAGAGTCGGGCTGATGTCCTCAGCTTGAGCTGAGGCGTAGCCGGTGCCGTTGAGTTCGTCGACGACGTGCCAGAGACCGATGTAGCGGCCGGTGTAGTGCAGGTGTTCGCCGAGTTCGGCGTCGGGGCCGAACATCCTGCGAAGTGCTCCGAGGACGGTGGCCTCGTCGACCTTTTCGACGACTTCGCGGATACGAATCCACTGCATAATTGGGTTCCTTTGTGTTGATGACCCTGATCGCGGGCTGACTGATGTCCGGTGGCGGCCGGACACTTTTCAATCATACATACCGGATTTGTATTGGTGGTTGGAATCTGCTGTGCAACAACATCTTCCGTCCTCAATGGGGCGGGGATTCGCTGATGTCTTCCGACCGAATCCGCCTGCGCGGCGGCCTTGTTATTGCAGTGCGGTGCTTGTACTCGCTTTGGTAGTCGGTATTCGCGGCTGTGCACGGACCGCAGCGGCAGCCCCAGTTCTTGTACGTCCACACCGCGCCATGCGGCAGCGGATGGCCTCGGCTGTCGTTGGTGGCGTGCCACCGTCCGGCGACCAAGACGCGCGCGGCGAATCGGTCGCGGCGGCGCGCATTCATGTGTTCTCTCATGGCTTTTCGGCACTCCGAGCACCGACAGCCGTAGACGTTGTACGAGGTGAACCGTCCGTGTGGAATGCACTCCATGCATCGGCAGCGGTGCATGTGGTAGCTGACAGGAGTCCCGTGCTGCGGCTCGGTCATTCGGACACCTGCTTCACGTCCTGAATCTCGTGGTACGGAACGGTGTCGTTGTAGCCGTCGACGTACAGGTTCTTGAGCGTCACGGTTTTCTGGCTGACGCGGACGACCTCATACCAGCCGTGGCGGTACTTCACCATGTCGCCCTTGGAGATATCGGCCTTGCTGTAGTTCGTCGCATGCCCATCGGCGATCTGCTGCGCGCGAATGTTCTTCCAGTACTGAATGTCTCCGGCGCGGTGGTCCATACGCGCCTCGACACTCTTCCAGTGTTCGCCGGTGGCCGGAGGATCAACGAAGGTGTACGGGGCGCGTCCACGCTTGCCGCCATCCAGGATCCGCTGATCGGCCCGCTGATCGGCCTCCAGCTTCGCGATGCGGTTCGCGACAGTGACGGGCGAGTACCTGAGTTCAGTTGTGCGGGCGGCAGATCCAGCGCGGTCGCGTGCTCGTTCCGCAGCCCTGTTCGCCTCCACAGAACGGCCGAGTGCGTCCCACGCGCGCTCGATGGATTTCCGGTGCCGGTGCTCGCTGTAGTGGCCGACCTTGATCGGCTCACCCATGGGCGGCACTCTCTCGTCTGCCCGCCGGTGCGCGGCGTCCGCAGCTGCGGCTTGGCGGGCGCGGCGGTCGGCCTTCGCTTCCAGGGCTGCGACTCGGTCCTCCTGCCGTTCGGCGCGTGCGGCTTCGGCTTCGGCGGCCGAGCGCGCGGTGCGGTCGATCAGCAGCTCGACCGTGTACCCCGCTGCGCGGAGGGCGTCGGCCGCAGCCTTGATGTGGTATTCCTTCGGTTGCTGGTCGCGAGATGCGTGGACAATCCATTGCTGAAGTCTGCGCGACCACTTCCAGTGGCCGACACGGCGTTTCACTTCGCAGATGACTTCGTAAGTGCCGTCTCCGCGGACCGTGTCGTTGAGCATCGTGCCTTCGGCCGCGGTGTGGGTGATCGTGAGTGTCATTGGGATGGGTTCTTTCTCGTGATCCCGGCGCACCGGTGGCGGCCGGTGCGCCGGGATGCGATTAGCGCTGATCAGTTGGTGATGGTGATGGTGACGGTGTGCTCTCCGGTGCCGTCGCAGTGGCGACAACCGTTTCCGTTGCAGAGTTCACAAAGGGCCCAATGCGTTTCCTTCATGTCGCACCTCATGCCTTGCCGTGCTCGGTCGATCCGCAGAGTTGGCAGTAGCCGACGGTCTTGCCAGCGTCGGGAAGGTGCGGCCTGCCGATTCGGCGCGTTCGATCTGCTCATCGACCCAGCGATCGTGATAGTCGTCCGGGTCGGCCTCATAGCTCACGGCTGCTGCTTCAGCAGGGCATCGAGAGCCCGATGCGACGCTTCGAGATCACGGTGGTACTCCGCCGTCGCGCGGATGAACTTGGTCTCGACATCAGCGATTCGGTCTTGGGCATCCTGGACCTTCGCCTCGTGGAGGCGTACGGGTGTGTGCCAGAAGGCGACGATTTGCGGGAACAATTCGTCGAGGTGGTCGATCGCCGCTGCCGTGACCACCCCACCGCCGACACGGCGTGTGCAGTGATCTTCAGTCGCGCCAACGCTGGTCGGATGAGGTCCGTGCGACTCGATGACGATGTTGCGGTGGCCGGTGTACTCGCGGCCATTGATAGTGACGTATTCCGGCAAGCCCTGCTCGGCGCGGTCGAACAGCGGCGAGAGCCTCATGTGCAGGCACCAGGTGTCGTACCCGCGACCATCCAGCCCGCGGTAGCGGTACTGGACGCTGATCGGACCGGTGACAGGGCCCTCGGCGAAGAGGATCGGATGTCCTTCGGTGTCGAGAACACCTGTGACGTCGACTGTTTGGATTGTCTTGGGCATGGTCGTACTCCGTGGGTTCCGTTGGGTGACCGTGGCGGCGGTCAATCGGATTCAGTGAGGTCGAGCAGGTCGCTCGGGTATTCGTGGCCGTCGGCGTCGATGTTGAAAGTGAGCTCCAACATGTCGGGCCGAGGGCTCGCCAGGTCGATGCGTTCTCGACGAGAGATACTGTGGCGCTGCTCTTTTGAGCGGCCCCGAGTCACCGCTGCTGGCGCTCTCGGCGGGCGGCGATTCCGGCTGCCTGAGCGGCGTTGAGATCGGAGGCGGGCATGATGCCCGTCGCGGCGACACGGATGAGGTGGATAGCTGTGTACGGCTGGTTCGTGGCGTACCCGTCGCGCAGTGCGTCGTAGAGGCCATTGCGGGTGTACGCCTCGTCCTCCAGCTTTGCGGCGCGCTCGGCGTCCTGATGCTTGCGGAACGCTTCGCACGCCTCGAATGCCTTGTGGTTCATGCGCTCTACGGCTTTCGGGCCGTACACGTCAGCAGCGATGCTCTCGCCTTCGGTCATGGTGTGGAACTCGCCGACCTGATCGGTCGCGGCGATCGGCCAAGCCTGTTCGAGCCACCCGGCGACGCCTTCCGACGGGACAAGCAGGATGTCGCCGGACTTGATGTCTTCTCGAAACTGACTGTGGTCGTACGCCTCGCCGGTAGATCCGAATACGTGCACATTGCTCATGATGGGCTCCTTGGATTACACCCGTGGCGGCGGGCTGAAATGAATTGTGCTGCATCGCATTTCGATCTCGCGATGGAAGCGACAGTATCCTGTTGGCCCCGTAGTGTCAACAAACTACGCAGGCACTACGCGTGAGTGTTCGAGCTTCCAACGTTCGGGGTATCAACGCGAACGCACTGCTGAATCCCGGAACGAGCACTCGAGTCACGCGAGTCGTCCCGGATCGACGCGTTGTTCGTGGCCGTTCGATGGCAACCCCAGATCGCCCGAGAACACACGACTCGGCTTGCCACCGGACTCCACCATGGTCGACGGCTCGGAGACCCATCTATGGCGAGATACAGGCTGCCGAGGTCCATGTGTTCGAACCTTCGGAATGTACAACGCTCGCGCAGCAGCACGCTGCTCCGCGGTAGCAGGCGGTGCCGTCGGTAGCTCCGGACGGTACTTCGGCGCTTTGCGGTCCGCATTGATGCGAGCGGTGATGTGGCCAGGCATGATCCGGTCGGTCGATTCGGCGTAGTGCTCGCGGATGGCTTCGGCGGCAGCCTCGGGTTTCCACTGTGCCCGGTGTGCTGCGTCGAGCCACGAGTCGGCCATGAGGCCGTCGATATTGCGGCAGTCGTAGGACTGGGCGAGCTGAAGCAGGGCGATGACGACGTCGCGGGGGTCGCCGGTCATTCGGGGTTGCTCCTCTCCGGGTTAGGCGGGGATTGCGGGGGACGGGCCGAAGCTGGAGAGCCCTCGCGAAGTGTCGACACGGGCGGGGACGGGTAGGCCAGCGGCTCGAAGGATGTCGGGGTTCGGGTTGGTTTTCAGTGCTTCGGCTTGGGCGAACTTCAGCTCGGCAGGTGTGAGCTGGCGGCCGTTGGGCATCACCGGTCGCGCTACGGCTGTGGTTCGGTGCCCGGATTCAGCGGCACGGCGAATCCAGTTGCGCCATGCGGCTGTCCAGTCTGCGCGGCGCTCAGCCTTGGATCGCCAGTGGTCGACAAACTTTCGGTGTTCGGACTCCAAGTCGACCGTCGGGCATTCGGTACGCATGGCGGCAATCGCGGTTTCGGGTGGCATCCAGTTCTCGGGAAGCAATGCCGATCGAGGACGCGACTTGCGGCCCTCTACGTCGTCAGACGTAGAGGGTTTAGGTTCTGGTTCTGGTACGTAACCCTTAACCGATGGGTTACCGGATGCCTTGGCCGATGGGTTATCCGATGGGATGCGGGATGGCTTGACCGATGGGTTAGGCACGGCCTCGGCCGCTGTCGATACCGGGTCGGCCGATCGCGCTGCGGCCTGGTCGTCGACTACGGCGAGATCGGTTCTGCGATGCGGAAATCCAGTCGGGTACTTGCGTGGATCGATCTGGGGGCGGTGCAGGAGTGCCTGCACCCGTTCCTTGCTCCAGCCCTTGTACTCGGGCCGCAGGCCATTCAGCTTGAACAGCTCATGGATAAAGACGGCGCGGATGGGATCCGAGCTGACGGCAGCGTAGTCATTGGCCATGGTGACCGCTGCGTTCGGCTGCTTCAAGACGCCGTCGTGCTTGACGAATGTGCGGATCAGCACCTCTTCGGTCGCCTCGTCGATGACGATGTACAGCCGTTCGGCCAACTCGACGGCCGCTTCGCAGATGTCCTCGAGCGTCCAGCCGCGGGCTCGGGCGACGAGCCGAATCGGCCGCCAGTCCGTCACACCTACCTTGGACAGCTTCGGATCGGTCAGTAGCACGAAGTAGAGATGTTGGGCCGCGGGGGAGAGCGTCTTGAAATCCTCATCGGCCCAGATGTCTAGACGGACAGCAGCGTATTCGCGTGGCATGGTGCGGCTTTCTGGATCGGGTCTCAGGCATAGGCACGAGTGACGGTCAGCGCACAGGTCGAACGGACAGCACGGCGCTGCCGAACGATTGGAACTGGCGGCGGCAGTCGCGGCAGATCACGTCCGGGTAGGGCATGGCGCGTAGCTCGGCAAGGTGACGTCGGCAGATGTAGGAGTCACTGCGGAAGGGTGGCCGGGCTTGGCAATCATGGTGGGTTATATCGAAATCAGCTGGTGCCGAACATGGTTCACGTCGGCGGAGCATGGCCACGCCGACCTCGCAGCGTGGGTGTAATTCCCACGCTGCGAGGTCGGCGGCGAGTATTGATGTTGTCACTCGGATGGGATGCGGTGCCTTATTGTCATGCAGCTTCTCCTCGGTCGTGAGCACGTACCAGCGCGTCTATGTACGTCTGACCGAGCGCGGCTTCGACGCGCTCCTGGGCTGCGATGGATGCTTCGAGGTAGACCGAGGTGAACAGGGACGCGTCGATCAAGATGCGTCGGCCATCGCTGGTCAGCGGACGGCGCGCACGGTTCGCGTCGGCGTGCGCGGCACGGCAGGGTGCACACGCGGCCTCCCCATGTCGCCGATGCCGTTTGTAGCCCTGGTCGGTTCCGCATTGCACTCGGCTCATGGGACGGCTGCCGTTTCGTCGATCGGAGCGGCGACGCCCATTGCGGCGTTTACCGCCTGGTTGGCGCGGTCAGCGGTCGACAGTGGCGGCGGAGAAGCCGCCTCCTGCATTTCGGCGGCCCGCGTCTCCGCAAGGTCGCGAAGCTCCCTGCGCAGTTCGTCCGGCAGAACGCCTGCGGCCTTCCACAGCCGGGTGAGGTCGGCGGTGGTGGTCGCTGCGTCGATCGCTGCGCGTAACTCGGCCGCGGCTTGTTCGGGAGTTGGCCCGGAGTCCGAGGGATTCAGCGTCCTCAACTCTCGTGGCCGGGCTGTGCGCGGGTCGCACTTCATGATGTCGAAGATCAGCCACTCCAGTGTGAATTGTGGTGCGGGCTGCGCTTTGTCGACACCGGGGCGGATGCCCGCATGGACTGAGCGGACGCCGATTACGCGTGGTGCGGAGTCTCGGGAAAGACGGACCCATGCCGAGACATCGTAGGCGAGCATCTTGTGTCCCTCGACTCGGTATTCCTTCGTGTTGGGGATCGGCTTGCCGGAATTATCCAGCGCTGCAACCTCTTTGCCCCTGGCTGTGACCACGACGATGCCGGGCGTGGTCATCAGCATCCGCATGAACTGGCCGTGACGATCGTTCGCGTCATTCCACAGGTTCATGGCTGGCTTGATCTCGGCGTCCGGGTCTGCCTCCAGCAGCTTCTTGCCTGTCTTCGATCGGCGGGCACGGCTGCCGACCCAGTCCTTGAGCATTTCCCACAGGATGGTCATCGAGTCGATCAGCAGGACGACGGGCGGGTCACCGGCCTTCGCCGCCTCGGCGGCGACCGCGCGCACTTCGCGGACCTGATCGGTGATGTCGCGCCAAGTGCCGTCGTGCTCGATCACCTCGTAGTCGGCACCGGGGATCGCCGCATATTCGTCCATCGAGCCCTCGCCGAGATCGAGCCAGAAGGCCCGGCCGACCTTGGCGCTGGCGGTGAGTTCGGCCATCGCCCAGGACTTCCCGGTCTTCTCGCCGCCTTCGACGAGTATCAAGGGCCAGGGGACGGCACCAGTGGGTTTGCGCGTTTTGAGCGCCATGGCGGTGACAGCCCTTCTATCGGTCGGGATGGGTTGGGGTGGTCGGATCGTCGACGACGAGCGACCAGTCGATGGGACGGCGCATTTTGTACAGGGCGACACCGGTTTTCGTCGGTTGGCGAGTCGCGACAACCTGCGTGTGCTTGCCGGTGCCCACTACGGCGCGCCGGGCGCGACCCATGACGCGCAGCAACTTGGATTTGACCAGGTTCAGTCGTTCCTCGGCCGCGTCGACTCCGGCGAGTGCGTCTTCGAACTCGCGCGCCAGCTCGCGGGTCACGCGCCAGTCCTGACCTCGCCGGGTGCGGTCGATCTCCGGGTGTGCCCGACGAATCGCGTCGTACGTCGCCGAGTGCCCGTCGACCTCCGGCGGCTGGCCGTCGGGGTCCATGGCATTGAGATAGAAAGCGCGGCAGTGGCTTTCGACCTTTTCGGCCAACGTTGAGTCGTACTCGACAATGAACTCGTCCTCGTCGAAGAACGGGCCGAGCTTCACGACGTATGCGCGAGCGACATCGGCCATGTGCATCTGCCACTGGACCTGGAGGTAGTAGCCGAGCGGTATCTCGTCGGTGCCGGGTCGACCCCACTGATAGTCGCCGTAGCAGTCGGTCTTCGCCTCGACGCAGAAGATCTCGGTCGTGTCCGTATGGACGGCGACGTCATCCGGGGTGGCCGCTGCCCAGGATTCGATGCCAGTGCGCGAGAACGTCTGCGCACCAACACGCTCCAGCTCAGGATAGCGACGGAAGAATCGGTCGAGGATGACCGGCTCGAAGTCGCGGCCCCGCTCCATGGCCTCGTTGTCGGGGTCCGGGTCGATGGCGTTCCGCAGGAGGTAGAACTCCTTGGTCGGTGACGAGTACTTGCTGGCGTTGAGGATGCCGGGAATTTTCGACGCGGTGATTCTTCGCCTCCAGTCTGAGCTCCCCGGTTGCATGACGATGCGCGGTGAGGTGGTCATCGGACCGTCCCTGCGACGACGAGGATCAGTACGAATACGGCAACCGTGATCGCCGCGCCTACAGCGGCGGTGATGAGATGGGCTGCCACAACCGACAACGGCTTGCTCTGTCGGCCTGCACGGTGACGGCCCGTCACGCCGTCACCTCCTGCGGTGTGATGGATACGGCGGCCCGGCTGATGGACTCGGTGAGGGCGCGGACCGCAGCGGCAGGGGAGTCGGCGTCGGCATGGAGCCACGTCGCGTGGTCATGCCATGAAACTCCGGGTGCGGCTCGAAAACGCTCGGGGAGAAAGCTTGTGGCGCTGAATCCCTTGTACAAGCGCTCAAGTGCCCAATGCGGAGGCTTGCTCGCGTCGAGAGCTTGGAGCGCTCGTTCGAGCTGAGCAACTGCGGCGTCGAGAGTGTTATCCTGTGCTGGCATCTTTGGGATGGGTTCCTTTGGGTGCACTTGACCGGCGTCGCACTCTCTGGCGGGAGAGACGCCGGTCGCCCTGTTTCTGGGGATAATTACGCGACTCGGGGTTCCCAAGGCTTGGCACGCAGCCAGTCCTTCACGTCATCAATGAGCACACGCTTGCTCCGGCAGCCTTTCGGCGCGACAGCCGCCAGATTCCCGGCATCGATCTGCTCGGTGATGAACGTCTTGCTGTAACCGCAGGCGTCTGCGGCTTCCTGCACGGTGAGTGCGATGCGGTCCGGTGGGAACGTTGATTCCTCGGTAGGGGGCACTGCGGGCTCCTTTGGGTCTGGGCACGAAACGTGTGGCGGCACGTCTCGATGCGTGGCGATACGTGTCGAAGCGTATGCGTAGTTTGCGCGTAGTGCAACATGGATTGTGCGCTCGACCGGGTGTCTGTCTGGCGGTGGCGATACCTACGGTTCCGTAGGCTGGTTATCTATCAACTAATGCTGGTACCGTTCACCAGTTGGTTGTCGTGCGCACTTCGTGCCTACTACGCAGGGATTCAGGGAAGACGTTAACCATGCCTGAGCAGTGGGAGTTCGGCCGCAGGGTGCAGGCGGCGCGTGAGGCTTTGGGGCTGTCGAAGCGTCGCGCAGCCGAACTCGCCGACGTCAGTGAAACCCGCTGGCGTCACCTCGAGAACGGTTGGGAGACCTTGCGCGGGCAGAAGTTCCCGATCAAGACAACGCCCGAGACGGTCTATCGGGTCGCCACGGCCGTCCGGCTAGATCCGGACGAGCTTCTGGCTGTAGCCGGGTTCGACCCGCAGATGCTCCATGATCCCGAAAAGGATGGCATCAAGTCGGTCGATCTCAGCGGCCTCACGTCCGGAGAGATCGACGAAGTCCGGAGTTTCATCCGAGAATTGAAGGCCAGCAAACGAAAAGCGAAGTAGCTTCCATGCGGAACTATCTGCCTTTACGGTTTCTTTACGCATGCTGTGACCGTCGAAGTTACTGCCGCAGCAAGCATTTGGCACAGATCCTCCGGTGGCGTGCCGCGTTCACCTTGTCGTAACAGTCTGGCAAAGTAGTCGATGAACCGGGCGTACCAGACAGTGAGATTGGGGGCTGGACAAGGTTTGCACCGGCTCTTGGGCAGGTTGCCTGATCTCTTCGAGGAGGGGGACGTTCTGCAGTACGAAGCCTACGATCCGTTCGCGGATCTCATGTCTCGCGCCGAGCTAACCGTGGGCGTTACGGAGTTGCCCGTCGGCGATGCCTGGTGGGTGCAGGACGAGCGGGTGATCCTGCTCGACTCGCGCCTCGACGATGTGCAGCGGCGGTGCATGTCCGCACACATGGCAGCTCACCTGGATCTCAACCACTGCCCGATCCCTGCCGCAGACCTTGACCGTCTCCACGCTCGTGAGCATGAAGCTCAACGCCTCGCTGCAAGCCGCCTCGTCCCCGTCGACCAACTGCTACAGGTTGTCGATCGTGTGGGCACCCGATTCGAAGACATTGCACTCACGCTGCGTGTCACCCCCGCCACCCTCCGGGTACGACTGCGGACGTTCCCCTCGGGCGACCGAAGACGCTGGGTCGACGCGAACCAGCAGATCGAATGTCTCCCACACCGAGTCCCTGCCCTTCGGTGTTCACTCACTGCGAGTCTTTCCGCTGCCGAGACCGCTCAGGTGCCAGCGCTGTCGGCTTGATTCGCCTTCGTGCCCGGACGCCCAGGGGTGGGTGTCCGGGCACGATTGGTCAGGCGGCTACCAGCCACTCACTCAACTCGGTGATCGCTTTGCGCTTCTCGGCCAGCTTGACCTTCGTGTAGATCCTGTTCGCCGCGACGGAGCTTTGCCCCATGATCGCCATCCGGATCTCTTCGGACACGCCGAGTTCGAGCAACAGGTTGTTTGCCGTGTGACGGCCGCCCGCGTGCAACACATAGATTGGCACCTCGGCTGCCGCGCTGGCGTCCTTCCACGCCTCGGTGTCATCCCGAGACCGGATCGGCACGCCTTTCTCGGAAACCCACACGAGGTTCCAGGGGTTCGGCGGGGACGATTCCTTGAGCCGCTTCAGTTCCACCAACAGCGGCGCCGGAATCGGAACCACGCGTGTCGACTCGTCGGTCTTCGGCCGGATGAGTGCGGATGACCGGTACAGCGGAATGAATTCCTCGCCGTCGGCGACGTCGAACATCTCGCGCGGATACACCTCCTCAACTGGCAGCGGGTCGCCCTTCTTCCGCTTGAGCGGCAGCCACTGCAACTCCCACGACAGATCGAGCGTCTCCTCCTCGAAGTCGACCCGATCCCACGTCAGGCCGAGGCATTCACCCTGACGTGACCCCAGTAGCAGCGCCATCAACCAGCGCGCGAACATCGGATCGTTCCTCTCCCTGGACTTACGCAGGACTGCTCGCGCCTCCTCGACATTCAACGGCTCGCGACTCGCGCGGGTCCGATCCTTCGGCTTCTCTACCAGCTCAGCGATATTGCGGGTGTTTTGCGGAAGGACCTCTTCGATAACGGCGTCGCGGATCGCGAGGCTGAGTACGCTCTGCGCTTGCTCGGCCATACGTACACCCGCACCGGACTGCTTCACGCCGCGGTGGATCGCGCGGATGTGTTCGGCCTTGACCTTGGCGAGCTGGACGTTTCCAATGTGCGGGATGATGTGGCAATTCACGATGGACACATAGTTTCGGTATGGTCGCGGCTTCATCCGCGGCTTGGCATAGTTCGGCAGCCAGAACTCGAGCCACTCGCAGACCTTGCGTTTGTCGACCTTGATCGGCTCCCCGGAAGCGAGCTTCGCCAGGAGCTCGTTCTTCGCCTTGATCAGCTCGTTGCGATTCCTACGCCGAATGACCGTGTAGTCCCGGTCACCGTTCGGCTTCCTGTCCAACTCGCACTTGAAGCACCAGTAGACGACCTCGCGACCCTTCCGGTCCTTGCGGATCTCCTTGTACGGCTCACCCGAGCCGCGCGCCTTTCCCACTGCGGTCTTGACCTCTCATCCAATGGTGACCGCTCGGACGCTAGGGGTGGGCGTCGACAGTTTTTCGCTCCGCTGGGTGTAACCATTGGGTGTAACCATCCCGGCGTATCGAGGCGCATCGAGGCGCATCGAAGACAGCGCCTTACCTGCTGGTTTGACATCGTTTCACCCGGTAGACCAGGATCTACGGTGGTCGGGCGCATCAGCCTTCCAAGCTGATGGTGCGGGTTCGATTCCCGTCGCCCGCTCTGTACCCCTCGGGGGTGTAACGGGGTGTAGCGCAGCTTGGTAGCGCATCCGCTTTGGGAGCGGAGGGTCGCAGGTTCAAATCCTGTCACCCCGACAAGGCTGGAAATCGAAGACGCCCACCGTGTTTCGTGGTGACATCGCGCGCCCGTCGCCGCGCGTGCGGCAGACTACTCGGGGTGACCATGAAATTCAGCGCGGGTGTTCTGCTGTTCCGGCGGCGCGGGGAGGCGGAGGTGCTACTCGGCCACATGGGCGGGCCGCTGTGGGCGCGCAAGGACGCGGGGGCGTGGTCCATACCCAAGGGCGAGTTCGAACCCGACACCGAACAGCCGCGCGATGCCGCACGGCGGGAGTTCGCCGAGGAACTCGGACTGCCGGTGCCGGACGGGGACTGGATCCCCCTCGGCGAGGTGCGTTACGGGAGCGGCAGCGGCCGCAAACAGGTCACGGTCTGGGCGGTCGAGGCCGACCTGGATCCCGGCCGGATGATTCCGGGAACCTTCGAGATGGAATGGCCGCCGCGCTCCGGACGATTCCAGAAGTTCCCCGAGATCGACCGCGCGGCCTGGCTGGACCTCCCGGCCGCCCACGAGAAGCTGGGCGCCGGACAGCGGCCGTTCCTGGACCGGCTGGCCGCCCACCTCGCGGCGGGGTGATCAGAAGATGCCCAGCGGGTTTACAGCATCTTCACAGGGTTCGTCCGCCAAGATGGGCGGGGTGAGCATCGGAATTGCGGAGTGCGAGCCGGGGCGTCGATGAACGTCCGCACGGCGGTCGTTCGTCGTGTCTCGGCCCTCCCGCTGCGGGTGGGACTGGTCGTCGCCATGGTCACGCTGGCGGGCGCGGTGCTGCTGGCCTCCGGTGTCGCGGTCACCTCCGCGCTGTCGCGTTCGCTCACCGCCCGCATCGACGAGCAGCTGCGCGACTCGGGCTCGGGCTGGGCGAAACCCCGGCCGATGAAGCAGGTCGACACGCCGTCCGGTCCGCGCTGGATTCCCGCCGACATGCCCGGTCCGCCGCCGCGCCCGAACTCCTCCAGCGAGCAGCCGCGGCGCTTCTTCGAGCTGCGCAAGTCGCCGACCGGGGAGATCTACGTCGAGCACCCCGGCAACGGCGGCTCCGGCCCCGACATCGCCGCGCTGCCCACGCACGGCATCGCCACGGTCCCCGCCGCCGACGGCTCGTCGGCCAGGTGGCGCGTGCTGACGGTCACCAATCAGTACGGGTCCTCCACGATCGGCTTGGCGCTCAACGACAATCGCGAGACGGTGTCGCGGCTGATCCTGTTCCAGGCGGGCACCGGCGCGGTCGCGCTGCTGGCGCTCGGCGTCGTCGGGTATTTCGTGGTGCGCCGCAGCCTGCGGCCGCTGCGGCAGGTGGAGGAGACCGCGGCCGCCATCGCGGGCGGCGACCTGAGCCGCCGCGTCCCGGTCCGCAATGTCGACACCGAGGTCGACCATCTCGCGCAATCGTTGAACGCGATGCTGGCGCAGATCCAGCGCGGCGTCATCGTCACCGAGGCGTCGGAGGAGGCGGCCCGGCGCTCGGAGGCGCAGATGCGCCGCTTCGTCGCCGACGCCAGCCACGAACTACGCACCCCGCTCACCACCATTCGCGGCTTCGCCGAGCTGTATCGCCAAGGGGCGAGCAAGGATCCGGCGCTGGTGCTGGAGCGCATCGAGGTCGAGGCGGAGCGGATGGGCCTGCTGGTGGAGGACCTGCTCATGCTGGCGCGGATGGACGCGCAGCGCCCGCTGGCCCAGGAACCGGTGGACCTGCTGGCGCTGGCCGGTGACGCCGTGCACAGCGCCCAGGCGGTCGACGCCCACCACGACGCGCCGAATCATCCGGTGGCGCTGGAGGTTCGCGACGGCGACGGGACGCTCGAGGTGCTCGGCGATGCCGCGCGGCTGCGGCAGGTGCTGGCGAATCTGCTCGGCAACGCCCTCGCGCACACCCCGCCGGGCACGCCGGTCACCGTGCGGCTCACCCCGGCCGTCGACGAGGTGCGCATCGACGTGATCGATCGGGGCCCGGGACTGTCGGCCGATGCCGCGGCCCGGGTGTTCGAGCGGTTCTACCGCGCCGATGCCTCGCGGACCCGGGCGAGCGGCGGGTCGGGACTGGGCTTGTCGATCGTGCAGGCGCTGGTGCGGGCGCACGGTGGGCAGGTGCGCGTGGACAGCACGCCGGGGGAGGGGGCCACCTTCATCGTGGTGCTGCCGCGCAAGCCGCGCGCGTAGCTCCCAGCCATCTCCCAGCGCCGATCCAGTGCGCACGCAGTCGGGCCGACGAATCTCGATGACATGACCGAGATTTCGACCGATACGCCGGTACTGGATGTCGTGATCCCCGTGTACAACGAGGAGCGTGATCTCGGCGTCTGTGTGCGTCGACTGCACGCCTTCCTGGGCGACGGCTTTCCGTTCCCGGCCCGGATCACCATTGCCGACAATGCCTCCACCGATGCGACCCTGGCGGTCGCGCACTATCTCGCCGCCGAGCTGGATGGGGTGCGGGTGGTGCATCTGGACCGCAAGGGGCGCGGACGCGCGCTGCGCGCGGTGTGGGAGACCTCCGATGCGCAGGTCGTGGCGTATATGGATGTGGATCTGTCCACCGACCTGAATGCCCTGCTGCCGCTGGTCGCGCCGTTGGTGTCGGGGCATTCGGATCTGGCGATCGGTACCCGGCTGGCCAAGTCGTCGCGGGTGGTGCGCGGGCCCAAGCGGGAGTTCATTTCCCGCTGCTACAACCTGATCCTGAGGGCCTCGTTGCAGGCTCGGTTCTCGGATGCGCAGTGTGGTTTCAAGGCCATGCGCACCGATGTCGCCCAGCAGGTGTTGCCGTTGGTCGAGGATGGGGAGTGGTTCTTCGATACCGAGTTGCTGGTGATCGCCGAGCGTGCCGGGTTGCGGATTCACGAGGTGCCGGTGGACTGGATCGATGATCCGGACTCGCGCGTGGATATCGTCGATACCGCCCGCAAGGACCTGCTCGGCGTCTGGCGGGTGAGCAAGGGGCTGGCCCGCGGCACCCTCCCGGTGGATCAGTTGCGGGCCGCGATCGGGCGCGAACCGCTGGTGGACGGCGTGCCGCTGGGCATGGTCGGCCAGTTGGTGCGGTTCGGCATCATCGGCGTGGTCTCCACCCTCGCGTACATGCTGCTGTATCTACTGTTGCAGCCGATCGCCGGACCGCAGGCGGCGAACTTCCTGTCGCTGCTGATCACGGCCGTCGGCAATACCGCCGCGAACCGGGCCTTCACCTTCGGCGTGCGCGGCTCGACCAAGGTGGTGTCGCATCAGATCCAGGGCCTGCTGATCTTCGGACTGTCCTGGCTGCTGACCGGCGGCTCGCTGTTCGCCCTGCACCACTGGGCGTCGCACGCCCCGGTCCACCTGGAACTGCTGGTGCTGGTCGGCGCGAACCTCATCGCCACCCTGACCCGCTTCGTGGGCCTGCGCTGGGTGTTCCGCAATGCGGTCCCGGCCGCGGCGCTGCGCAGCGAGGCGGCGGCCGAGGGCCTGCATGCCGAGCAGGTTCCCGTGCGGTCATGATCGTCCCGAGGCTATCCCAGCGATCTCCCAGCTTTGTCCCAGGGAGGAAACGGAGAAAACCCGCATGCTGTCTGTCGTGACGGAAACTGCGAGTGTGCCGGTGCGCCCGGCTCGGGACGGCGATCGAACCCGGCGATGGGAGTATCCGGCCCTGGCGGCCCTGCTGATCGGCACGGCGATCGCCTATCTGTGGAACCTGAGCGTCAACGGGTGGGCCAATTCGTTCTACGCCGCCGCGGTGCAGTCGGGGGCGCGGTCGTGGAAGGCGTTCTTCTTCGGCTCCTCCGACTGGGGGAACTCGATCACCGTCGACAAGACCCCGGCGTCGCTGTGGCCGATGGAGATCTCGGCGCGGGTGTTCGGCATGCATTCGTGGAGCATGCTGCTGCCGCAGGCGCTGCTGGCCGTCGCGTCGGTGGCGCTGGTGTGGATCACGCTGCGCCGCACGGTCGGAGCCACCGCCGGGCTGCTCGGCGGCTTGGCGCTGGCCGTGACTCCCGTTGCGGCGCTGATGTTCCGGTTCAACAATCCCGACGCGCTGCTGGTGTTCTTGATGCTCGCGGCCGTGTGGGCGATGACCCGCGCCCTCGAGGACGGGCGCTGGCGCTGGCTGGTGGCGTGCGGCGCGCTCGTCGGATTCGGTTTCCTGGCAAAGCAGTTGCAGGTGCTGCTGGTGGTGCCCGCGCTGGCGCTGACCTACCTGATCGCCGGTCCGCCGAAGCTGGGTACCCGGCTGCTGCAACTGCTGGCGGCCGGCGGCGCGCTGATCGCCGGGGCCGGGTGGTGGGTGCTGATCGCCCAGCTGTGGCCCGCCGACTCGCGGCCGTATTTCGGTGGCTCCAAGGACAATTCGATCCTCCAGCTGACCTTCGGCTACAACGGGCTGCAGCGGCTGGGCGTGGGCGAGGGCGGCGGCGGATTCCCCGGCCCGCCCGGCGGCGGCGATCCGGCTCAGCACCAGCGCTTCCCGTTCTTCGGCTCCTCGCCCGGACTGCCCCGCCTGTTCAGCGAGACGGTGGGCGGCCAGATCGCCTGGCTCATCCCGGCCGCGCTGGTACTGCTGGTGGCGGCACTCGTTCTGCGCGGCAGGGCCGCCCGCACCGATCCGCAGCGCGCGGCACTGCTGCTGTGGGGCGGCTGGGGAGTGGTGACCGGGCTGGTATTCACCTTCATGCGCGGGATCTTCCACCAGTACTACACGGTCGCCCTGGCCCCCGCGGTCGCCGGGACCGTCGGCCTCGGCGCGGTCCTGCTGTGGCGCGACCGCGACCGGTGGTGGGTGCGGACGGCACTCGCCCTGACCCTCGCGCTCACCACCGTGACCGCGGTGGTCTTGCTCTCGCGCACACCGGAATTCGTGCCGTGGCTGCGCTGGGCGGTGGCCGTCCCCGGCGCGCTGGCGACGCTGGCGCTGCTGTTCCCCCGCCCCCGCCGTCTGGCGGCGATCGCGGCCACCGCCGCGATCGTCACCGCCGCGGCGGGCCCGGTCGCCTACTCGATGAAGACCATCGCCACCGCCCACGAGGGCGGCATCGTCATCGCCGGTCCGCGCACCGACATGAGCTTCGCCTTCCGCGGTGGCATGCCCTTCCCCGGCGCACACGCACCGGGCGGCAAGGCAATCCCCGCCGCTGATCCCGCGATGGGTGGCCCCGGCCAATTCCGCACTCCCGGTAAGGATGTGCTGGCGCTGCTGGCCCAGGACGGCAATTCCTACACCTGGGCGGCGGCCACGGTGAGCTCCATGGGAGCCGCGGACTACCAACTGGCACTGAACCTCCCGATCATGCCGGTCGGCGGCTTCAGCGGCGGCGACCCCGCCCCCACCCTGGACCGGTTCCAGAAGTACGTGGCAGACCACCGGATCCACTACTTCATCGGCAGCCGCTTCGGTGGCGGCGGCGGGCCGGGCCGCACCAATTCCGTCGCCTCCCAGATCAATCGCTGGGTGACCGACACCTTCACCCCCACCACCGTCGACGGCGTCACCGTCTACGACCTGACCGCGCCCAAGGCCCGGTAACCGGTAGCACCGCCTACAGGCGCGGGTCGACCGGTTCGGATTCCAGTGCCAGGACGGCGAATACGGCCTCGTGGACTCGCCACAGGGGGTCGCCGGAGACGAAGCGGTCCAGGGACTCCAGGCCGAGGGCGTATTCGCGCAGGGCCAGGGCGCGTTTGCGGCCCAGGCCGCGCGAGCGGAGGCGGGACAGGTTGGCGGGGTGGCGGTATTCCGGGCCGTAGATGATCCGGAGATATTCGGGGCCACGGCATTTCATGCCCGGCTGTATCGGTCGGCCCGGTGCGGTGGGGGAGAACGCCAGCGAGTCGGCCGGTTTGACCACCATGCCCTCGCCTCCGGCGGCGGTCAGCTCGGTCCACCAGGCGGTGGCGGCGGATTCGTCCTCAGGGACGGTGAGATCGACGAACACCCGCCGGGTCGGGGCGAACAGGTCCGGGTCGGCGGCCACCAGGGTATCGAGCTGGCGCAGATGCCAATCGTGGTCGCGGATGGCGTGATTCGCGCCCTCGGCGGCCAGGATCTGGAACGGCGCCAGGCGCACGCCGTCCAGGCCGTCCACCGGCCAGCAGTAGCGGCCGTAGGCGGCGGTGAAGGCGTCCGCGTCGACGCGGCGAACGCCGGTGCGGTCGGCCAGTTCGCCTACGTCCAAACCTCTTTCGGCCGCCGCGGCCAGCACGTCGGTCGCCGCGCCCAGGGCGGCCCGCGCCGCCGCGCCGACCGCGGCGTACTGCTCGCGCAGCAGCCCCATCGCCTTGGCCGACCACGGCAGCAGCTCGGCGTCCAGCGCCAGCCAGGACGTGTCCAGGGCGTCGAACAGCCCGGCCCGCTCGGCGGCCGCGCGCACCCGCGCCAGCACCGCCTCGGTCCGCGCGGGGTCGTCGAAGAACGGGCGGCCGGTGCGGGTGTAGAGCGCCCCGGTGCCGCCGTCCGCGACGGCGAACCGGTCCCGCGCCGCCTGCGCCGACCGCGCCACCACCGCGACCGCGCGCGAACCCATATGCTTCTCCTCGCACACCACCGACGTCACGCCCTCGGCGCGGTAGTAGCCGAAGACCTGCGCGGGATGCTCCAGCAGATCCCCGGAATCGGCTGTGGCACAGGGCGACATCGTCGGCGGCAGATAGATCAGCCAGCGCGGGTCGACCGCGAACCGGCTCATCACCTCCAGCGCGGCGCTCGCATTCTCCTCCTGCACGCTCACCCGGCCCAGGTGCCGGGTCGCCACCACGCGGCGGCCGATCACATCGTCGAGATCGAGCACGCCCGGATCCCGGCGCACCACCGCCCCGGTCGGCGCGGGCGTGTCCAGCGGGCGCGCGGGCTCGTACCAGACCTGCTGCGCCGGAACGGAAACCGGCTCCCGCTCCGGGTAGCGCAGCGCCGTCAGGCGGCCGCCGAACACCGCCCCGGTGTCCAGGCACAGCGTGTTGTTCACCCAGCGCAGCTCCGTGATCGGGGTGTGCCCGTACAGCACGGTGGCCCGGCCGCGATAGTCCTCGGCCCACGGGTAGCGCACCGGCAGGCCGTATTCGTCGGTCTCCCCGGTGGTTTCGCCGTACATGGCGAACGAGCGCACCCGCCCGGAGGCGCGGCCGTGATACTCCTGCTTCAGCCCGGCGTGCGCGACCACCAGCGCGCCGCCGTCGAGGACGTAGTGGCTCACCAGGCCGCGGCAGAACTCGTGCGCCGCCTTGCGGAACTCCTCGCCCTCGGCCTCCAGCTGCGCCAGCGATTCCGCCAGCCCGTGCGCGACGCGGGCCCGCTTGCCGTCCAGCGCCCGCACCAGCTTGTGTTCGTGATTTCCGGTGACGCACAACGCGTGTCCGGCCGCCACCATGCCCATCACCAGGCGCAGCACGCCCGGGGTGTCGGGGCCGCGGTCGACCAGATCGCCGACGAAGATCGCCGTGCGGCCGCCGGGGTGATGCGCGTCCACCGGGCGTCCCGCGTCGTCGCGGCGCAGCAGGTAGCCCAATTCGCCCAGCAGCGTTTCCAATTCGGCGCGGCAGCCGTGCACGTCGCCGATCACGTCGAACGGTCCCGTGAGCTCCCGCCGGTCGTTCCACGCCTTCTCGTCGACGACGGTGGCCGCGGCGATCTCCTCCACGCCGCGCAGCACATACACCCGGCGGAACCCCTCGCGCTCCAGCCCGCGCAGGCTGCGGCGCAGATCCCGCTGCTGGCGCGCCACCACGTGCCTGCCGAGATGCGCGCGGTCCGGGCGGGTGGCGTTGCGCTCCAGGCACACCCGCTCCGGCACGTCGAGCACGATCGCCACCGGCAACACATCGTGCTCGCGCGCCACCCGCACCAGCTCCTGGCGGGCCATGGGCTGCACATTGGTCGCGTCGACCACCGTCCGCAGCCCGCGCCGCAACCGCACGCCCGCAATATGATGCACCAGCGCGAACGCGTCCGCCGTGGCCGACTGATCGTTCTCGTCATCGCTGACGATGCCGCGGCACGCATCGGAGGAGACGATGGACGTGGCAAGGAAATGCGTCCGCGCGAAGGTCGATTTACCCGATCCGGTGCAGCCGATCAGGGCGACGAGCGACAGTTCGGGAATAGAGAGCTCGGCCATTACGCACCGACCTCCCCGCCGAATGCCGTTGCCGTATCGTCGGATATCGAACTCCGCTGGAACACCGCCATCTGCGTCGGCGCACCGAGCAGCGCGTCCTCGGGGCCGATCGGGTCGAATCGCACCGCATAGCCGTATCGTTCGGCCACTCCGTGCGCCCACGCGGCGAATTCCGCTCGGCTCCACTCGAATCGGTGGTCGGCATGCCGGAATCTCCCGCCCCGCAGGCCCTCGTAGCTGACGTTGTACTCCCCGTTGGGGGTGGTGACGATCACCGCACCCGGTGCGGCCGAACCGAACACCGCGTGCGCCAACGCCGCCAGCCGCGGCGGATCGACATGCTCGATCACCTCCATGAGCACCGCCGCGTCGTATCCGCGCAGCGCCGCATCGGTATAGGTGAGCGCACCCTGCCGCAGCGTCACCCGCTCCGCCACCCGCGGGGGCAGCCGATCCAGCCCCAGCCGCCGCTGCGCGATATGCAGCGCCCGCATCGACACATCCACCCCCACGATCTCGGCGAACCGCTTGTCCGCCAGCAACTCCCGAATCAACGCGCCCTCGCCGCACCCGAGATCCAGCACCCGCCGCGCCCCGACCTCCCGCAGCGCGTTCAGCACGGCCTGCCGCCGCGCCACCGCCAACGAGGGCCCACGCTCCCCGGCAGCAGCACTCGACTCACCCGCGCCGCATTCGGCCTCCGCCGCGCGTGCCCCCATCGCCGCCGGGTCGGTATCCGCGAGTGGACCATTCTGCGGCGCGGTCACTTCCGTGGCACCAGCCGCGCTGTCCACATTCTCCACCGCGCCCAGCTGCTCCGGATCCGTCTCGTCGATCTCGGCGAGCCGGGCGAGGGCCGCGCGGATGAGGGATCGGCGGCGGGACAGGTAGCGGTGGGTGATCCAGGTGCGCTCCGGGTGGGTGGGCAGCCAGCCTTCGCCCGCGCGCAGGAGTTTGTCGATCTCGTCGGGCGCCAGCCAGTAGTGCTTGGCGCCGTCGAGCGCGGGGAGCAGGACATACAGGTGGGACAGGGCCTCGGCGACGCGGATGGTCGCGGCCAATTCCAGTCGCAGATAATGGGATTCGCCCCATTCGGGGAAGGCCGGATCGAGGGCGATCGGGGTGGCGCGCACCCGCCAGCCGAGCGGGGCGAACATGCGCTCGGCCAGTTCGGGGCCGCCCTGGCAGGGCACCGCGGGCAACTCCAGCCGCAGCGGTAGCGCGGTGGCGGCCAGGTCGGGCCGCTGCGCGCAGCGGCCGTGCAGCGCGGTGCCGAATACCGTCGCGATCGCCACCGCCAGCAGCGAGGACGCCGCGTAGGGGCGATCGTTCACATACTGGCCGAGGCTGAATTCCGGTGTGCCGCGCGACTTTCCGCGCACCAGCCGGATCGGATCGATCTCCAGCAGCAGCGCCGCCGTGCAGCGCTGCTCGGCGGCCTCCGGATACAGCACGTGCGCCCTGCCGTAGGACTGCTCGAACACCTGCACCCGGCCGGGATTCTTGTGCAGCAGAAAGCCCAGGTCGGTGGCCACCCAGTCGGCCCCCGCCGCCCGCGTACAGGTGATGGTCAGTAGCACTTGGTGATCCTCGCCCGTGGTGGTCTCGGCGGCAAGCGAATTCCGGACCGAGTGGCCGCTCGCTTATCGCTCAGCCGACGGTCGCGAGCGCGGGCTCGAGGAGTTGCACCCGGCGTAACTCGTGCACGTGCAGCGTGGCCGGGCGGGGCGTGTCCCAGCGGGTCGGGCGGTTGCGGCGGCGCGCGGCATAGGCGGTGATCAGGTCGCGCGACAGCCGGGCCGGAGACAGGCGATCGGCCGCCCGCCGCGACAACCCGACGATCAGCATGTGCTCGGGTATATCGTCGACGGTATCGACAATGCGGAAAGTCCGGGCGTGCACCGGAATCGGCGCGGCTCGGATCTCGTCCAGGAAATCCGCGATCAGCACCGGCAGATCACGGCCGGAGGTGAGGATCGGCACCAGGTGCACGGTGGGCGCGGCATCGGCGGCCAGCACGAGCCGGGTCGCCGCGGAATTCACCACCGGGTGCACCGTGCGCAATGGTTCGTGGCGGGCGACGAGATCGGCGAACGCGTCTTGCAGACCGACCGCGTACAAATAGCCGGTGAATCGCAGCGCGAAGGAGACGATGCCGGGCCGGGGCGGCGCGGCGGGTTGCGGGGCGGGGGTCACCACGGTGGTTGTGCGCAGCTCCATGCCGTTCCAATCCTCGTCCGTACCCGACGTTTCCGACGGTGTACGAGCGGAGCTTATAGCCGCCGTACGAGTTTTGCTGGAGAAGATTCGTACTTATTGTCGGCCGGGCGAATCCGGTCAGGGAAGGGTCAGGTCGAGGGGCGTGCGTAATAGGGGTGTGCGCGCACCGGTAGGTTTCGGCGCGGCGGCGATCCGCGTCGCCGACTCGGGAACAGGAGCGACTATGCGCACAGTGGGCAGGATCGTCTCGACCGGCGTGGTCGCGGCCGCGGCGCTGACGCTGGTCGGGTGCGGGAGCGGCGACACATCGTCCCCGTCCGGCTCGTCGACCACGGCCTCCGCGGCGACCTCGGTGGCCGCCGCACACGGCCGCGAGTGCACCGCCGACGATGTCAAGACCACCGGCGGCTTCGGCGAGGCGCCGACCATCACCATCCCCGACGACTGCGATCCGCCGAAGCAGCTGATCACCAAGGACCTGGTCAAAGGCAGCGGTCCGGGTGCGGCGCCCGGGCAGCGGCTGACCATGAACTACACCCTGGTCACCTGGTCGGACCGCAAGAAGCTGGACAGCTCCTTCGACCGCGGCCAGCCGTTCCCGCTCACTCTCGGTGCGGGCGAGGTCATTCCGGGCTGGGACAAGGGCCTAGCCGGTATCACGCAGGGCACCCGGCGGCTGCTGATCGTCCCGCCTGAACTGGGCTACGGCCAGGGCGGCAACGGCGTGAAACCCAACGAGACCCTCGTCTTCGTGACCGACGCCGTCAAGGTCGGTTGAGCCGATTACAGCGCCCCGGGGCAGGTCTACTAACCTGGTCGGGATGCGATCGGGGGGACCGACGACGTCAACCAGAGAACAACGAACAAGGAGCATGTCCGTGAAGAGCACCGTCGAGCAGCTGAGCCCGACCCGGGTCCGCATCAATGTCGAGGTGCCCTTCGAGGAGCTGAAGCCCGACTTCGACCGCGCCTACAAGGAGCTCGCCAAGCAGGTGCGCATCCCCGGCTTCCGCCCGGGCAAGGCGCCCGCCAAGCTGCTGGAGGCCCGCCTGGGCCGCGGCGCGATCCTCGAGCAGGTCGTCAACGACGCCCTGCCCGCGCGCTACAGCGAGGCCGTGACCACCTCCGAGGTGAAGGTCATCGGCCGCCCGGAGATCGAGATCACCAAGATCGAGGACGGCCAGGAGCTGGCCTTCTCCGCCGAGGTCGACGTCCGCCCCGAGATCGCCCTCCCGGCCTACGACAGCATTGCCGTCACCGTCGACCCGATCACCATCGCCGACGAGGACGTGGACAAGCAGCTGGACTCGCTGCGGCAGCGCTTCGGCACCCTCAAGGGCGTCGACCGTCCCGTGCGCGATGGCGACTTCGTCTCGCTGGACCTGTCGGCCACCGTCGACGGCCAGGACGTGCCGGAGGCGTCCACCACCGGCCTGTCGCACGAGGTCGGCTCGGGCCAGCTGATCGACGGCCTGGACGAGACCCTGACCGGCATGGTCGCCGAGGAGTCCAAGGAGTTCACCTCCACGCTGGTCGCCGGTGAGCACGCGGGCAAGGAAGCGGTCATCACCGTCAAGGTCAACTCGGTCAAGGAGCGCGAGCTGCCCGAGGCCGACGACGAATTCGCCCAGATGGCCAGCGAATTCGATACCGTCGACGAGCTGAAGACCGATCTGCGCAAGCGCGTGGAGCAGGGCAAGAAGGTGGAGCAGGCCGGCGCGATCCGCGACAAGGTGCTCGAGGCGCTGCTGGAGCAGACCGAGGTGCCGTTGCCCGAGGGCGCGGTGCAGGCCGAGGTCGACGCCGTGCTGCACGACGCGGTGCACGGCTTCGACCACGACGAGGCCAAGCTCGCCGAGGCGCTGGAGGCGCAGGGCTCCTCGCGCGAGGAGTTCGACAAGGACACCAAGGAGGCCGCCGAGAAGTCGGTGAAGACCCAGCTCCTGCTGGACGCCATCGCGGAGTCCGAGAACACCCAGGTCGGCCAGGAGGAGCTCACCGAGCGGATCCTGTTCCAGTCGCAGCGCTACGGCCTGTCGCCGGAGCAGTTCATCCAGCAGGTGCAGCAGGCCGGGCAGCTGGGCGCGGTGTTCGCCGACGTCCGCCGCGGCAAGGCGCTGGCCACCGTGGTCGGCAAGGCGACGGTGACCGACACCGACGGCAACACCGTGGACACCACCGAGATGTTCGGTGGCCCGGAGGCGGACACCTCCGCCGACGAGTCCGCCGAGGCCACCGCGAGCGCCGAGTAACTACAGTGCACAACCAGCGCGGGTGCGGCCGGGAGACGGCGGGGTTTGCGCTGTGAGCGAAGTGGGGCGGTACCGGAAGCTCGGTGCCGCCCCGCTTCGTTAGGGTTTGTGTCAGCGAATCAGAAATGGCGGTGCTGGAAGCACCGAGCCGGTGAGAGAGGGCAGTTACCGTGACAATCAATCAGGCAGGGCCGGTCATGACATCCGCGACTGCTGGTCTCAACCTCAGTGATTCGGTGTACGAGCGTCTGCTGCGCGAACGCATCATCTTCCTGGGTACACAGGTCGACGACGACATCGCCAACAAGCTGTGCGCCCAGCTCCTGCTGCTGTCGGCGGAGGACCCCTCCCGCGACATTCAGCTCTATGTCAATTCCCCGGGTGGCTCGGTGACCGCGGGCATGGCCATCTACGACACCATGCAGCTGGTCGCGTGCGACGTCGCCACCTACGGACTGGGTCTGGCCGCCTCCATGGGTCAGTTCCTGCTGACCGCCGGCGCCAAGGGCAAGCGCCACGCGCTGCCGCACACCCGGGTCATGATGCACCAGCCGTCGGCCGGTATCGGTGGTAGCGCCACCGACATCTCCATCTACGCCGAGCAGCTGGCCCACACCAAGCGCGAGCTGAACGAGCTGCAGGCGCTGCACACCGGCAAGTCCATCGAGCAGGTCACCGCCGACGCCGACCGCGACCGCTGGTTCACCGCGCAGCAGGCCCTGGAGTACGGATTCATCGACAAGGTGATCACGCACGCCCATCAGGTCAACGGCTCCGCCAACTAGCCACGACCCGAGACTTGGAGAAGAAGAATGACTCTGATCGATCCGCGCTCCCTGTCCGGTAACGCACCGGCCGGTCCGCAGTCCCGCTACATCCTGCCGTCGTTCATCGAGCATTCGAGCTTCGGTGTCAAGGAGTCCAACCCCTACAACAAGCTGTTCGAGGAGCGCATCATCTTCCTCGGCGTGCAGGTGGACGACGCCTCGGCCAACGACATCATGGCTCAGCTGCTGGTGCTCGAGTCGCTGGATCCCGATCGCGACATCACCATGTACATCAACTCCCCGGGTGGCTCGTTCACCTCGCTGATGGCGATCTACGACACCATGCAGTACGTGCGCGCCGACGTGGCGACGGTATGCCTGGGCCAGGCCGCCTCCGCCGCCGCGGTCCTGCTGGCCGCCGGCACCCCCGGCAAGCGCGCCTGCCTGCCCAACGCCCGCGTGCTCATCCACCAGCCGTCGCTGGAGGGTGGCATCCAGGGCCAGGTGTCGGATCTGGAGATCCAGGCCGCCGAGATCGAGCGCATGCGCCGCCTGATGGAAACCACCCTGGCGCGCCACACCGGCAAGGACGCGGACACCATCCGCAAGGACACCGACCGCGACAAGATCCTCACCGCCGACGAGGCCAAGGAATACGGGATCATCGATACGGTCTTCGACTACCGGAAACTCAGCGCTCAGAAGAAGTGATCGCGCACGGCCTCCCGTCGTCATCGCGCACGGCGGCGGGAGGTTTCGTGCCGTGAGCCAAGGCACTTCGATCGTGCGACCCCGGACACGGCGGCGGGAAAAGATGCTCGAGTTGTCGACCTCCGTCGCGCCCACCGGGTACGGTCACTACAGGGACCTTTGCTCATTGGTTGTCGGCACTGTCCGAGGCTCGTAAACAAACTGCCGAAAGCTTCGAAAATCCGATCGGCGCACAACACTGATCGATGCGGGGCGGGTAGCGTTGTTCGGAGGCGGCTTGTCGGCAACCGGGACAGACGGTTGCACGCGGACAAGGAAGTAGGGACCTACGAGATGGCGCGCATCGGTGATGGCGGCGATCTGCTGAAGTGCTCGTTCTGCGGGAAGAGCCAGAAGCAGGTCAAGAAGCTCATTGCGGGGCCGGGGGTGTACATCTGCGACGAGTGCATCGATCTGTGCAACGAGATCATCGAGGAAGAGCTGGCCGAGTCCAGCGAGGTCAAACTCGACGAGCTGCCCAAGCCGGCGGAGATCCGGGACTTCCTGGAGCAGTACGTGATCGGTCAGGACACCGCCAAGCGGACGCTGGCCGTGGCCGTCTACAACCATTACAAACGCATCCAGGCCGGGGACAAGGGCCGCGACAGCCGTGGCGAAACGGTGGAATTGTCCAAGTCCAACATTCTGATGCTCGGCCCCACCGGTTGCGGCAAAACCTATCTGGCGCAAACGCTGGCGAAGATGTTGAACGTGCCGTTCGCCATCGCGGACGCCACCGCGCTGACCGAGGCCGGATACGTCGGCGAAGACGTGGAAAACATCCTGCTGAAGTTGATCCAGGCCGCCGATTACGACGTGAAGCGCGCCGAGACCGGCATCATCTACATCGACGAGGTCGACAAGATCGCGCGCAAGTCGGAGAATCCGTCCATCACCCGGGACGTGTCCGGTGAGGGCGTGCAGCAGGCGCTGCTGAAGATCCTGGAGGGCACCCAGGCGAGCGTGCCGCCGCAGGGCGGGCGCAAGCACCCGCACCAGGAGTTCATCCAGATCGACACCACCAACGTGCTGTTCATCGTGGCGGGCGCGTTCGCGGGCCTGGAGCGGATCGTGCAGGACCGGGTCGGCAAGCGCGGCATCGGTTTCGGCGCGGAGGTGCGCTCCAAGGCCGAGATCGACACCACCGACCACTTCGCCGACGTCATGCCCGAGGATCTGATCAAGTACGGTCTGATCCCCGAGTTCATCGGCCGCCTCCCGATCGTCGCCTCGGTCACCAACCTGGACAAGGACTCGCTGGTGCGCATCCTGTCCGAGCCGAAGAACGCACTGGTCAAGCAGTACGTGCGCCTGTTCGAAAT
Organism: Nocardia terpenica; assembly: GCF_013186535.1. Lineage (NCBI taxonomy): Bacteria > Bacillati > Actinomycetota > Actinomycetes > Mycobacteriales > Nocardiaceae > Nocardia > Nocardia terpenica. Next base: position 1,063,985 of record NZ_JABMCZ010000001.1, read on the forward strand.
GGACGGCGTGGACCTGGAATTCACCGGCGACGCGCTGGAAGCCGTTGCGGACCAAGCCATTCTGCGCGGCACCGGCGCGCGCGGCCTGCGGGCCATCATGGAGGAAGTGCTGCTGCCGGTGATGTACGACATCCCCAGCCGCGACGACGTCGCCAAGGTGGTCGTCAACGCCGACACCGTCAACGACAATGTCCTGCCGACCATCGTCCCCCGCAAGCCCCAACAGCGCCCCGAGCGCCGCGAGAAGTCGGCCTAGCCGGGGAGTAGACGTCCGACGGGGCCATCCTCTGATCCCGGTGGCTCACCCTCTGATCCCGATGGGCCCAACCTCTGATCCCGGTGGGCCCACCGTCTGATCCCGGCGTGCTTTTGGCCGGGATCTACCGATAGATCCCGGCCAAAAGCACGCCGGGATCAAGCGTCTACCGCTCCCAGGGGACCCGGCAGGAATCCGTGCTGAAGCCCTGGGCGGTGATGCCGAGGGCGGAGTATGTGCGGGACCGGAAGTTCTCGTGGCCGATCTGGTAGGTCAGCTCGAACACGCCCTCGGTGCCGAAGCGCTTGCGCAGGTCGGTGACCTGCTCGTCGGTGACCGTCGGGGGAGTGGCGGTCATGGCATCGGCGTAGGCGATGGCGGCGCGCTCGTCGTCGGAGTAGTGCGGCGAGGTCTCGTAGTCGGCGATATGGCTCAGCTTGTCGACATCGAGGTGGCTCAGTCGCATCAGCATGGTGCCGAAGTCGACGCACCAGGAACAGCCGACCGTCCACGCCACCCGGTAGACCGCGATCTCGCGGATCTGCGGCGGCAGCACGGCGCTGGCCCGCTGCACCAGGCCCTCGTTGACGGCGGCGGCGGTCAACAGTTTCGGATGATTGGCCGCGACCGCGAACGGTTCGGGCACCTCGCCGAAGCGGCGCTTGGCGTACCGGTAGAGCAGGCGAGTCAGCGGTCCGGCCTGCTCGGGGCGGACGGCGGGAATTCGGGTGGCGCTCATGATTTCTCCTTCCGAGGGTTCTCATCCCTTGGACGAGCGGCGGTCGCCGCATGTGACGGGCACCCGCAGTGACCTCGCGCACTCAGTGTCGCACCGGGATCGAGGCGCAGAAGCAGATAATAAGTATGGACTTATGATGTGCGGAAGCATATGGTCTGATGATGACCAACATTATCGAACTCAATCGCCGCGCCGTCGACCACAGCGTGCAGATCGTGTCCCGCCTGACCCCCGCCGACCTGGATCGGCCCACCCCGTGCGCCGCGTGGAAGCTCGGAGATCTGTTGCAGCACATGATCGCTCAGCATCGCGGGTTCGCCGCGGCGGCCCGGGGGAACGGCGCCGACCCGGAGGTCTGGGAGGCGCGGCCGCTCGCCGACGATCCCGCGGCCGAGTATGCCGACGCCGCGGCCGATGTCCTCGCCGCCTTCGCCGAACCCGGTGCGCTGGAACGGGATTTCGCGCTGCCGGAGGTCGCGCCGGGGTTCACCGCGCCCGGCAGCCAGGTCCTGGGCTTCCACCTCGTCGACTACGTGGTACACGCGTGGGACGTCGCCCGCGCGCTCGGCATCGAGTACCGGCTGGAGGAGGAGCTCGCCGGGTACACCCTCGACGTCGCCCTCGCCGTCCCGGACGACGAGCACCGCACGCAGCCGGGCGCGTCGTTCGCTCCCGTGGTGCCGGTGCGGGATTCGGCCGACGCGATGGACCGGATCCTCGGCGCGCTGGGTCGCTCGCCGCAGTGGCCGAACTGAACTCGCGCGGTGGTCGGCCGTTGCCCCTGCGGGCGGCCGGACCGCAGGACGTAAGTTTGTCCGCATGGCGAAGACGGAGCGTCCCGATCTGGCGGCGATGATCGCACCGCTCGGCCGCGCCCTGATGATGATGGAGCGGCCGGTGCTGGAGGCACACGGAATCACCATGTGGGCATACTCGGTGCTGCTGGCGTTACGCCGCGGACCGGCGCGCGGTCAGGGTGTGCTGGCGGAGGAGATCGGCGCGGACAAGACCCGCATCATCCCCGTGCTCGACGATCTCCAGGAGCGGGGTCTGATCGAGCGCCGGCCCGACCCGGCCGATCGCCGGGCCCGGCTGCTCGCGCTGACCGCGGCGGGCGAACGGCTGTGCGACGCCGCGCAGTCCGATATCCGAGCCAAGGAAGAGCTTCTGCTGGACCGGCTGGACCCTGCCGATCGGCGCGGCTTCCTCAACGCCCTGACCACCCTCGCCGCGCTGTCCCGCGAGGAGATCGTCGGCGAGAGCGCCACCTCTCGATGACGCATCCCCCCGAGCCCCTTATGGATCGGAACCGGTAGCGATCGACCGATCGTGCCCGTGCCCGGAGATCTCCATCGACCTCCCGTGGTGCTCCATTGCACCTTCGTCCGATGCCTACTGATCGCGGGGCGAGTCCTACCTGTTACGACGGCCCGGCAGCCGGAAACTCATCGGCGCCGGGTCCCGCAGGCGGACGCGCTCGCGCGGCGCGGCGAGCAGGGCGACCAGTCCCAGCACCGGCAGCAGCAGCGCCGCCACCACGCTGAGAACATAGCTGCCCGTGGACATTCCGGCCGGGTGATGACTGGCGTGATAGACCAGATGCGGCACCCCGAACACCAGCCACCCCAGCCCCGCCGCCCGGGAGAGCAGACCGTCGCCGTAGTACAGCGCGGCCCCCGTCACCGCCGCCAGCCCGAGGAAGAACGCCCCGACATCGGCGGCCAGATGATGGTTGTACGGCCCGTCCATGGCAATCCAGTCCAGCCCGAGCCCCGGAAAACTGCGATACCAAGCCTCCGTCGCGACCACACCCCACACCCCCACGACCACCCCTTGTATCGCAAGAATCCACAACGAAATCCGAGTGACCAACCACCGCCGCCGATCAACATCGAGCCGCATCCGCACCCGCAACTTGTCCCCCGCACGCTCCACCGAAATCCGCACAGGAGCCTCCCGTCCGCCGTAGAGACCGCTCTCGCCCACGGTAACCACCCCCCACCCCCCGAACAAGAGGCCACACCGGCCCGCCCCGTTGTCCTGGCCTGCTTCGCGCCGTTGTCTCGGCCTGCTTCGCGCCGTTGTCTCGGCCTGCTTCGCGCCGTTGTCCCGGCCCGCTCCACACCGTTATCCCGGCGTGCCCCCCACCGTTATCCCGGCGTGCTTTTGGCCGGGATCGGGTCGTTCACCGTGATTCGGTGGTCGCCGGTGTAGATGTTCATGGTGTTGCCGCGGAGGAAACCGGCCAGGGTGAGGCCGGTTTCGGCGGCGAGGTCTACGGCCAAGGAGCTGGGGGCGGAGACGGCGGTGAGGATGGGGATGCCTGCCATGACCGCTTTCTGGGCCAGTTCGAAGGAGGCTCGGCCGCTGACCATCAGGATGACGTCGGGTGCGGGGATCAGGTTTTCGCGCACGGCCCAGCCGATGACCTTGTCCACGGCGTTGTGTCGGCCGATGTCCTCGCGGACGGCCAGGGCGGTGCCGTCGGAGGTGAACAGTCCGGCGGCGTGCAGGCCGCCGGTGGCGTCGAAAACGCCTTGGCGGGAACGTAGTTCGTCGGGCAGGGCGGCGAGGGTCTCGGCGGCGATCACCGGGCCGTCGGGCGGGAGCGGGAATCGGGTCCTGGTGCGCACCTCGTCGAGCGCGGTCTTGCCGCACAGGCCGCAGGCGCCGGTGGTGAGGAAGGCGCGGGGCCGGATCGGGGTGGGCGTGCGCAGCTGGATGTCGAGCACGTTGTAGGTGTTGCGGCCCTCGGCGTCGGTACCGGCGCAGTAGCGGGCGGTGACGATGTCCTCGCGCGAGCCGATGATGTTCTCGCTCAACAGGAATCCGTGCGCCAGATCGACATCGCTACCGGGCGTGCGCATGGTGACGGTCAGCGACCGCCCGTCGACCCGCAACTCCAGCGGCTCCTCGACGGCAAGGGTATCGGCCCGCGGAGCCGACCCGCCGGTGGTGACGCGCAGCGTCCGGCGGCGGACGGTCACCCTACTCACGCGGGGGCCTCGCCGGTCTGCGGGCCGACGTGGACGTGTGGCTCCAGCCGGATCGTCACTCCCTTGGACACCGGCGTATTCGAGCGTTCGGCGACGTGGTCGAGGGGGACCAGGGGATTGGTTTCGGGGTAGTAGGCGGCGGCATTGCCGCGGGGGGTGGAGTAGGGGACCAGGCGGAAGCCGGTGATGCGGCGTTCGGAGCCGTCGGTCCACTCGGAGATCACGTCGACGAGATCGCCCTCGGCGAAACCGAATCCGGCGATGTCGTCGGGGTGAACCAGCACCACCCGGCGGGCGTTGTGAATGCCGCGGTAACGGTCGTCGAGCCCGTAGATGGTGGTGTTGTACTGGTCGTGGCTGCGCAGGGTTTGCAGGATGAGGCGGCCGGGCGGGACGGGCAGCCACCGCAGCTCGTTCACCGCGAAATTGGCCTTGCCGGTGGCGGTGCGGAATTCGCGGGCGTCGCGGGGCGGGTGCGGGAGCTGGAAACCGTTGCGCTGGCGCACCTTCGCGTTGTAGTCGGCACAGCCGGGGACGACGCGGGCGATGGCGTCGCGCACGGTGTCGTAGTCGCGGCGGAACCGCTCCCACGGCACCGGGTGATCCGGGCCGAACAGTTCCCGCGCGAGCTCGCAGACGATGGCGACCTCGCTGCGCAGCCGATCGCTCACCGGCGTCAGGCGGCCGGTGGACAGGTGCACCATCGACATCGAATCCTCCACCGACACCTGCTGTTTCACGCCGTCCTGCAGATCGAGGTCGGTGCGGCCGAGGGTGGGCAGGATGAGCGCGGTGCGGCCGTGCACGACGTGGCTGCGGTTCAGCTTGGTCGACACCTGCACCGTCAGCTCGCAGGCGCGCAGCGCGGCCTCGGTGACCTCGGTGTCGGGGGTGGCGGAGACGAAATTGCCGCCCATGCCCATGAACACCCGCGCCCGCCCGTCCCGCATGGCGCGAATGGCGTCGACCGTGTCGAAGCCGTGCGTGCGCGGGCTGGCGATGCCGAATTCGGCGTCCAGCGCGGCCAGGAAGGATTCGGGCATCTTCTCCCAGATGCCCATGGTGCGGTCGCCCTGCACATTCGAGTGGCCGCGCACGGGGCACACGCCCGCCCCCGGCTTGCCGATCATGCCGCGCAGCAACAGCAGATTGGTGGCCTCCTCGATGGTGGCGACGGCGTGCCGCTGCTGGGTCAGGCCCATCGCCCAGCACACGATCGTCGCCCGCGACTGCGCCAGCAGCAGCGCGGTGCGCTCGAGCTGGTCGCGGGTCAGCCCGGTGGCCTCCTCGACCGTCGCGAGATCGACCGCGCGCATATGCTTTTCGTATTCGGCGAAGCCCGCGGTGTGCGCGTCGACGAAGACGCGGTCGACCACCGTGCCCGGCGCGCGATCCTCCGCCTCGAACAGCAGCTTCGCCAAGCCCTGGAACAGCGCCATATCGCCGCCGAGGCGGATCTGTAGGAAGTCGTCGGCGATGGTGATGCCGGTGGTGAGGCCCTTGACCGTCTGCGGATCGCGGAAGCCGATCAGGCCGGTCTCCGGCAGCGGATTGACCGCAATGATCTTGGCGCCGTTGGTCTTCGCCGTGCTCAGCGCCGACAGCATGCGCGGATGGTTGGTGCCCGGATTCTGCCCCGCCACGATGATGAGATCGGCGGCCGCGAAATCGTCGATCGAGACCGACCCCTTGCCGATGCCGATGGAGGCCGACAGCGCGGTGCCGGAGGACTCGTGGCACATATTGGAGCAGTCCGGCAGATTGTTGGTGCCGAAGCTGCGCACCAGCAACTGATACAGGAACGCGGTCTCGTTGGCGGTGCGGCCGGAGGTGTAGAACAGCGCCTCGTCGGGAGAGGCCAAGCCGCGCAACGCCTCCGCGATCAGCCGGTACGCGTCGTCCCATTCGATGGGGGAGTAGTGGGTGTCACCGGGCCGCAGCACCATCGGGTGGGTGAGCCGGCCCTGCTGGCCCAGCCAGTACCCGGACTTGGTCGACAGTTCCTCGATCGAATGCCGGGCGAAGAACTCCGGCGTCACCGTGCGCAGGGTGGCCTCCTCGGCCACCGCCTTCGCGCCGTTCTCGCAGAATTCCGCCGGGCGGCGATGCCCGCTCGGCTCCGGCCACGCGCAGCCGGGACAGTCGAAGCCGTGCCGCTGATTCACCCGCGCCAGGGTGCGCGCGGTGCGCGCGACGCCCATTTCCGATACGGCTCGTTCCAGCGCCACGGTCACCGCCTGCACGCCCGCCGCCCGTTCCTTCGGCGGCGTCACGGCTAGCGCGGATTCGTCGATGTCCCGGGTCGGCGCGTTGCGATGCATGGTCCTATCGTCCTCTCGACAGTCTTCGAGCCTACGCCCGGACCCGCCGCGGCAAAGTCGCTGCGCGGTTCCGGCCCTGCGAACGTCCCTCGCGCGCGAGGATCGATGCCGATGCCGCCGCGGCGCCCGGCCACGGCACGACGAGGAGACGAGACCGATGAACACGCAGACCGGATACGGACGCGGCTCGGCCCCGCGCGGGCTCGGGCTCGCGCTGATCACGGGCGCGCTCGGCGCGGCGGTGGTGGCGCTGGCGTCGCCGGCCGCGGCGGAGCCGGCGGTGACCCGGCTGGGCGCGACCCCCGACATGAACTTCGGCATGGCCACCAACTACGGCACCGGCTGCAACTACACGCTGCAGGCGTTCGTCTCCGATCCCTCGGCCCCGGTCGTGTTCTACGACAACGGCGAAATCCTCGGCGTGGCCAAGCCCACCGGCGCATACGCCGTCTTCCCCTGGGTCCCCACCACCCCCGGCCACCACACCCTCGCCGCGGTACAGTCCGGCCAGCCCGCCGACCTACCACCCGCCACCCTCGACCTACCCGTCGGCTTCGGCGTCCATCTCGGCTACGGCTGCAACGTCTTCGGCGGTTGATCCCGGCCAAAAGCATGCCGGGATGACGAGGTGGGGGCATGCCGGGATGACGAGGTGGGGGCATGCCGGGACGAGGAGGTGGGGGCATGCCGGGATGACGAGGTGGGGGCATGCCGGGATGACGAGGTGGGGGCATGCCGGGATGACGAGGTGGGGGCATGCCGGGACGACGAGGTGGGGGCACGCCGGGATGACGAGGTAGGGGTGTGCTCGCATGGCGTGTGAGGGGTGTGCGGGGGATGACACCCGAAAATCGGGTGCGCGGGGTCTTATGCTCGATGCATGGAGTGGTGCAGGCGATTTATTCGCCCCCGGTCGATAGGCCGCGGGCGTGTGGGCGTGCATTCCGTCAGCTAGGTGGCCGTGGTTGTCGGTCGGGGGTTGTCGCCCGATTCGATCGATGACCAGGAGATCACCCCGTGTCTACTTATCTGACTTCCGCTGAGTTGTCGCGTGCGCTGAGCGTGCGTGATCTGACCGATCCGGTTCAGGGCGGGCATGCCCTGCAGGTCCTGTTGGATGCCGTGCTCGCCGCGCTGCGCGCCGCCTGGCCCGGCACGACCGTGCGGACGGTTCGTATACCGCCGATCGTCGCCATCGCCGACAACTACGACGGGCTCGGCTACGACCCGGCCGATGTCACCCGCGATGCCCGCTACACGCGCTACCTCAGCGCGACCACCATGCTGCGCAGTCACACCACCGCCGATATCCCGGCCGTTCTGCGCGGGTATTCCGCTGTGCCGCAGGGCGATTCGGTCGATGAGCTGATCGTGGTTCCCGGGCTGGCCTACCGCCGCGATGTCGTCGATCGCATTCATGTCGGCGAACCGCATCAGGTGGATCTGTGGCGGCTGCGGTCCGTGCCCGGCACCGGCGAGTCGGAATTGCGGGAACTGGTCGCCCATCTGGTCGAGGCCGTGCTGCCCGGTGCGGCGTGGCGAATGACTCCGGCCGTGCACCCGTACACCCACCGCGGATATCAGGTCGACGTCCGGCACGGCGGCGACTGGCTGGAACTGGCCGAGTGCGGGCTCATCGCCGACCGGGTGCTGCGCGGCGTGGGCCTCGACCCGGGGCGGTGGTCGGGCGTGGCGCTCGGCATGGGACTGGATCGGGCGCTCATGGTGCGCAAGGGCATTCCCGATATCCGCTACCTGCGGGCCGACGATGCCCGCATTACCGAGCAGATGCGGGACCTGACCCCGTGGCGGCCCGTGTCCGCGCTGCCGCCGGTGCGCCGCGATCTGTCGGTGGTGATCGCGGACGACACCGACGACGAATCCCTCGGCGACGCCGTGCGCGCGGCCCTGGGCGAGCGCTCGGCGGATATCGAATCCATCCACGTCCGCTCCCGCACCCGCTACACCGAGCTGTCCGAGTCGGCCCGCGCCCGCCTGGGCATCCACCCCGGCCAGACGAATGCCGTTGTCGGGCTGGTGATCCGGCCGCTGACCCGTACCCTCACCCGCGCCGAGGCGAACGCCATCCGCAATGCGGTGTACCGGGCCATCCACCTGGGCCCGCACTTGGAACTGGCGTAGGAGCCCGGACGGCGACTTCTCTAGCGGGATCTGTTTGAAGGATTTCTCGGTGACTGTGGCTGAAATTCCGAGAAGACCACCAACGTAATCTTCAACGATAGCGTCGAAGTATGACCATGACTTTCGATGCTCTGCCGCTTACCGACGAGGCCGCGATTCACACCTCCCTCGAACGGTTTCTGAACGGACTGCCCGAACTCCCGCTGCTGCTCGGTCTGGGCGAACCGACCCACGGGGTGGAGGCGTTCTCCGAACTGCGCAACGACCTGTTCCGTGTTCTGGTGCAGCGGTACGGTTTTCGTGCGATTGCCCTGGAAAGCGACTGCCTGTCGGCTCCGTTGGTGGACGCTTATGTGCACGGCTCCGGCGTGAGTCTGGCGGAGGTGATGGAGCGCGGCTTCAGTCATGGGTTCGGGAAGTCGGCGGTGGGCCCCGGCCAAAAGCGTGCCGGGGCCGTGGAGTCGCTGGGTGCTGGGGCCGTGGAGTCGCTGGGTGTCGGGGCCATGGAGTCGCTGGTCACCTGGTTGCGTGCGCATAATGCCGGGGTCGGGCCGGAGCGGCGGGTGCGGCTGTACGGGTTCGACGCCCCGCTGGAGATGTATCATGCCCCGAGTCCGCGCGTGCCGCTGCTGACCCTGTTCGACATGTTGGCCGAATTCGGTTGCGCCCCAGCGGAGCTCGTCTCTCGGGCCGAGATCGAGGAATTGCTCGGCGCGGAGGGGGCCTGGGCCGATCAGGCCGCGCTCTTCGACGGTGCCGCATCCATCGGCCGTACCGGCGCGGCGCGCGCACTGCGGATCATCGCCGACGATCTGACCGCGCTCCTCGATCGGGAGGTCCCCGCCATCGTGCGCGGCGGGGGCCTCGAGACGTTGCGGACGGCCCGCATGCACGCGCGAACCGCCGTGGGGCTCTTGCGATACCACGACCGCATGGCCAGCACCGGGGCCGATCGGGTCGCGGTCATGCTCGGCGTGCGCGACGCCATGATGGCCGACAATCTGCTCGATATCGTGGCGGCCGAACGGCGGCGCGGCCCCGTCCTCGCCTTCGCGCACAACATGCACCTGCGGCGGCAGCGGTCCGCCTGGACGCTGGCCGGGATGGACCTGTGCTGGTGGAGCGCGGGGGCGCTGGTGAGCCCGATCCTCGGCTCGCACTACGCGTTCGTCGCCACCGACTCCGCCCGCGCGGGCGACGCCCCCGGCACCCTCCAGCAGCGGCTGGCCGCCGTCACCCCCGGCCGCGCGCTGTTTTCCCGGGACACGCTCGCCAAGGCCCGGGATCTGCCCCCTGCGGCGGGCGATTCGGGGTACTTTCCGGTGGAGCCCCGCCATCTGGACCGGATGGACGGCCTCGCCTTTCTCGCACCGCGGCGGCGGCCGAACTGAGAGTCGTCTGAGAACCCGGACATGGGCGACACTTCGGATGGATCGCGCGCGTTGATACCGGTAGGCGGCCACTACGAAGGAGTTCGTCATGAGCCTCATCGGTGCCCTGATCGGGTATCTCCTGACGGCGTTCATCCTGTTGCTCATCGTCCGCATGGTGCTGGACTGGGCCCAGATGCTGAACGACACCCCGCCCTGGATGCACCGGGCCCGCGCCTTCACCCACACCTGGACCGAGCCGGTGATCGGGCCGGTGCGGCGGGTGCTGCGCCCGGTCCGGGCGGGCGGACTCTCGATCGACCTGGCCTTCACGGCGGTGTTCATCGGCGCCCTGATCCTGCGCACCATCGCGTTCAGCCTGTAGCGCGTAGCCGTTCGATCAGCAGCGCGAGCCCCACGGCGATCATGGCGGCTCCCGACACCCGCGACACCACCCGCGCGAGGGTGGGCGCGGCCGCCAGCACGGCGCGGGAGCCGAACCCGAGGCCCGTGTAGAACAGGCCGCAGCTGCCGACGAACACCAGCCCGAGCGCGCCGAGTTGCACCGGCAGCGGCCAGCTTCCGTGCGCGTCCGTGAACTGTGGAAGCATGGCCAGAAATACGAGCAGCCCCTTGGGATTCAGCCCGCTGACGCCGATTCCGGCCAGGGCGCACCGTGTCATCGATCGGGGGGAATGATGCGAATCAACCTGCGGCCCTGCCGGATTGCGCAGCGTGCGGATGCCGAGCCGGACCAGATACGCGGCACCGGCCACCGTGAGCGCGGTCAGCAGCAGGCTCGAACGGCCGATCAGCCCGCCGACTCCCGCCGCGACGAACGCCGTGAGCGCCAGATAGCCGAGCAGCAATCCGGCGACGGCCGGGAGCACCATCCGGTCCCGGGCGCCGGTTGCCAGGATGAAGGCCCAGTCCGGACCGGGCACCACGATGAGCAAGACCGTCACGCCCCAGAAGGCAAGCAGCAGACTCGGATTCACGGCGGATCCTCTCGACGAACGGGCGGTGCCGTCGAACCTATTCCGAATGCGGCCGAAGAGGTTCCCTTGTTTTGCTCGACTCTCGGATACCTGTGGAGGATGTGACGCTGTGGACGCGATCGATCGGAAAATTCTTGCGGAGCTCCAGGGCGACGGGCGACTGAGCATCACCGATCTGGCCGCCCGGGTGGGCCTGAGCGTCTCGCCGACCCACCGCCGCCTGCGGGAGCTGGAGCGCGACGGCGTGATTCGCGGCTACCGCGCCCTGGTCGATCCGGACAAGCTGGGGCTGAGCTTCGAGGCCCTGGTATTCGTGACCATGCGGCAGGAGGACCGCGACACCCTCATCGCCTTCGAAGAGGCGCTTGCCGCCATCCCCAATGTGATTGCGGCGCAACGCCTGTTCGGCGACCCGGACTATCTGGTCCAGATCCGGACCCGCGATCTGGCCGCCTACGCCGAACTCGAGGACAGCACGCTGGCCGCGCTACCGGGCGTGCAGCGGCTGAACTCCACCCTGGTCATGAAGCGGGTCGTCGGCGACCGCGCCCTGCCCACCGAGCGGTGAAAAAGTCTGCGGCATCTGACGAGACGGTGGCGCCGGGTTTCCCCGAACCCGGCCCGCCGGGGGTAGGACGGAGGGGTGCAGAACGATTCCGGACCTTCTCGACGCGGCCGGATACGGCGCGCGAGCAGGATCCTCGGCGCCCTCCTCGCCGTCGTGGTGCTCGCGACGGCCGGATACCTCGGCTATGTCGCGGCGCGCCGGTCGCAGCCGGTGACCCTGCCGACGCCGACCGGCCCGTACCAGGTGGGCCGCACCATCTTCGAGTGGGCCGATACCGCCCGCGCGGATCCCCTTGCACCCCAGCCCGATACGCCGCGCGGCCTGTCGGTGTGGCTGTGGTATCCCGGTGCTCCGGAACCGGGCGAGACGACCGCGCCGTATCTGCCCGGCGCGTGGTCGGGATTGCACATCGGCGGCCCGGCGGGGTTGGGGGAGAGCGGCTTCGGCGTCGTGCACCCGCACGCCGTGCCCGACGCCCCGGTGGCCGACGGCCGCTTTCCGATCGTGGTGCTCGAGCCCGGATTGGGTTTCGCCGCACCCCAATACACCGCGCTGGCCGAGGATCTGGCCAGCCACGGCTATCTGGTCGCGGGCGTCACCCCGACCTACAGCGCGAATCGCACGGTTCTGCACGGCCGGACCGTCACGGCGTCGAAGGCCGGGCTCCCGTCCGCCCTCGACAATGCCGACCTGCACGGCCCCGCCGCCGAACAGGCCGCCGCCCGGCTGCTGAGCGTCTGGGTCGCCGACGCGCGTTTCGCCGCCGCCCGGCTCGCCGCACTGGACGCCTCCGGCCGCTTCGCCGGGCACGTGAACGCCTCCGCCATCGCCTTTCTGGGCCATTCGTTCGGCGGCGCGGCAGCCCTGGCGGCGTGCCGGGCCGAGGCGGCCTGCGTCGGGGCGGCCGACCTGGACGGCACCCAGTACGGCGAGGTCGTGCGCGCCGGGCTGACGAAACCGATGCTGCTCGTGGCGAGCGAGAACTCCTGTGTCACCGGCGATTGCACCGGAACCGCGGACGCGTCCAGCCGCGCGGCCGCTCGCGGGCTCGTGGCCGCCAGCACCGGCCCGGTGTGGTGCTACCAGATCGGCGGCGCGCGACACATCGACTTCAGCGACTACGACGCCTACTACCTGGCCGCGCCGCTGCGAAAGCTGCTGGCGCTCGGCACGAACGGGCGCGGGGTGACACTCACCGTCGTCAGCGCCTACCTCGACGCCTTCCTCGACCAGATCACCCGCGGGACACCGCAACCGCTGCTCACCGGGGAATCCCGGCCCTACCCGGAGGTACGGATCCAGCACACTCCGGGGAGCGGAATCCGCCCTCCGCGATAGCGAAAACGGGCCCGAACACGTAGTGTCCGAGCCCGTTTCGAGCAGTCGTGCCGGTCGATCAGACCGCCGCGGGGACGGCTTCCTTCTCCTCGGCCTCCACGCTGTCGGCCTTCGTGAGCTTGGGCAGGCCGACCAGCGCCGCGAGAATCGTTGCGGCGCAGGCGGCCGCGCCGACCCAGAACGCCACCGCGAACTGGCCTTCCTCCGGCAGCGAGACCGGCAGGCGCGGAATCACCTTGGCGGTCAGCAGCGTCGTGATGATCGCGCTGCCGAGCGAGCTGCCCACCGTGCGGGAGATCGAGTTGATGCCGTTGGCGATGCCGCTCTGGTGATGCGGAACCGACGCCGCGATCAGCGCCGGCATGGCGGCGTAGGCGAGGCTGATCGCCACACCGACCACCGCACCGGAGGCGATGACGGCCCCGGTCGCATCGTGTTCCAGTGCCAGCCAACCGAATCCGACCGTGCCGACCGCACCGGCCAGCGCCAGCACCCAGCGTCCGCCCAGGCGGCCCACCAGGATGCCGCCGATCGGGGCGGCCACCATCGACGAGATCGTCGCGGGCAGCAGGTATTCCACCGACGCCCGCAGGATCGAGGCGCTGAAGCCGTAACCGGTGAGGCGCGAAGGCATCTGGGCCAGGTACGACACACCCATGAACAGCAGGAACATCGCGAAACCGATGAACATGCCGGCCAGGTTGGTGAACAGCACCGGCCGGTAGGTGAACATCTTCAGGTCCACCAGCGGCGCGGGCACCCGGCGCTCGACGATCACCCACAGCACCACGAACACGATCGCGCCCACGAAGCAGCCCAGCGTCTTACCCGAGGTCCAGCCCCACTCGTGGCCCTGCGAGATCGGCAGGAGCAGCAGCACCAGGAACCCGCCCAGCGTCACCGCGCCCGGCAGATCCATGCTGCCCGGATGCCGCTTGCCGGTGGCCGGCACCGCGACCGCCGCCGCGACCAGCGCCAGCACGGACAGTCCCGCGGTGAACCAGAACACCGTGTGGTAGTTCGGATCGCTGCCCTTGGTCAGCAGGCCGGTGGTCACCAGGCCGATACCGCCGCCGAAGCCCAGCGTGCCGCTGACGATCGCCATGGCGTGGTGCAGCCGCGCGGCCGGAATCTCCTCGCGCAGCACCGCCAGCGCCAGCGGGAAGATCGCGGTCGCGACGCCCTGCAGGGCCCGGCCGACCAGCAGCACGCCCAGCGAATTCGCCAGGGCCGAGACCACCGAGCCGATCACGGCCACCACCAGCACGCCGAGCAGCGTCGGCTTCTTTCCGTACAGGTCGCCGATGCGGCCCAGCAGCGGGGTGCACACCGCCGCCGCCAGCAATGTCGCGGTGGTCACCCAGCTCACCGACGCCGTGGAGACGTGCAGCTTGGTGGCGATGAGACCCAGGATCGGCACGGCCTGGGTCTGCATCACGGTCACGATCATGGCCGCGAACGCCAGGACGCCGGTCAGCAGCGAGCCCTTTCGCTCCATCACGGACACCTCCAGATGCTTGAATGGGGATAAGTTTGAAGTATTCAAGCATTTAAGGTTTCAAAGATCTCGGTTGTCAATCGTGGAGGTAGGATCGCCGCTATGAGTCCGGCCACAACGCAGAGCCCGCTGGCATTGCTGATCGCGCGATTCGTGTCCGCGTACCTGCACGACTTCCTCACCGCGGCCGAGGGACACGGCCTGACGCTGACCCAGGCGAAGCTGCTCCTGGCCCTGAACGAGCCTCCGGCCGAGCTCCCGATGCGAGTCCTGGCGGGCCGCCTCGCCTGTGACCCATCGAACCTCACCGGTGTGGCCGACCGCATGGAGTCCCGCGGCCTGGTGCGCCGCACCGTGAACCCCTCCGACCGCCGCGTCAAATACCTCGCCCCCACCGACGAGGGCCGCGAACTCGCCGCCCTGATCCGCAACTCCCAGGTCCGCGCCTACAAGGCCCTGGCCGAACTCACCCCGCACGAGGAGAAACTGCTGGAGGGCATGCTGGAGCGCCTGGTACCCAAGCTCGAGGCGGCCGAGGACTGAGTTCCGCGACGTGCCCGGCGGTAGATCCCGGCCAAAAGCACGCCGGGATCACGGCCTCCCACCTCTGATGGTTCCGGCTGCCACGTCTTATGGTCCCGGCTGCCACTCCTATGGCCCCGGCTGCCACCTCTTACGACCCCGGCTGCCGTCTCCCATGGTCCCGGCGTGCTTTTGGCCGGGACCTCACCGCGGTCGGAAAAGCAGTGCGGTATCGCCGAATTCGTGCCACAGATAGCCGGTGTCCAAGGCGGCCTCGTAGGCGTCACGCACGGTGTCGGTTCCCGCGACGGCTTCCAGGAGGTGGAGGTGGGAGGCCCCCGGTTCGTGCCAGCCGGTGATGAGGGCGTCGACGGATCGGGTTGGGTGGTCGGCGTCGAGGATCAGGTCGGTCCAGCCGGAGGCGGGGCGGACTTCGGCGCCGACGGTGGCCGATTCCAGGGCGCGGGTGACCGTGGTGCCCACGGCGATTACGCGGCCGCCGGTGGCGTGGGTGGCGTTCGCCAGGCGGGCGGTGACCTCGGGGACCGTGTAGCGCTCGGGGCTCGGCGGTTCGCCGGTTTCCGGGGAGGAGACGCCGGTGTGCAGGGTGATCGGGGCCAGGGTGACGCCCGCGGCCACCAGATCGGTCACCAGGTTGTCGGTGAACGGCCGCCCGGCGCTGGGCATTTCGGCGCTGCCCGGCTCGCGCCCGAACACGGTGCGGTAGTACTCCGGTGACCAGCGCTGGGCCACATAGGAATACGTGATCGGACGGCCGTGGCGGGCCAGCAGCGCGGGCACGTCGCCGTCGGGATCGGCGATCCACAGGCGGCGGGCGGGCGGCAGCCAGGGCCTGCGCAGCGTGACCGCCGTGCCCGCAAGCAGCACGCGCCTACCGGGTTTCGGCTCGGCGGCGGTGAACGGGACACCCGCGGGGTCGCGCAGCTCCACCACCCAGCCGCCGTCGTCGAGCCGGGCGGCGAAGTGCAGCACCGCCGGGCGGCCGAGGTAGTGCGCGTCGACCGCGGCATTCAGCGTCGCCGAATTGTTCACCACGACCAGGTCGCCGGGCCGCAGGAAGCGCGGCAGCTCGCGGAAGCGGGCGTGGGTGTGGACGCCGTTGTCCGACACCAGCATTCGCACGTCGTCGCGGGCCAGGCCGCGCGCCTCCGGCGGCTCGGTGGCCGCGCGATCGGCGGGCAGCGCGAAGTTCTCCAGGATGACAGTCATTGCGGGATCAGGATTTCCGCGGCGATGTAGCGGCCGCTCGGCGGGCGATTGTCGATCAGGTGCAGCAGCGCGGGCACCACCGTCCCCGGCTCGGAGCGGTCGGAGATGTCCTCGCCGGGGAAGGCGGCCTGATGCATGGCGGTGCGCATATCGCCGGGATCGAAGGAATAGACGCGCAGCTGGGGATTCTCGGCGGCGAAGATCGCGGTCAGCTGGTCCAGTGCGGATTTCGACGAGCCGTAACCACCCCACCCCTCGTAGGGGGTGGTTGCGGCGTCGGAGCTGACGGAGACGGCAATGCCCTTGGCCGCCTGAAGTTTCGGACGAGCCAGTTGCAGAACGCCCAGGGGCGCTACGACATTGGTGTGCAGCACAGTGGCGAATTCGTCGAGCGGATAGTCGGCGAGCCGGGGCATCGGGCTCGGGCCGAGCGCGCTGGCGTTGTTCACCACCAGATCGAGCCGGTCGAATTCGTCGAGCACGGTCGCGAGCCGGGCGCGATGGGCGGGATCGGCCACGTCACCGGCGATCGCCATCGCGCCCGTCGCCTCCCGCACCCGCGCCAGCGGCTCCAGCGTGCGGGCGGTGAGGATCAGGTCCCAGCCGCGCGCGGCCAGCGCCAGGGCCACCGCGCGGCCGAATCCGGCCGATGCTCCGGTAATGAGAGCGGTTGGAGATGGTTCCATGACACCATCGTCGAACCTGAAGAGATGTTCAGGTCAAGGAAAATTCGCCCGGGCCGATGAGTTCGCGGCTCGGGTGCCGTCGTATCGGTGAAAGCATCCCCACCTACTCCAGGAGCCGTCATGACCTACACCTTCAAGCCCGGCGACCCGTGCTGGGTCGAGCTGTTCACCTCCGACCCCGACCGCGCCATCGCCTTCTACGGCGAGCTGCTGGGCTGGACCGCCGAGCGCGGCGGCCCGGAGTACGGCGGGTACATCACCTTCCGCAAGGACGGCAATGCCGTCGCGGGCGGCATGCACAACGACGGCACTAGTGGCGGGCCCGATCAGTGGACGATCTACCTGGCCAGCGACGCCGCCGAGGCCACCGCCGCCAAGGCCACCGCCGTCGGCGGCCGGGTGGTCGTGCCCGCGATGCAGGTCGGCGAGATGGGCCACATGGCCATCCTGGCCGACCCCAGCGGGGCGGGCATCGGGGTGTGGCAGGCGGGCGTGCACAGCGGGCTGGGTGCGTTCGGCACCGTCAGCGACGGCGCCTGGAGCGACCACGTCGGCTACCCGTCCTGGTTCGAACTGCACACTCCCGCCTACCAGGACGCGCTCCGGTTCTACCGCGAGGTGTTCGACTGGGATCCGTTCACCGTCGCCGACACCCCCGAATTCCGTTACACCACCATCCATGCCACCACCCCGATGCTCGGCGGCGTCATCGACGGCTCCGCGTTCCTCCCCGCGGGCAGCCCGGGAGGCTGGTTCCCGTACTTCGGCGTGGAGGACGTCGACGCCGCCGTGAAAACCGTGGTGGCGCTGGGCGGTTCGGTCGAACAGGAGCCGGAGAACACCCCTTACGGCCGCCTCGCCGCGGTGACCGATCCCGGCGGCGTCCGATTCAGGCTGGGCGGCAACAACTCCTGAGCCGAGCCGGACTCAGGTCAACGCCGCTTCGGCGGCGGGCAGGGCGGCCGCGCGGTCGGCGGGGACCAGTCCGAGACGGGTGCGCCGGTCCAGGAGGTCGGCCGTGTCGAGGGCGCCCTCGTGCGTTGTGGCATAGGCGAATTCGGCGCGCAGGACATCCAGCCCGGGGGCGACCGGTTCGGCGAGGGCCGGATCGCGGCGGGCCACGTCCAGGACATCGGTGGCCTCGCTGCCGTACCGCTCGATGAGCGACGGGGGCGCCGCGATGCGATCGCGTGCCGCGCCGAAGACCGCGCCCACCAGCGGGATTCGCGTGGTGCGGCACGGTGCGGCGGCGAGGCGGGCGTGCGCGACGGCGGCGTCGACCGCGTCCTCGGCCATCGTGCGGTAGGTGGTGAGCTTCCCGCCGACGATGGTGATCGGGCCGCCGGGGGAGTGCAGCACCGCGTGCTCGCGGGAGATGTCGGCGGTGCTGTCCTGGGCGGTGCGCAGCAGCGGGCGCAGCCCGGCGAAGCTGCCGCGGATATCGCTGCGGTGCAATGGTTCCCGCAGCACCGTGTTCGCCGTGTCGAGCAGGAAGTCGATCTCGGAGTCCGTCGGCCGCGGTTCGTCGGGGACCGGGCCCGGCGCGTCCTCGTCGGTCAGGCCCAGATAGACGCGGCCGTGCGCGGCCGGGAAGGCGAAGACGAAGCGGCTGGTGCTGCCCGGAATCGGGACGGTCAGCGAGGCGTCGAGGCCGCCGAACGCCGCCGCGTCGAACACCAGGTGGGTGCCGCGGCTGGGGCGCAGCTCGATGCTCGGATCCACCTCGTCGGCCCAGACCCCGGCGGCATTGATCGCCGAACGCGCTCGCACCGTGAGGGTTTCACCGGTCAGGGTGTCGCGCAGGACCGCCGACTCGCCGGTGACCTGTCGCGCCTCGACCCGGGTGAGGATGCTCGCGCCGTAGGACGCGGCGGTGCGGGCGATCGTCACCACCAGGCGCGCGTCGTCCACCAGCTGCCCGTCCCAGGCGAGCAGGCCGCCGCGTAAACCGTTGCGGCGCACGGTCGGCGCCAACCGTAGCGCCTCCGCGGCGGCGATCCGGCGTGACCGGGGCAGCACCGATGCCGGGGTTCCCGCGCTGCGGCGCAACACATCCCCGGCCGCGAAGCCCGCCCGCACCAGCGCCCGCTGCGCCCGCCCCACGCCCGGCAGCAGCGGCACCACCTGCGGGATGGGCCGCGTCAGATGCGGTGCGGTCCGGGTCAGCAGCACATGCCGCTCCACCGCGCTCTCGTGCGCGATCCCGACCCCACCACTCGCCAGATACCGCAGCCCCCCGTGCACGAGTTTCGAACTCCACCGGCTGGTCCCGAACGCCAGATCATGCCGCTCCACCAGCACCGTCCGCAGCCCCCGCGCCGCCGCGTCCAACGCGACCCCGACCCCGGTCACCCCACCCCCGACGACGAGCACATCGACGACGCCCTCGTCCCCCAGGGCTCGCAATTCCCGTTCCCGCCGCGCCGCATTCAGCGCCGAATCACCGAATCCGTCTCCCGCGCTACGCATTACACAACTCCTGTCTCGCGCGACTGCTCCGCATCCGTTCGGCTCCTGCCTGCGTGCCGGAATCCGCCCGCCGAGCGGGTTTTTCGCGTCGGTGCGTCTGTGCGGTGCTGTCGCGAGTTCCCTGCGATGCCGACTCGATTTGCCCCGGCGGACCTCCCAGCGCCGCAGATACTCATGCCAACCGCTCCGCGCCGTCGGGGAGCAGGTACCCGTCGATCGCGCGTGTGAGCTCGGCGTCGAGGTGGGGTGCGTCGAGGAGGTGGGCGACGGTGGTGGCGGACTGGACCGCGGATTGGGCGATGAGCAGCAGCATGGTGGCCAGTTGTTCGGGGGTGCCGGGGCGGATGGAGCCGTCGCGCTGGCCCTCCCGGATGAGGGTGGTGAACAGCGCGACGAGTTCGCGCTGATTGCGGCCCAGGCGTCCGAACACGTAGGTGAGCATGAGGTCGGTGTCGGTGCGGAAGATCTTGGCGAACAACGGATTCGCGCGGACCGTGGCCGCCCCGTCCACGATGCCGTGCACCAGCCGGGCGCGGGCGCTGCCGCTGGTGGGAACGGTCCGGCGCACGATGTCGCGCAGCTCGCGCACCAGCAGGTCGGCCAGTAGCGAGCCGGTATCGGCCCAGCGCCGGTACACGGTGGGGCGGCTCACCCCGGCGCGGCGCGCCACCTCGGTGAGCGTCGTGCGGCGCACGCCGAACTCCTCCACGCAGGCGCGCGCGGCGTCCAGGATTGCCACGTCCGTCGCCGACGGCTCGCTAGCGGCCTCGTCGGCACCGGGAGCGTCGATCGTGTGCATCGCGGGTCACCACCGGATTCTGGGCGCGAATGCGCCCGCCTCATCGTTACTGCTTGACATTATATGTCAGACTGTAACGCATGGTCGACACGAGACAGCACCCGAGCATGGTGTGGGATGCCTGGGGTGTTCCGTCCGGACACGCGCCGCTCCCGGAGCGGATCCGCACGCTGCTGGTGCAGGTGTTCGGCGTATCCGGCGAGCCGGTGGTCCGGCGCGCCGAGAACGCCGTGCCGCTGCGCCCCTCGGCGCTGTCGCCCGCACACCTCGCGGCGCTCACCGCGGTGGTCGGCGCTGAGCACGTCTCGACCGAGCATCGCGACCGCCTGCTGCACGCGGGCGGCAAGAGCACCCCGGATCTGCTGCGCCGCCGCGCCGAGGGCCCGCAGGACGCGCCCGATGCCGTCGTCCTTCCCGCCGATCACGAACAGGTGCGGGCGGTGCTGGCCG
Organism: Nocardia terpenica; assembly: GCF_013186535.1. Classification (NCBI taxonomy): domain Bacteria; kingdom Bacillati; phylum Actinomycetota; class Actinomycetes; order Mycobacteriales; family Nocardiaceae; genus Nocardia; species Nocardia terpenica. The sequence continues at coordinate 1,084,367 of NZ_JABMCZ010000001.1, forward strand.
CGTGCGCCGACCACGGCATCGCGGTGGTCCCGTTCGGCGGCGGCACCAGCGTGGTCGGCGGTCTCGATCCGGCCCGCGGCCGCTTCGACGCCGTCGTCGCGCTGGACCTGCGTCGCCTGGACACCGTCGCCGACATCGATGCGGTGAGCGGCACCGCCACCCTGGGCGCGGGACTCACCGGTCCGCAGGCCGAGAAACTGCTTGCCGCGCACGGACTTTCGCTCGGGCACTTTCCGCAGAGCTTCGAGTTCGCCAGCATCGGCGGCTTTGCCGCGACCCGCTCGTCGGGCCAGGCGTCGGCCGGGTACGGCCGCTTCGACGATATGATCCAGCGGCTCCGGATCGCCACTCCCGGCGGCACTCTCGACCTCGGCCGCGCCCCCGCCTCGGCCGCCGGACCCGACCTGCGCGAGCTGTTCGCCGGATCGGAGGGCACCCTGGGCGTCATCACCGAGGTGACGCTGCGCGTGCACCCGATCCCGGAAACCGTTGCCTACCAAGCCTGGTCGTTCCCGGACTTCGCCACCGGCGCCGCCGCCCTGCGCACCGTGGTGCAGGCCGGGGCCGCCCCCACCGTGCTGCGGCTGTCCGACGAGGCCGAGACCGGCCTGAACCTGGCCCGCTCCGGCGATATCGGCGGCGCCGCGGTGTCCGGCTGCCTGGCCGTCACCACCGTCGAGGGCGCCGCCGCGCACGTCGCGGCCCGCGGCGCCGAGGCCGCCGCGCTGCTGGCGGCGGCGGGCGGAACGGCGCTGGGCGAGAAACCGGCACGGGAGTGGGAGCACGGCCGGTTCGCCGCCCCGTACCTGCGCGACGCCCTGCTCGACGTCGGAATCCTCTGCGAGACATTGGAAACCGCCACCACGTGGGCCAATCTGGCGAACCTGAAGGCGAAGGTGACTGCGGCCCTGACGGATTCGCTGACCGCCCAGGGCACACCGGCGCTGGTGATGGGCCATATCTCGCACACCTATCCCACCGGCGCCTCGCTGTACTTCACCGTCGTCGCCAAGCAGCTCGACGATCCGATCACCCAGTGGCAGCGCGCGAAACGGGCCGCCGGGGACGCGATCGTCGCGGCCGGTGGCACCATCACCCACCACCACGCCGTCGGGGCCGATCACCGCGCCTGGATGACCGACGAGATCGGCGATCTGGGCGTGCGGGTGCTGCGCGCGGTGAAGCAGGCCGTCGACCCCGTCGGCATTCTCAATCCCGGAAAGCTGATTCCGTGACCGATTCGACCGCGCCGCAACCGATTCGGTCGGTTCTGCTGGTGACCAATCCGCTGTCCGGGCACGGCCGGGGCCTGACCGCCGCGGCTGCGGCCGCCGCCCGCTTCGCCGATCGTGGCGTGCGGGTGACCGAGGTGCGCGGCGGCACCGCCGAGGAATCGGTGCGCCGGGTGCGGGAGGCGCTGGCCGCGGCCGACGCCCCCGACGCGGTGGTATGCGCGGGCGGGGACGGCCTGGTCTGCATCACGCTGGGCGCGCTCGCCGGGAGCGCGGTGCCGCTCGGTCTGGTCCCGGGCGGCACCGGCAACGATCTGGCCCGCGAACTCGGTGTGCCCGAACACGATCCGATCGCCGCGGCCGACGTCGTATTGGACGGCAGAGTACGACGGGTCGACCTCGGCACCGTGGATCCCGGCCAAAAGCACGCCGGGATCAGGGGGGAGGACGCCGGGGTCAGGGGGGAGGACGCCGGGGTCAGGGGGGAGGACGCCGGGGTCAGGGGGGAGGGTGCCGGGGTCAGAGGGGAGGACGCCGGGGTCAGGGGGGAGGACGCCAGGAGCATAGGGGAGGACGCCGGGATTATAGGGGAGGACGCCGGGAGCAGAGGGGAGGCGGGGGCGGCCGGGTTCGGTGGATCTGCACCGGTGCAACCGATTCGGTTCGCGACGGTCGTCGGGACCGGGTTCGATGCGCGGGTTACCCTGCGCGCCAATCGGATGCGCTATCCCCGGGGCCCGATGCGCTACACCCTCGCCGCGCTGGCCGAGATGGCGAGCGGGCTGGCCGTGCCGTATCGGATCGAATTGTCCGGTGTGCCGGGGCAATCGGACGGTGCGGTGGTCGAGATCGAGGCGGTGATGGTCGCGGTCGGCAATACCCGCAGCTATGGCGGCGGCATGTTGATCTGCCCGGACGCGGTGCTCGACGACGGGCTGCTCGATGTGACCGTCGTCGGGGCGATGTCGCGGGTGGAGATGATTCGCCTGCTCCCGGCGCTCGCCGCGGGCAAACGCGTCGACCATCCCGCCCTGTCCCAATATCGCGCGTCCACCATCGTCGCGACCGCCCCGGGCGCACCCGCCACCGCCGACGGTGAGCCCGCGGGGGTATTGCCCGCGACCTTCCGCGCCCTTCCCGGGGCCCTGCCGGTCTTCGTGCCCTGACCAGTGATTCCGGCGTGTTTTTGGCCGGAATCCCGCGAGATCCCGGCCAAAAGCACGCCGGGATCAGGGGGAGAGGAGTTGCGCCGGGATCAGGGGAAGGAGTTGCGCCGGGATCAGAGGTGGGAGTTGCGCCGGGATCACCAGTTCTGGACGACCACCAGTTCCGGTCCCGGAGCCAGGACCAGGTCGACCTTGCCGCCCGGGCGGGTGCCTGCCTCGGCGACGATGTCGCGCAGGGAGGCGTAGACCCGGTCGCCGGTCTTGGGGAGCTGGGAGTCGGGTCGGATGCTCACGGTGACGTTGTCGCCGGGCAGGTAGCGGTCGATCAGGGCCGGGGCCGGGCTGTTGGCGAAGGCCTGGGTCTCGCCGTGGTCGAGTTCGAGCCCGGCGGCTCCGGCCTGCGGGAAGGTGACGGGGGTGACCGCACCGGCGCTGCCCGCGCCCAGCGCGAGGGTCGCGGCGGCCGCACCGGTGACAGCGGTGGCGAAGACGAGGGTTCGTGCACGCATGAGAACTCACTTTCGGCCGATTTGCTGTGTGATAGCTAGTAGGCCGGACAGTCATTCGGCACGGCAAGGTAAAGTGACCCGTATCACATTCGATCAATCCGGTGACGCAGGTCATGGAGCGTGTAATCCCCTGCCGGGCAGAGGCTTTGCGTATCAGGAGCGAATTGGCCTGTCTCGCAATCCATTTCAGTGCCCGGACGGCCGCGCCCGCAGATGAATACGCTCGCCCTGCCCGCCGAAGATACTGAGGATCTCCACCGGCCCGCTCCCCGTGCTCCCGAACCAATGCGGTTGCCGGGTATCGAATTCCGCCGCCTCGCCCGGCCCGAGCTCTAGATCGTGCTCACCGAGCACCAGCCGCAACCGCCCCGACAGCACGTACAGCCACTCGTGCCCGTCGTGCACCCGCACCTCCGGCCAGGACTGGTCCGCCGGGATGACCATCTTGTACGCGTGCAGCGGACTCGGTCGCCGGGTCAGCGGCAGCACCGTCCGCCCGCCCACCCGCCGCGCGGGCGCCTGCACCCGCGGGTCCGCGGTGCGGGGCATGGCCACCAGTTCGTCCAGCGTCACCCCGTGCGCGTGCGCGATCGGCATCAGCAACTCCAGGCTGGGCCGGCGCTGCCCCGACTCCAGCCGCGACAGCGTGCTCTTGGAGATGCCGGTCGTCGCCGCGAGCGCGGTCAGCGTCATGCCCCGCCGGGTTCGCAGCTGCCGCAGCCGCGGTCCCACATCGGCCAGGGCGGTGGTGAGGGTCGGATCGCTGGTCACGGCACCGATACTCCCGCAATTCCCGGAATCGGCAAACATCGTTGCCGCTTTCGCCACGGCTGCGGCACTGTCGCCGTCATGACGGAAACAACCTATGACGTGGTGATCGTGGGCGGCGGCGCGGCCGGGCTGTCGGCGGCGCTGGTGCTCGGACGCTCCCGGCGCTGGGTGGCGGTCGTCGACGCGGGCGAACCGCGCAACGCGCCGGCCGCGCACATGCACGGCTTCCTGAGCCGGGACGGAATGCCCCCGGCGGATCTGCTCGCGACCGGCCGCCGCGAGGTCGCCGGATACGGCGTGGAACTGATCGACGATCGGGTGGAATCGGCCGAATATGCCGGTTGCGGACTGGATTTCACGCTCCGGCTGGCCTCCGGCGGCCTGCTGCGGGCGCGCCGGATCGTGGTCGCCACCGGCCTGCACGACCGGCTGCCCGAACTCCCGGGACTGCGCGAACGCTGGGGCCGCGACGTGCTGCACTGCCCCTACTGCCACGGGTACGAGGTCTCCGACCAGCGCCTCGGCCTGCTCGGCGGCACCGAGCCCGGCGCGCTCGCCCGCGCCGAACACCTGGCCCTGCTGCTGCCGCTGTGGTCCGACGATGTCACCTTCTTCACCCACGGCATGGAACTGACCGACGCGCAGCGCCGCCGCCTCGACGCCCGCGGGGTGCACATCATGGACGGCAAGGTGACCAGGGTGGTCTCGACCGAGGACCGGCTGCGCGGGGTGGAACTGGCCGACGGGCGCGCGGTGCCGTGCTCGACGCTGTTCGTCGCGCCGACCTTCGTCCCCGACAACACCGTGCTACGCGCCCTCGGCTGCGAGATCGGTGCGGACGGCTGGGTCGTCACCGATCCGGCCGGGCGCACCTCCGTGCCCGGCGTGTGGGCCACCGGCAACGTCGCGGACGCGCGCATGCAGGTCATCACCGCGGCCGGGGCGGGCTCGGCGACGGCCATCGCGGTCAATACCGATCTGGTAGAACAGGACGCGGAGCTCGCCTGAACCCGGCCCGCCGGACCGGAATCCTGAGCCCCGGCTGAGGGGAAACGTGCACCAAGACAAGGGATTCGGGCGAAACCTGAGAATTGCATATGGATTCGTCGACACCGCCCGGATCGGCGGTAATCTGAATGGCGAGAGCGGGGTTTTCGGTGTCCCTCATCCGCCGAAAGCCCCGCTCTTCGGGTGTCGACCCCCAGTCCTTAGAATCGCACGGTGACCAGCACAGCCTCAGAGAACTCGCGTAATCGTGCCGATGCCCTCCCCAAAAGCTGGAACCCCGGCGAGGTAGAGGCCGACCTGTACGAACGCTGGGTAGCCGCTGGTTACTTCACCGCCGATGCGAGCAGCGACAAGCCGCCCTACTCCATCGTGCTCCCGCCGCCGAACGTCACCGGCAACCTGCACATGGGTCACGCCTTCGACCACACCCTCATGGACCTGCTCACCCGCCGCAAGCGCATGCAGGGCTACGAGGTGCTGTGGCTGCCCGGCATGGACCACGCGGGCATCGCCACCCAGAGCATCGTCGAGAAGCAACTGGCCGTCGACGGCAAGACCAAGGAGGACTTCGGCCGCGAGCTGTTCGTGGAGAAGGTCTGGGACTGGAAGCGCGAGTCCGGTGGCGCTATTCAGGGCCAGATGCGCCGCCTCGGCGACGGCGTCGACTGGAGCCGCGACCGATTCACCATGGACGAGGGCCTGTCTCGCGCCGTGCAGACCATCTTCAAGCGCCTCTACGACGCGGGCCTGATCTATCGCGCCGAGCGCCTGGTGAACTGGTCGCCGTCGCTCGAGACCGCCATCTCCGACGTCGAGGTGAAGTACGAGGACGTGGAGGGCGAGCTCGTCTCGTTGCGCTACGGGTCGCTGAACAATGATGAGCCGCACGTGATCGTCGCCACCACCCGGGTGGAGACCATGCTCGGCGACACCGCGGTCGCGGTGCATCCGGACGACGAGCGGTACCGCGACCTCATCGGCACCACCGTGTACCACCCCATCACCGGTCGGCAGCTCCCGATCGTCGCCGACGACTACGTCGATCCCGAATTCGGTTCCGGCGCAGTGAAGATCACCCCCGCGCACGATCCGAACGACTTCGAGATCGGCGTGCGGCACAACCTGCCCATGCCGACGATCATGGACAAGACCGGCAAGATCGCCGACACCGGAACCGAATTCGACGGCATGGACCGGTTCGAGGCGCGCGTCAAGATCCGCGAACGCCTCGCCGCGGAGGGCCGCATCGTCGCCGAGAAGCGCCCGTACGTCCACAGTGTCGGCCACTCCGAGCGCTCCGGCGAGCCCATCGAACCCCGCCTGTCCATGCAGTGGTGGGTGAAGGTGGACTCGCTGGCCCGCGCCGCCGGTGACGCCGTGCGCAACGGGGACGTGAAGATCTACCCCGCATCCCAGGAGCCGCGCTGGTTCGACTGGGTCGACAACATGCACGACTGGTGCATCTCGCGCCAGCTGTGGTGGGGTCACCGCATCCCGATCTGGTACGGCCCCGAGGGCGAGATCGTGTGTGTCGGCCCGGACGAGCGGGCCCCCGAGGGGTGGGTGCAGGACCCGGACGTGCTCGACACCTGGTTCTCCTCCGGGCTGTGGCCGTTCTCCACCATGGGCTGGCCCGACGCCACCGCGGAGCTCGAGAAGTTCTATCCCACAAGCGTTCTCGTGACGGGCTACGACATCCTGTTCTTCTGGGTGGCCCGCATGATGATGTTCGGCATGTTCGTGTCGGAGGATCCGGCCATCGGGGCGGGTAAGGATCCGAGCCGCACGCAGGTGCCGTTCGACGACGTGTTCCTGCACGGCCTCATCCGCGACGAATTCGGCCGCAAGTACTCCAAGTCCAAGGGCATCGGCGTCGACCCGCTGCTGTGGATCGACGAATACGGCGCGGACGCAACACGATTCACCCTCGCGCGCGGCGCGCAGCCCGGCAGTGATCTGTCGGTGGGCACCCCGCACGTGACGGCCTCGCGCAGCTTCGTCACGAAACTGTTCAACGCCAGCAAGTTCGCGTTGATGAACGGGGCCGTGCCGGGCGAGCTACGGGCCCGCGATACCCTCACCGATGCCGACCGCTGGATTCTCGATCGGCTGGAAGAGGTTCGCGCCGAAGTGGATTCGGCGTTCGACCGGTACGAGTTCGGTAAGGCGTGCGAGGCGCTGTACCACTTCGCGTGGGACGAACTGTGTGACTGGTACCTGGAACTGGCCAAGGTGCAGTTCGCCGAGTCCGAGCAGCGGGCCGCGAGCACCCGCGTCGTGCTCGGCACCGTGCTGGATTCCGTGCTGCGCCTGCTGCATCCGGTCATCCCGTTCGTCACCGAGACGCTGTGGCAGGCCCTCACCGAGGGCGCGGCGGGCGAGTCCCTCGTCGTCGCCGACTGGCCGCGGCCGTCCGGTGTCGCCGCCGATCCGCGTGCGGCCCAGCGTATTTCGGACCTCCAGCGGCTGGTTACCGAGATTCGCCGGTTCCGCAGCGACCAGGGCCTGACCGACAAGCAGAAGGTGAGCGCCCGCCTCGTCGGCATCGACGCCGCCGACCTGACCGGCCAGCTCGCCGAGATCACCACCCTGGCGCGGCTCACCGAGCCCGGCGACGGCTTCGCGGCCACCGCCTCGGTCGAGGTGCGGCTGTCCGACGCCACGGTCACCGTCGAACTCGACACCTCCGGCACCGTCGACCTCGACGCCGAGCGCCGCCGCCTGGAGAAGGATCTCGCGGCCGCGCAGAAGGAACTGTCCGGCACCACCGCCAAACTCGGCAACGAGGCGTTCCTGGCCAAGGCGCCCGACGAGGTGGTGGCCAAGATCCGCGGCCGCCGGGAGGTCGCCGAATCCGAGGTCGCCCGCATCGGCGCCCGGCTCGAGGAGATCGCGCGTCTGGCGGCGGCCCGATGACCGAGGAACACGAATTCGCCCACGGCGGGTCCGAGCGCCTGCAGCACGGCCCGTCGCCGGTGGAGCTCGCCGAAATGGCGCTGGTCGAGGCCGAACTCGACCAGCGCCGGCCCGAGCGCACGGCCGAGCCGACGCTGACCCGCATCGCGACCCTGATGGACGTGCTCGGCTCGCCGCAGCGGAACTACCCGGCCATCCACGTCGCCGGTACCAACGGCAAGACCTCGGTCTCCCGCATGATCGACGCGCTGCTGAGCGCCCTGCACCGGCGCACCGGCCGCATCACCAGCCCGCACCTGCAACTGGCCACCGAGCGCATCGCGATCGACAACACGCCCGTCACCCCGGCCCGCTACGTCGAGATCTTCCGCGAGCTACAGCCCTACATCGAGATGATCGATGAGCGCTCGCAGGCCGCGGGCGGGCAGCGGCTGAGCAAGTTCGAGGTGCTCACCGCCATGGCGTACGCGGCGTTCGCGGAGGCCCCGGTGGACGTCGCGGTCGTGGAGACCGGCATGGGCGGCACCTGGGACGCCACCAACGTCATCGACGGCCAGGTCGCGGTGATCACGCCGATCGGCCTGGACCACACCGACTACCTCGGCCCCGACCTCGGCTCCATCGCGGGGGAGAAGGCCGGGATCATCAAGCGTGCCCCCGAGGATCCGCTGGTCCCGCGCGACACCGTCGCCATCATCGCCGAGCAGCAGCCCGAGGCGATGGAGGTGCTGCTGCGCCGGGCCGTCGAGGTGGACGCCGCCGTGGCCCGCGAGGGCTCGGAGTTCCGGCTGCTGTCGCGGCGGATCGCCGTCGGCGGCCAGGTGCTCGAGATCCAGGGCCTGGGCGGGGTGTACGACGAGATCTTCCTGCCGCTGCACGGCGAGCACCAGGCCCGCAACGCGACGCTGGCGCTGGCCGCGGTCGAGGCGTTCTTCGGCGCGGGCGCCCACAAGCAGCTCGATATCGACGCCGTCCGAGCGGGATTCGCCGCCGCCGTCAGCCCCGGCCGGATGGAGCGCATGCGCAGCGCGCCGACCATCTTCATCGACGCGGCCCACAATCCGGACGGCGCGAAGGCGCTGGCGGCCACGCTCACCGACGAGTTCGACTTCCGCCGGTTGGTCGGCGTGGTCGCGGTGCTCGCCGACAAGGACGCGGCGGGCATCCTGGAGGCGCTGGAACCGGTCTTCGACGAGATCGTGGTGACGAGCAATGGCTCGCCGCGCGCCCTGCCCGCCGAGGAACTCGCCGACCTCGCCGTGCAGCGCTTCGGCGACGAGCGCGTCGTCACCGCCACCACCATGACCGATGCCGTGGAGACGGCCATCGCGATCGCGGAGGAGGCCGGGGACGCGGGCGAGCCCGTCTCGGGCGCCGGGATCGTCGTGACCGGGTCGGTGGTCACCGCAGGCGCGGCCCGTTCGCTGTTCGGAAAGGAACCCGCATGAGTGAGCAGTCGGGGCCGGTCCCGCCGCCCGCCACCGACCCCTGGAAGGGCTTGCGCGGCGTGATGGCAGGCGCGCTGGTGCTGGAGGCCATCACCGTGCTGCTGGCGCTGCCGGTGGTCGGCGCGGTGGGCGGGGGGCTGAGCTGGTGGTCGGTCGCCTACCTGGTCGGTCTGGCGGTGCTGATGATCCTCGGGGCGGGGTTGCAGCGGCGGTCGTGGGCGCTGCCGTTCAATCTGGCGCTGCAGGTGCTGGTGCTGCTCGGGGTGTTCGTGCACGTCTCGATCGGCGTCATCGGGGTGGTGTTCGCCGCGGTGTGGGCGTTCATCCTGGTGCTGCGCTCCGACGTGAAGCGGCGGATGGAGCACGGATTGCTGCCCAGCCAGCGCACGTCGCGGCCCTCCTGAGCGGCCCGCGGCCCGCTTCGGTTCGGATTCCCGCGCCACCGCCGGTTACTCTGTGCGCGTGACTGAGCAGACGTTGGTACTCATCAAGCCGGACGGCGTGGCCCGCGGCCTGGTTGGTGAGGTGATCACCCGCATCGAGCGCAAGGGCCTCAAGATCGCCGCGCTGGAGCTGAAGCAGGTGTCGCCGGAACTGGCCGGCGCCCACTACGCCGAGCATGCCGAGAAGCCGTTCTACGGCTCGCTCATCGACTTCATCACCTCCGGCCCGGTCGTCGCGGCCGTGCTCGAGGGTCCGCGCGCCATCGCCGCCTTCCGCCAGATCGCCGGCGGCACCGACCCGGTCGAGAAGGCCGTCCCGGGCAGCATCCGCGGCGACTTCGCCCTCGAGACCCAGTACAACCTGGTCCACGGCTCCGACTCCCCCGAATCCGCCAAGCGCGAGATCGCGCTCTGGTTCCCCGCTTTCGCGCAGTAGTTCCGCTCGGTCCAGCACCTCCGTGCGCCGATGGCGAATACCCGGCGCACGGTGTGGGATACTGGCAGTGGATGTGATCGACGCTCACCGTTTGCGGAAGGTGTCGCGCGCACCCGAATGACACCGCGGTTCGACGCCGCTCATCGCTGCCCCGGACGGTTACCAAGACTCGGCTGTCCGGCGGCACGCTGGATGAGTGCTCGAATCAGGTGTTGAAGCCAACAGCCAGGCGCCGCGTGACCAGTTAGCCCGCTCGACGAACGACAAGGTGATAACCGGGCACGCGGGGCGAGACCATATGACCTTGCGTCCCAGGACGTGAGGCGAACGGACAGTGCCCCCGCGTCGGCCGCGTCACTCTCGGTACGAGTGGGACGCGCCCGGGGGCCCGAGGAGATTTCGTGGCCGATCAAGAGCCGCTGGAAACGTCGAAAAATAATGGTGAACGCGCTTCACACGAGGCGGTAGGGGCAGGGGAGGCGGCGCAGTTGCCGGAACGTATCCGGGTCCACGCGCTGGCGAAGCTGCTGGGAACCACCAGCAAACGTATTCTGGCCCACCTGACCGAACTGGGCGCCGAGGCCCGCAGCCCGCAGTCCAGCCTGGACCGCACGGTGGCGGAGTCGGTACGGGACGCCTTCGTCCCCGCCGAGCCGGAACAACCCACCGATCCGGCGCCGCCGGAACCCGCCGCCGAGGCAGCGGGCCCGGAGCCGAGCGCGCAGAGTCCCGAGCCCGCCGCCGAGGAACCGGCGCCCGCCGAGACCGTGGCGCCCGCCGAGGTCCCGGCGCCGACCGAACCCGAACCGCAGCGACAGTCGTTGTTCACCAGCCCGTTTCAGCCGCAGCAGGCGCAGGTCGACGAGCCGGTGGCGTTCGAGGCGGCCGCCACGGTGGCCGCGCCGCTGTTCCTGCCGCCGGATGCCGCCGCCGCCGAGGAGATGCGGCGCAAGCGTCGCGCCGAACGGCAGGCCAAGGCCGAGGCCAGAACCCAGGACCGGACCGAGGACAAGCCCGCCGAGCCCGCCGACGCCGACCGGGCCAAAACCGAGCGCGGCAAGGACGACCGCTCGAAGGACGAGCGCGCCAAGTCCGATCGAGCCAAGGACGAGCGCGCCGAGGACGAGGACACCACCGACGACTCCGCCGAATGGGACGACGAGCAGTCCCACGACGACGGCGAGGACGGCGGCCGGTCGCGTCGCCGCCGCCGGGGCCGTCGCGGCCGCGGCCGGGGCCGCGGCGAGCAGCACCAGGACGGCGACGAGGCGACCGACGCCGACGACGCGGAGGACACCGACGAGGACGCCGACGCCGAGACCACCGACGAATCGACCGACGAGTCCGCCGCGGTGCCGGAGGGCTCCAGCCGTCGCCGTCGCCGCCGTCGCCGCCGCAAGGGCGGTGACGAACCCGAGTCCGAGCCGTCGGACGACGACCCGCCGAACACCGTCGTGCACGAGCGCGAGCCGCGCAGCAAGCGCCGCGCCGCCGTCGACGAGGTCCAGGGCATCAGCGGCTCGACGCGACTCGAGGCCAAGCGCCAGCGCCGCCGCGACGGCCGCGAGGCCGGTCGCCGCCGCCCGCCGATCCTGACCGAGTCGGAGTTCCTGGCCCGCCGCGAGTCGGTGGACCGGGTGATGGTCGTGCGCGAGAAGGCGTTCCCCGACCACCCGAGCGCCACCACCCAGGTCGCGGTGCTCGAGGACAACATCCTGGTCGAGCACTTCGTGACCAGCACCGGCCAGGCGTCCATGGTCGGCAACGTGTATCTCGGCAAGGTGCAGAACGTGCTGCCCAGCATGGAGGCGGCCTTCGTCGACATCGGCCGCGGCCGCAACGGCGTGCTGTACGCGGGCGAGGTGAATTGGGAGGCCGCCGGACTCGGCGGCCGGGAGCGCAAGATCGAGCAGGCGCTCCGGCCCGGAGACACCGTGCTGGTCCAGGTCAGCAAGGATCCGGTCGGGCACAAGGGCGCCCGGCTCACCACCCAGATCAGCCTCGCCGGTCGCTTCCTGGTGTACGTGCCGGGCGGCAGCTCCACCGGCATCAGCCGCAAGCTGCCCGACACCGAGCGCAAGCGCCTGAAGGAGATCCTGCGCGACATCGTGCCGCAGGACGCGGGCGTCATCATCCGCACCGCATCCGAGGGCGTCAGCGAGACCGAGCTGGCCCGCGACGTGGAGCGGTTGCAGTCCACCTGGAAGACCATCGAGGGGCAGTCCCGCAACGGTTCCAGCGCGCCCAAGACCCTCTACGAGGAGCCGGACCTGCTGGTCAAGGTCATCCGCGACCTGTTCAACGAGGACTTCTCCAAGCTGGTCATCGAGGGCGACCGGGCCTGGACCACGGTCGAGAACTACATCCGCACCGTCGCCCCGGACCTGCTGGCCCGCGTCGAGCGGTACGACAGCGGTACCGGTGTCGACGTCTTCGGCAGCTACCGCATCGACGAGCAGTTGGCCAAGGCGCTGGATCGCAAGGTGTGGTTGCCCTCGGGCGGCACCCTGGTCATCGACCGCACCGAGGCCATGACCGTGATCGACGTCAACACCGGCAAGTTCACCGGCGCCGGCGGCAGCAACCTCGAGGAGACGGTCACCCGCAACAACCTGGAGGCGGCCGAGGAGATCGTGCGCCAGATGCGGCTGCGCGACATCGGCGGCATGATCGTCGTCGACTTCATCGACATGGTGCTCGAGTCCAACCGCGACCTGGTGCTGCGTCGGCTCACCGAATCGCTGGGCCGCGACCGCACCCGGCACCAGGTGTCGGAGGTGACCTCGCTGGGCCTGGTGCAGATGACCCGGAAGAAGCTGGGCACCGGCCTGGTCGAGGCGTTCTCCACCACCTGCGAGCACTGCCACGGCCGCGGCATCCTCGTGCACAACTACCCGGTGGAGACGGCCCCGGCCGAGGAGGGCGTGGGCCGCCGCGAGGGTCGGCGTCGCCGCAAGGACAAGACGGCCTCGCCCGCCGAGCCCGTCGCCGCCAACGGCGCCGCGCCGGTCGAATCGCACGAGGAGGATGCGGCCGTCAAGCGGGCGCACCCGGTGGCGCTGGCCATGGCCGCCCACCACACCGACGAGGACATCGACGTGGTCGAGGCGGTCGCCGACGCGGTCGAGGCCCAGGTCGCCGACGAACTCGAGTCCGAATCCGCACCCGTGCCCCCGACCCGCGAGGAGCGCCCGTCGCGCCGCCGGGAGCGGGGATCCCGCCGTGCCGTCCGCGCCGCCGGATCCGAGACCGCCGCCCCCACCTCCAAGCCCGAGGCCGCGAACGCCACGGCCGAGGTCTCGGCGAGTTCCGGTGCCGCCGTGCCGGATACGGCCGCGGCGTCGACCGATACGGCCGCCGCGTCGACGGGTAAGGCTGCGGCATCGGCGGATACGGCTGCCGCGTCGACGGGTTCGGCTGTGGCGTCGGCGGATACGGCTGCCGCGTCGACGGGTTCGGCTGTGGCGTCGACAGATACGGCTGCCGCGTTGACGGATACGGCTGGCCCGTCGGCGGATACGCCTGCCGCGTCGGCGGGTTCCGGTGCATCGGCGGATTCCACTGCTGCCGTGTCGGATACGGCTGTGACGTCGGCGAGCTCCCGTGCTGCCGGGGCTGGGACGACCGGTGCTCCGTCCGATACCGCTGGGGCTGTGACGGATTCGACCTCCGAGGCGGCCGAGCGCACCGAGACCCCGGCGAAGGCCGCGGCCCCGGCTCCCCAGGGAGACGAGGCGGCGGAGGCCGCGCCGCGGACGCGTCGTCGGGTGGCCCGTACCGCCGCCGCTCCCGCCGCGGACAGCAAGGGCGCGGTGTTCGTCCTGTCCAGCTCGGACCGTGACCGGACCCCGGCCGTCGACTTCACCGCCGACGCCGCCCCGGTCGCCGTCCCCCGCACCCGGCAGCGCCGCCGGGCCGCGGGCCGCGCCGCGGGCGCCCCCGAGCAGAACGACTGAGTTCTTCCTCACAGCGAAGTGCGCCGTCGGCCCAGCTGGCGGCGCACTTCGCCGCTCGGGGTGCCGCGCCGGGCCCGGGGCGACCGACGGGTTCACCCCGGTTTTGTTGCGACCGTGGGCGTCCTGTACTCTTGGACGGTCGCTGCCCGGTGACAGCAATGCGCTGTGGGACCCGTGGCCCGGTTCGAACGAGAGCCACCAGGCGCCGAGGCGGCGGTGATTACCAGACCAATGGGCGGCGGTCTCCGGTGCGCAACCGGCAGGCAGGCCGTGTGAACACAGTGCCGATGCACTAGTAGAAGAAAGTAGGGTAGCCGACCGATGGCAACGTACGCGATCGTCAAGACCGGCGGAAAGCAGTACAAGGTCGCGGTCGGTGACCTGGTGAAGGTCGAGAAGCTCGAGGGTGAGCCGGGCACCGCGGTGTCGCTGGAGCCGGTGCTGGTCGTCGACGGCGCCACGCTGACCACCGATAAGGACGCGCTGGCGAAGGTTTCGGTGTCCGCCGAGGTGGTCGATCAGACCAAGGGCCCGAAGATCCGCATCCACAAGTTCAAGAACAAGACCGGCTACCACAAGCGTCAGGGCCACCGTCAGAAGCTGACGGTCCTGAAGGTCACCGGCATCAAGTAAGCGGCTAGGGGGCTCCCGCCCCTAGGGCAGCACAGCCCCCAGCACGAGGAGTATCCAGCTATGGCACATAAGAAGGGTGCATCCAGCTCGCGCAACGGTCGCGACTCGAATGCCCAGCGGCTCGGCGTGAAGCGCTTCGGCGGTCAGGTCGTCAAGGCCGGCGAGATCCTGGTCCGCCAGCGTGGCACTCACTTCCACCCCGGCGTGAACGTCGGCCGCGGTGGCGACGACACGCTGTTCGCCCTGGCGGCGGGCGCGGTCGAGTTCGGCACCAAGCGTGGCCGCAAGACCGTCAACATCGTGGTTCCGGAGCCGGTGCAGGCCTGAGCCGCACCGGAGCCTCTTCCACAACACTTCGAAGCGGGTCAGGGTGACAGACACCCTGGCCCGTTTTCCTGTCTTCGGCAGCAGGCCGATCGTCGAGAAGGAGGATGATCAAGAGCATGTCCAAGTTCATCGATCGCGTCGTGCTGCACGTCCGCGCCGGTAAGGGCGGTCACGGGTGTGCCTCGGTGCATCGGGAGAAGTTCAAGCCGCTGGGCGGCCCCGACGGCGGCAACGGCGGCAACGGCGGGGATGTGATCCTCGAGGTCGACCCGAACGTGCACACCCTGCTGGACTTCCACTTCCACCCGCACGCCAAGGGCGGCAACGGCAAGCCCGGCGAGGGCGGCAACCGCGACGGCAAGCAGGGCACCGAGCTGCTGCTGAAGGTGCCCGACGGCACCGTGGTCATGAACGCCGACGGCGAGGTCCTGGCCGACATGGTCGGCGTCGGCACCCGCTACATCGCCGCGCGCGGCGGCCGCGGCGGCCTGGGCAATGCGGCGCTGGTCTCGCGGGCGCGCAAGGCGCCCGGCTTCGCGCTGCTCGGCGAGGAGGGCGAGGAGCGCGATCTCGTCCTGGAACTGAAGTCCGTCGCCGATGTGGGCCTGGTCGGCTTCCCGTCGGCCGGGAAGTCGTCGCTGGTGTCGGTGCTGTCGGCCGCCAAGCCGAAGATCGCCGACTACCCGTTCACCACCCTGGTGCCGAATCTGGGCGTGGTGTCCAGCGGCGACACCACCTTCACCATCGCCGACGTGCCCGGCCTGATTCCCGGCGCCAGCGAGGGCCGCGGCCTGGGCCTGGACTTCCTGCGGCACCTGGAGCGCTGCGCGGTGCTCGCGCACGTGGTCGACTGCGCCACCCTGGAACCCGGGCGCGACCCGGTGTCCGATGTCGACGCGCTCGAGGCCGAACTGGCCGCCTACCGGCCCGCGCTGAAGGCCGATGCCGGGCTCGGCGATCTGGCCGACCGTCCGCGCGTGGTGATCCTCAACAAGGTCGACATCCCCGACGCCGAGGAACTCGCCGAGATGGTGACCGCCGAGTTCACCGCTCGCGGCTGGCCGGTCTTCAAGATCTCGGCGGTATCGCGGGAAGGCTTGCGGCCGTTGACCTTCGCGCTCGCCGACCAGGTGCGCCGGTACCGCGAGGCGCATCCGAAGGCGGCGCCCAAGCGGCCGGTGATCCGGCCGGTCGTGGCGGGCGAGAGCGGCTTCAGCGTGGTGCGCGATCCCGAGGTCGAGGGCGGTTTCATCGTCCGCGGCGAGCGGCCCGAGCGGTGGGTGCGCCAGACCCAGTTCGACAACGACGAGGCCGTGGGCTACCTGGCCGACCGCCTGGCCCGCCTCGGCGTCGAGGACGAGCTGGTGCGCCTGGGCGCCGAGCCCGGCGCGTCGGTGACCATCGGCGACGTCTGCTTCGACTGGGAGCCACAGGTTTCCGCCGGAATCGATATGGTGATGACGGGTCGCGGTACCGATCCGCGGATCGATCAGAGCGAGCGCATCTCCGCTGCCGAGCGCAAGCATGCCTCCCGCGTGCGGCGTGGTCTGGTCACGGAGGACGAAGACCAGGAGTGAGGTATGACGCGGGTTGATGCGGGGCGGCAGCTGAGCGAGGCGCGGGCGGCGATCGCCTCGGCGCGCAGCGTCGTGGTGAAGATCGGCTCCTCGGCGCTGACCAGCCTCGAGGGCGGGCTCGACACCGGGCGGCTGGACCGGCTCGCCGACGCCGTGGAGGCGCGGATGCGGGCCGGTTCGGATGTGGTGGTGGTGTCCTCGGGCGCCATCGCGGCCGGGATCGCTCCGCTCCGATTGTCTTCCCGCCCCAGGGATCTGGCGACCAAGCAGGCGGCGGCGAGCGTCGGGCAGCTGGCGCTCGCGCACGCCTGGGGCACCTCGTTCGCCCGCTACGACCGCGTGGTCGGCCAGGTGCTGCTCAGCGCCGGTGACTTCTCCCGGCGCGAACAGCATCGCAATGCGCAGCGCACCCTGGACCGGCTGCGGGCACTGCACGCGGTGGCCGTGGTCAACGAGAACGACACCATCGCCACCGAGGAGATCCGCTTCGGCGACAACGACCGGCTCGCCGCGCTGGTGGCGCATCTGGTCGGCGCGGACGCGCTGGTGCTGCTGTCGGATGTGGACGGGCTCTACGACGGCGATCCGCGCAAGGGGTCGGCGACGTTCATTCCCGAGGTGCGCGGCAGCGCCGACCTGGACGGCGTGATCGCCGGCAGCGGCGGCGCGCTCGGCACCGGCGGGATGGCGTCGAAGCTGTCGGCCGCGCGGCTGGCCGCCGACGCGGGTGTGCCCGTCCTGCTGGCCGCCGCCTCCGATGCCGCCGCCGCGCTGTCGGGCGCCGCCGTCGGTACCGCCTTCGCCGCCCGCCCGGTTCGCCTGTCCGCCCGCAGGTTCTGGGTCCGCCACGCCGCCGACAGTCGCGGCGCGGTTTTGCTCGACGACGGCGCGGTGCAGGCCGTCGCGGACCGCCGCCGCTCCCTGCTGGCGGCCGGTATCACCGGCGTGCGCGGCCGCTTCTTCGGCGGCGACGTCGTGGACCTGATCGCCCACGACGGCCGCATCGTCGCCCGCGGCGTCGTCGAATACGACAGCACCGAACTGGAATCCATGCTCGGCCGCTCGACATCCGAACTCCCCGAAGGCATGCACCGGCCCGTCGTCCACGCCGACGACCTGGTCAAGGTGTAACCCTCGAAAGTCGTTGGGCCGCCTACTGACCCGGCATGACGCCCGGTTGGTCCGGGACGGTCGACTCCGGAATGGGGCCGGTGACGCCCGGCTGGCCGTCCTGATCGGTGAGCGGCGGGCCCTGCTGGGGGGCCTGCGGTGGGGGTGGCGCCGGGTGATGCGTGGGCGGCGGAGGCGGTGGGGGAGTGTGGGTTTGGGGGACCGGCGGCTGCGGCGGGGCCGTCGACGGTGGTGGGGGTGCGGCCGGAGGCGTTGAGGGGGCGGGAGATTCGGGTGCCTGCGGCGGCGGGGTCGGCGCGGGCTGCTGGGACGGTGTGGGGACGGACTGCTGCGGTGGTACGGGTTGCTGGGTGGTCGGTGGTACGGGTTGCTGCGTCGACGGCGGCGCGGGGTGCTGCGTCGACGGCGGCGCGGGGTGCTGCGTCGACGGCGGCGCGGGGTGCTGCGTCGACGGTGCAGGGCTGGGGGAAGGGGTTGCGGGCGTGGTGTTTTCGGGACCTGGGGTCGGTGGAGGTGCGGGCGTGGTGTTTTCGGGCGTCGGGGCCGCCGGAGGTGCGGGTGTGGCGGGGGCCGGGGGAGTCTGCTGCCGCGGCGGAACCGACTGTGGCTGCGGCGGAACCGACTGTGGCTGCGGAGGAACCGACTGTGGCTGCGGGGGAACCGACCGCGGCGCGGGTGGATTCGAGCGCAGCGGCGCGGGGGCGCTCGGCAGGCCGGGCACGGCGGGAGGCTCCGGCAGGGCCGGAATGCCGCTGCCCGCAGCGGAATACGCCGGTTTGTAGATCATGTTCATGGCCAGCACCGCCTCCTGCCGCAGTGCCTCCTGCGCCTGCTGCGCGCCGATGACGTGGGCGGCCTCGAGCAGGCGGGCGACGGTGCCCACGGGTCCGGAGTCGCCGGACGGCACGACCGCGACCTTCACGGCCTCGGCCGCCGCCGCCAAGGCGCCGAGGCGAGCGCCGACTTCGCCCAGCACCGCGGCCAATTCGTCCACCGACTCGGCGAAACTGCGTGTGCACGCCGACGCGGCGTCGGCGGCGACGCCGGTCCACCGCACCGAATCCATCACCCGGCCCGCGGTGTCGCGGGTGATCGGCATCGAGGTGGCCAGCGTGCCCGCCGCCTCCAGCCACACCAGTGACGTTTGCAGAATCTCCCCGGCGTCGATCCGCTGCGTGCCCGCGTAGATCTGCTCGTGCGGCATGGATTCGAAATGCTCTATGGCACTGATGTATTCGGGATCGGTACGGTGCGGTGGCTGCGGTCCGTACCGGAATTCGGTAGTCATCGAGGCAGCCTCGACGATATCGCGCGCAGTGCGGCGGCATGCGCGGCGTCGGCCTCCTCGTACAGTCCAGCGCTGGTCAGAAATGCCTCCTTCATCCGGTAGGAGGCGGCGATGTACTGGTCCAGCAATGCCGCGGCATCGCGCGCCTTACGCCCGAATCCGGCCTGAAGCTGCTCCGCGGAGAAGAAGCCGCCGAAACCGTGTAACTGCGAGACCGATTCGAGGCGCTGTTGCAGATAGCGCAACCGGTCGGCCTGCTGCTCGTAGATATCCGCGCAGCGACGAGCCGCCGCCGGATCGAACGTGACAGTGCCACTCTGCGCCGCCTGCAGGAACCGGGCTATATCGGCCTGGCTGGTCTCGATCGTCATGAGCACCCCTGAGATCGGTCGGTCGTGACTCAGCCTAACCGGATCGCCCCCGCGCGGTCAGCGCAGTGGTCCGGTCCGATCGCCGCCCCCGATCACCGCGGAATGCGTTTCTGCAGGTGAGCGGCGATTTGCGGGCCGGAGGCCGGTACTACGTGCACCTCCTCCCCGGCGCGGATCAGATAGCGGCCGTCCCCGGCCACATCGATCCACGTGTAATAGACCGGCGCGGGGGGATTTCGGCGATCCAGGGCCGACTCGATGCGGATGTGCCCCTCCGCGGTATGCGGTTTGAGCAGCAGCCGCCGGATGCGCGGTGCGAGCGGCTGGGTGACCATGACGGTCTCCTCGTCGCGCACGGCATCGGCGGGCGCGGTCCGCGCGGGCTCCTTCCCGGGCGGCGTGTCCGGCAGCAGCGCGGCGATGCGGGCGCCCAGCTTGGTGGTGTGCCCGATCGAGATGTGTACCCGCCCACCGAAGTCCGCGGTGCCGCCGGGTTCCTGGACGGCGAGCACGGCATGGTCGTAGACGACGGCGCCCACCGCGCGAATCTCGCTGCCGGGCGCGTGCTTACCGCCGACCGCGATCACCCGCGTATGCGGCCGCGCCAGAATCCGCAGGCATGCCGACAGATCCGGATCGGCCCCCAGCGGCAACCGCACTTCCAGGGTCTTGCGTAATGTCGCCGCCTGATCTTCCGTACGCGGACTCTCCAGAATCCGAATCGGGAACGGATGACGATCCGTGTCGGTTTCTCGCCAGATATGCGCGAACTCGTCCGGTGCGAAAGTCCAGCCCACGCCGAGTAACACCCTTCGTTTTATATGCAAGAGTCTGCACGTAGCGTAGCCGTGTCGAGGTCACGCGGCCAGGTGAGCGTCATGCGTTCAGGTGAGCCCGAATTGATGCGAGGGTGAGCCACTGTCGTTAACACCACTGGATACCCCTCGATATAACCGAACAACGCCGGGACCGAGGTAGATGCCTGGGTCGCTTTCCGGTTGTTTCGACTATCCGACGATCTCGCCTCGTAGGCGCAGTGTAGGCGCAGCGGGGGAGCGACGGGAGGGTGTAGTGCAGGGTTCGGATTTCAAGCTCGATGTGGCCGGAGCGAGTGTGGGGGGTAAGGCGTGGGGGTTGGGGTTGTTGCGGGGGGCGGGGTTTCGGGTGCCGGAGTGGGTTGTGGTGGAGGGGAGGGTGTTTGGGGGGTTGGGGGGTGGGTTGGTGTCGGAGGTGGAGGGTTTCGTGGGGGAGGTGGAGTTGGAGGGGGCGTTGAGGCGGGGGGCCAGGTTGCGGGAGCAGATTCTGAATGCTGTGTTGCCGGGTGGGGTGGTTGAGGAGATCGGTGCGGTGTGTGCAGGGTTGGGGGAGGGGCCGGTGGCGGTGCGGTCGTCGGCAGCAGCTGAGGATGGAGAAGGGTATTCGTTTGCGGGGCAGTTCGATTCGTTTCTGAACCGGCGTGGTGTCGATGAGGTGGTGGAGGCGGTGCGGGGGTGTTGGGCGTCGGCGTTTTCGGAGCGGGTGATCCGGTATGCGTTCGCGCACAATGTGGCCTTGTCGGGGGTGCCGTCGGTGATCGTGCAACGACTGATCCCCGCTAGGGCGAGTGGGGTGTTGTTCACCGCGGATCCGGTGACCGGGGCAACGGATGTGGTGGTGATCGGGGCGGTGTACGGGCTCGGTGAAGGCCTGGTGTCGGGGGCGGTGGATGCGGATTCGCTGGTGGTGGACAAGGTCTCGGGGACGGTGGTGGAGACGGTGATCGGGGAGAAAGCCACCGCCTATCAGCCCGATGGTGATTCCGGTTGTGTGGCAGTGGAAGTCGATCCCGACCGGCGTTCCCGTGTCGCGGTGTCGGAGGCGGAGATCGCGGAGCTGGTCGATGTGGGGCGTCGCGTCGAAGCCGCGTTCGATGGTCCGCAGGATGTAGAGTGGGCGGTGGGCGAGGACGGGGTGTGGCTGCTGCAAGCTCGCCCAATCACCACCCCCGTCGGCGCGCTGCTGCGCGGGGCCGGGGAGGACCTAGCCGAGGGGGAGATACGGGTCTGGGACAACTCCAATATTATCGAGAGTTTCAGCGGGGTGACCTCGCCGTTGACGTTCACGACCGCGGCCGATATCTACGGCCGCGTCTACCGCGGCTACGCGGAGTCGTTGCGGGTGCCGAAGGCGCAGGTGGCGCAGACCGAGGCGTGGACGTCGGTGTTGTTGGGCAGTTTCCACGGCCGGGTGTATTACAACCTGCTGCACTGGTATCGCATGGTCGGCATCGCCCCCGGCTACCCACTCAACCGGAAGGTCCTGGAAGCCGCCCTCGGGGTCGCGGAACCACTACCGAACGAGATCGCGAAGACGTTGCGGCCGTTCACCTTCCCGAACCCGGTCGCGCGGCTGGTGTCGCGGGCGGTGACCACCGCAACGTATGTGCGGCGGATCGTCGGCATCGACGCCATGATGGACGAGTTCCTCGCCGAGTTCTACCGCGTGTACGACGAGTTCGAGACGGTCGACACCTCGATGATGTCGGGGCGGGAGGCGTTCGAGCGGTATCGGGTGTTGGATCGGGATCTGGTGCGGCGGTGGGGGCCGTTGATGGTGCTCGACGCCATGCTCCTCACTTTGACCGGGGTGTTGTATGGGGTGACTCGGCTGATGCTGCCGAAGGCACCGGAGTGGTTCCTGTACGCGGTGATCGGCCCCGGCAGCGATGTCGAATCCGCCGAACCCGCCCAGGCGATGACCGAACTCGCCGCCCAGGTGCGCGCGGATCCGGAGCTGCGGAAGCTGGTGGAATCGGTTGCGCCACATCAGGTCTACGACGAACTCCGCGTGGCAGGACACACCGAGTTCGTGGCGCGGGTGGATGACTACATCGCCCGCTACGGGTATCGGAGCCTGGACGAGCTGAAGTTGGAGACCCCCGATTTGCGGGAGGATCCGGCGAGCCTGTTCGTGATGTTGCGGGCCGCACTGCCGTTGGAGCGGCCGCAGCGGCGCGGAGAAGCCGACGCCTACCTGGATGCGCACCTGCACGGGTGGCGGCGGCGTGTGTATGAGCGGTTGCGGGGGAAGGCGTCACGGTGTGCGGGGCATCGGGAGCGGTTGCGATTCTGCCGGACGCGGGCGTTCGGGATGATGAAACGCATGATCCGGGTCATGGCCCGCGACCTGGTGTCGCGCGGCGTGCTCGACGACCCGGCCGACGTCTACCAGTTGACCATCCAGGAACTCCGAGGCTGCTACGAGAGTGCCGCCAGCGAGGATCTGCGGGCGCGGGTGACGCTGCGGAAACGGCAGCGGGCCACCGATACCCGCTTGGTCGCCCCGCCCCGATTCACGACCCGGGGGCCGGGGTTCGGGCGCGCGGAACTCGCCGCCCAGGGCTGGGTGCCGGTCACCGCGACTCCCGCCGCGACCGCGGGGGCGGTGCTGACAGGGACGCCCTCGGGTGCGGGGGTGGGTGAGGGTCGGGCGGTGGTGGTGGACACGCCGCAGGATGTGGCCGGTGGGGTGTTGGTCACCTACCGCACCGACCCGGGCTGGGTGGCGGTGCTGCCGTCGGCGCGAGCGCTGGTGATCGAGCGGGGTAGCCCACTCACCCATGTGGCGATCGTGGCCCGCGAACTCGGGGTGCCGACGGTGGTGCAGCTCCCCGGGGTGACCGCGGCGATTCGGACCGGGATGACGATCAGGGTCGACGGCACCGAGGGAACCGTGACCGTGCTGGCGGAGGGGAATGGACGCGATGAGCAGAAAGACGGTTCTGATGAGCACTGACAGTGTTGCGGTGGTACGAGGATGGCTGGCCCACCCCTCCGCCGACACCGGGATCTATCTGGCGGATGAGGCCGACGGCTGGGACTACCGCTCCTACACCGAGTTGGCCGACCTGACCTGGTCGGTGGCCGGGGTGTTGCGGGCGCGGGGCCTGACCGGTGAGGACGGGGCGTGTGTGATCATGCCGACCGGGTTCTCGTGTGTGGCAGCGTTTTACGCGGTGTGGGCGTGTGGCGGGGTATTCACGCCGGTCGCACCACCGATGTTCGGGGACCTGTCGCAGTATGTGGAGCATGTGGCCGCGATCCTCGCGCAGGCCGATCCGCGGTTGGTGGTGACCTCCCCCGAATTCGAGCCCCTGGTGCGTCAAGCGATGACGGCCGCGGGGCGGGCCGACGAGCCGGTGGTGATCGGCACCGAATTGCCCACTGGTGACCGGGTTTTCGCGGATCCGGCCGAGTGTGCGTTGTTGCAGTTCACGTCGGGGTCGACGGGGACGCCGCGGGGGGTGCGGGTGTCGTGGCCGAACCTGGCCACCAATATCGCGATGATCACGCGGTTGATCGAATGGCGGCCGGGGGAGGCGATGATGTCGTGGCTGCCGCTGTATCACGACATGGGCCTGGTCGGCGCATTCCTCACCACCGTCGCCAACCAAGCCGACCTGTATTTGATGCGGCCGGATCAGTTCGTGCGCGACCCGGTGCGCTGGTTACGGGCGATGACGATAGCCCGCCACGCCCCCTCCCCGTCGTTCGCGCTCGGGTATGTCGCCCACCGCGTCACCCCCGAACAAATCCAGGATCTCGATCTGTCGGGGTGGCGGACGTTGGCGGTGGGGTCGGAGCCGGTGGAGGTGGCGGATTTGCGGGCGTTCGCGGAATTGACCGGCCCGCAGGGCTTCTCCGCCGACGCCTACACCCTCGCCTACGGCTTGGCGGAGGCGACGTTGATGGTGACCTCCTCCACCCGCCACCGGCCCCTCACCGCGCTACGCCTGGACACCGGGAGCCTGCGGTTCGGGTACCCCATCCGAGTCACCGCCGAAGCCGCGCTCGGTGACGGGAGGTGGGTGGACGGGCCGGGCTGGATCACCGGCCTGGGGTACTCCACCCCCGAGTCGCGGGTGCGGGTCGTCGACGAGCACGGCCACGACCTGCCCGACGGGACGTTGGGCGAGATGGTGGTGGCCGGGGACTCGGTCGCCCTCGGGTATTCCGGAGAGGAAACCACCGGTAGCGGTACCCGCATCGAGAACGGTGACCTGTTCACCGGTGACGCCGGATTCCTTTACCACGGTGAGGTGTTCGTGCTGGGGCGGATGGGCACGAGTGTGAAGGTGCGGGGCCGGTCGGTGTTCATGGAAGACCTCGAATCCCGCATCGCCCGCGACACCGGCATCACCAAAGGCAAACTCGCCGCCGTCGCCCTCACCGATGCCGGTGCGCAGGGCGTGGCGTTGTTCGCCGAAACCGCGCCGGGGGACTGGATCAGTGAGGCGCGCCGCATCATTCGGGGTGAGTTGGGTCCGGCGCAGGCGGTCACCATCGTGACCGGGCCGCGGGGGTTCATCCGCCGCACCTCCAGCGGCAAACCACGCCGCCGCCACATGTGGCAGCTGTATCGCGACAACAGCCTCGACGGCGCCCACGTCCACGACACCCCCGATATCGAGGCCACCGGCGCCGATCGGCCCGAGCCTCTGGATCGCTTGCACGAGTTACTGGATCGGGCATTGGCGATGGTGGCAGTCCCGCCGGATTCGGCGGTGTTGTTCGAGGGGTCGCTGGCCGAGGGGTTCGGAAACGACGGCTCCGATATCGACTTCCTAATCGTGGCCCCCGGCGACGAACAGATGCCGACGCTGCCGACGGTGTTGTTCCTCGACGGCCGCCGCATCGAAATCCGCACCCGCTCCCACACCCAACTCCGCCACCAACTCGACCAGGTCGCCCGCGGGGAGGTGGAGGAGGATCTGCTCAACCGCTGCCAACGCTTCCTGCACGCCACCGTCCTCCGCTCCGGCCCGGAAACCCTGGACCTGGACGGGCTCCGGGAGTTGTTGCCGCGCTCCGTGTTCGCGGGGGTCGTGGCGGGCTGGTGGGCCGAGCGCGCCCGCCACGCCCTGCGCTACGCGGTCGCCTTGCACGCGTTGGGTGAACACGACGAGGCCGTGGCTTGGGCGCGCGACGGGCTGTTGCAAGCGGTGAAGGCATGGCTGGCCGAACACGGCGAAACCTACCTGGAGACGAAATGGCTTCCCCACCAACTGAACCGACTCGCGGCCGCTCGACCGGACACAGCAGCGTTGATCGGCCGCTACCGCTCGCTGGATGAATCTGCTGATCTGGCAACGATTCTCGCCCTGGCGGTGGGGTTCGGTGTGGAGGTCGCCGACGACTCCGACCAGATTCTGTTGACCAGGGTGGCGAAGGTGACGACGTGGGCGGTCGGGGACCGTGTGCACGTTCTGCGCGACGACCGCGACGTGTTCGCCCTGTCCGACCGCGCCGCACACGCCTGGCGCTCGGTCGTCGTACGCCGCTCCCTGCGCGACATCCTCACCCGCGCCGCCATCGGCCCCGAACTCGCAGAATTCATCCGATTGGGGCTGGTCGGGTTGGCCTGGCGGGGCGCGGGCGCGATCACCCCCGCGTTGGCGATGTGTAAACCGTTGCGCCCCTACACCCCTGTCCCGTGCCCGGTCGCCCCTGCCATCGAGTTGGCTGGTGCTGCTCGTGATGGTGGGGTGGCGGTGTCGCCGTTGCCCGCGACCCGGTTCATCGCGTGTGCCTCGGAGTTGGTGTGGGCGAACGTGGTGGTGGAGAACGCCCGCGAGGACCTGGCCGGTGCCGTCAAGAGCGGGCAGGGCGCGGTCGCCGACATCGCCGCGCACCGGGTGGTCGCCATGTGTGTCCGGATGCTGTTGTCCGCGTACGGGATCCACCCGCTGCCCGCCGACACCACCCCCACCCAGACTTTGCGTCGCCTGGTACCCGCCACGCCCCCCGATCTGATCGCGGTGGTGGAACAGGCCGGGCAGGTGCGGTTCTCCCCGATCCCGCAGATCGGGGACGACGCGTTACGGAAGATGGCGGTCCTCGACGACCTTATCGCCCGTATCCGTGTTGTGGTGGGTGGCACGGGTTTTCCGGCGTCGTTCGACTCGGGTGAGCAGTGGCGGCGCACCCTCGACATCAGTTACGACTGGCTGCGCATCGCCGGGTACCTGGACACCGACCTACCCCTGGACGAGGCCCGCGACCTGCTCACCACCGGAGGCCACCAACCACACCAAGGAGGCTCGCAGTGACCGATATCGACCACAGCACCCCCGCCCGCGTCCGGGAGTTGATCGCTGCCATGGCACCCGACCCGGGATCGGCGGTCACCGACGATCAGCAACTCGTGACCGACCTGGGCTTCGACTCGTTGCGTCTGATGGAACTCACCCTGGTGTTGGAGCAGGCGTTCGACCTGCCCCGCTACCGCCCCGACCAACTCGCCGGAGTCCACCGCGTCACCGACGTGATCGCCCTGATCGAACAGGGCCTGAGTGAACGGAGCCAGCCATGACCGGCACCGGGGCGGTCCTGCTGACCGGTGCCACCGGTTTGGTTGGTGCGGAGGTCGCCGCCCGCCTGCTGGCCGCTGGACGCGAAGTTGTGGCGGTGCGGCACACCACGTCCCGCATCCTCCGCAACGACGGCACCGTCCTCGACGGCGTGCACGCGGTGCCCGGTGACATCCGCCGTCCCGGCCTCGGCCTCACCCCCAACGAGCCGGGTGTGGTTGATGATCAGCGGGTGGGGGTGATCGTGCACAGTGCCGCGACTACCGCCTTCGACGCCACCGACACCGACTATCAGGAACTCAACGTGCAAGCCACCGCGCACGCGGTGGAGTTGGCGCTCGCGTGGGGTGTGCCGCTGGTGTATGTGAGTACCGCGTATGTGTGCGGCATGCAGGGCGGCACCATCGAGGAGGCGGAACTCGAGGGTGGGTCCGGGTTCGGTAACCGGTATGAGGACAGCAAGTTCCGTGCCGAACACCTGGTGCGGGGCGCAGCGGGGTTGCGGTGGGTGATCGTGCGGCCCGGGATCGTGACGGGTGCGACCGGGACCGGGCGGATCCGGGATTTCAAGAATCTGTACACGGTGGTGAAACTGATCGTGGAGGGCAAGCTGCGGGTGCTGCCCGGCCGCTACGACGCGACGATCGCGCTGGCCCCGGTCGATCATGTCGCCGATGTCATCACCACCGCCACCCTGAACGTCGATACCGCGAGTGGGCGCACCTTCCATGCCCTCGGCCGTGGCGGGTTGTCGCTGCGGGAGGTGTCGGACGTGCTGGCGGAGTACCCGTCGTTCCGGGTCGCGACCTTCGTCCCCGAATCCACCTTCACCGCCGAAGACCTGGATCCGTTGCAGCGGGAGTACTTCCTCCGCATCGGCGCCCTGTATACCAGCTACTTTCAGCGCCGCCCGGTGTTCGCGACCGCGAATGCTGATGCGCTGCTCGGGCGTTCGAGTCCGGCGACCGGCAAGGACTATCTACGACTGGTGCTGGACTACTGCCTGGAGTCCGGTTACCTCGGCACTCCGCTACCGACGGTGCGTGATGTGCTCGCGCGATACGTCCAGCCCCCCAAGGGCAACGGTGTCGCAGCGTCGCGAGGTACGGGTGACGACAGGAATCTCGGAGGTGTGTTGTGACGAACTTGCGTGAGCTATTGATGCCCCTGACCCCGCAGTCGGCGAAGGTGGACGCCTATGTCGCCGACACCTATGTTCAGGAGGCGGTGACACAGCTGGAATCCCGGGGCGTTGATCCTGCTGTTTTCGCGCGTAAGTATTCGATGTTGTTGTTGAAGCCGGATGCGATCGTCGCGCGTGCGGTGGATAAGACGTTGGTGTGGTTGCGGGATAATGGGTTTCGGGTGGTGGCGGTGCGGGCGGTGCCGGTGGGGCGGCATTTCGTGCGTGCGTTGTGGTATTTCGCCTGGAATATCGCCTCTCCCGAACGCCGCCGCATCGCCGACCTCCTCGCCGCGGTCTCCGATGCTCTGGTGTTGGTCATCGCCAGCGACACCGACACCATGCCCACCCCGGTGCGGTTGGCCGCGGGCAAGGGTGCCACGAATCCGGCCAAGCGTCATCCGGGGGAGTTGCGGTATCTGCTGGGCCGCCACAATTATCTGTTGAATCTGGTGCATTCCCCGGATGATCCGGCGGATGTGTTGCGGGAGTTCGCGATCTATTTCGACGAACGCACCCGCACCCAGATCCTGACCGAGATCAATACCGGCCGCGACCGGTCGGCGCTGGCCAGTGAACTCGGTGACCACCTGTATGCCCTCACCCCCGCCCGCAGTTTCGACCGGGCGACGGCGTTGGAGCGGATCCTCACCGAAATCGGCGGCGCGCCACCGGGTTTCGACCCCGCCTGCGATGCCGACTGTGCGCGGTTGCTGTACCAGGCGTGGGCGCAGGATCGGCCGCTGGATCCGTGGTCGGTGATCGTGCTCGGCTCCCACGTCCTACCCATGCGCACCGGGACCCAGCCCCAGACGCTGCCCCCGGTCACCGCCCACGACTGGCTGAAGGATCGCCCATGACCACCGACATCGCCCGACCATCCACCGCCACCCACATACGAACGATCTCCCGCCACCTCGCCCACCGCTGCGCGGTCTCGGAAGTCTTCGTCACCTCCCTACACGCAAACACCGAAGACAGCTACACCGTCGGCGCGCAGCTACCCCGCATGCACGCCTACTACGGTGATCACGTGGGAGCGGCTGCCGTGCAGTATGACCCGCTGCTGGTGATGGAGGCGGCCCGTCAGGCCGCGATCGCGTTGACGCACGAATACTTCGGCGTGCCAGGCGATATGGCGTTCGTGGTGCGCACCTTCAACGGCAGCGGCGCAGACACCGCCGCCTGGCGAATCGGACCCACCCCCGCCGATCTGGTCATGACCGTGCAGATCACACGCCGCCACCAGCACCACGGCCGCGTCCACGGCGTGGACATGGTCCTCGACATCGCCTGCGCCGATACGCCGATGATGACCGTCGACGGCTCCTTCACCTGGATCACCCCCCACCAATGGGAACAACTACGCGACAGCGCCCGCACCGGTCTGGGCCTGGGTGGGTTCGACGGCACGACCGTGTCCGGTGAGCGCGCCGACCCGGCGACGGTGGGCCGGGAGAGCCGCCGCAATGTCGTGATCGGCCCGCTCCAACCCCACTCCGAAGGCGGCACAGCGGCTTTGGTCGCCGACACCGGCCATCCCGCCCTGTTCGACCACCCCCTCGACCACGCCCCCGGCAGCCTGCTCATCGAAGCCGCCCGCCAGACAGCGACCGCCCTGCTGGGCCCGAACCCACCCCAACTACTCTGTGTCGCAAGCACATTCGAGAAATTCGTGGAACTCGACCACCCCGCCGCATGCATCGCCGAGATCGTCCAGACCGATCCTGTCGTGATCCGCTGCGACATCCACCAGGGCGACACCACCGCCGCCCGTATCGACCTGGAATTCGCCGAGGTACCCGAACAGTGACCGATCTCGACCTGTTGACCACCACCCGCGCGTTTCGCCGCCGCCTCGACCCCACCGCCCCCATCTCCTACCGAGACATCCAGGACTGCCTCGATATCGCCGTGCACGCCCCCAGCGGCTCCAACCGCCAACCCTGGCACTTCGTCCTCATCGACGACCCCCACACCCGCCATACCATCGCCGACTACTACCGCCAAGGCTTCGCCCACAACCTGTCCGGCCGCACCCCCCGCCCCGACCAACTGCGCGATCTCGACTCCGCCCGCCACCTCGCCGACCACCTCCACACCATCCCCCTACTCATCCTCGTCTGCACCCACGGCCGCCCCCCGGCCACCGCCGCCCACCTGGCCAGCTTCTACGCCTCCATCTACCCCACCGTCTGGAACCTGCAACTAGCCCTGCACGCCCACGGCTACGGCACCTGCCTCACCACCGCCCACCTCACCCACGAACACGACACAGCCACCCTCCTCAACATCCCCTACGACAACATCACCCAGGTCGCCCTCCTCCCCGTCGCCCGCCTCCACCCCGGCACACCCACCCCACCACCCCGCCGCCCCGCCACCGAAGCCACCAGCTGGAACCGGTGGAGCACACCATGACCGAGCCCGCAGAACATCCTCGGGCAGATGGCCGACCCGGCCGGGGGTGTCGGTCATGACCGAGTCGATCACCCAGCGCCGCACCGGTATCGCCGTCGCGATGGGTCGTCTGGCGCGGTTCACCGCCACCAGGTACAAGCCGTACTACCTGCTGTACGCGGTCGTGTGGACACTGGCGGTCGAAGCCACCGCCGCACTCGTGTCGCACCCGCAGGTCGGGTGGCGGCCGGGCGGGGCGACGGTGGTGCGGGTCGTGGTGGTGGCAGGAGTGTTGCTGTATCTGCGGATGGTCGACGAACAGAAAGACCTGGGATACGACCGGATTCATTATCCGGATCGACCGTTGGTCACCGGGGCCATCACCACACGCGAGTTACGCATCGCCATGACCGTCCTCGCGGCCGCCGCGATCGGGGCGTCGCTGGCACTGTCGGTGTGGTCAGGGGTATGGATCACCATCGTGCTCGGGTACGGGCTGGTGCTGTGGGGCCTGGAACGGGCATCGGCGGCCATCCGGGACACGCTGTTGCTGAATCTGGCCGTCACCTATCCGGTGCAGGTATGGCTCACCGTCTACGTGGTGGTGTCGGCCATCGGGACCGGGCAGGTCCAATCCCGATGGGTCACAGCAGGAGTCGCGGTCGTATTCGCGGGAGCGTTTCTGGGATTCGAATTCGCCCGCAAAACCACCAGCACGGCCCGGCCGGGGGAGTGGTTCTACTCCAACATTCTCGGGGCGACCGGCAGCGCCGCCGCGGTGGTGTCGTGCTCGGTGCTGGCGGTGGGGTGTGACCTGATGCTGGTGCAGCCGTGGCGGTACCCGATCACACACGCGGTGGTGGGGTGGATCGCGGTGGTAGCGTTGGTGTTTCCGCTATGGGGCACGCTGCGATTCCGGCGACAAAACCGGGATTACCCCGTTGCCGCGGCTGTGCTGTTCATACTCACCCTGTACGCCACACTCATCACCCAAGCACTCGTTCTGCCGTGAGCTTTGCGGATGGTCATCGGAGGGCCACCGAAAGGGCAGTGGGCGGACCGGGTTCGGCGCGCATTCTGGAGGTGCACCCGGCGCCGCTCGAGGAAAAGCCCCCTTCGCAAGATTGCGGCGCGCCGGATCCGGTGCGGTCCGCCCTTGCCGCACCGGGCTCGCGGTCCGGTGTCCGCGCGTGTGGCGCCGGGTGCGTTCGAGCCCGCTTTGGAGGTACCTCGAGATGTACGTACCGCAGCCGGACGGCAGGATAGTCGCTGCGGGACCGGCCCCGGACGACAGCGCCCGGACCCGGTTACCGGATTGGCACGAACTGCTGGCAGCCTTCTGCGGGCATATCGGCGATCAACCCGATGATCATCCGATCACCCGCTGGGCGCGCGCCCTCGCCGAACTGCATCTGGCGCGTCGTGAACATCCGTTGCACGTGGCCGAGATCGACGGTCGCCGTAACGAACTCGTCGCCCACATAGACGACTGGGTGGCCGCCCATACCGCGCGCCGCCCGCGCTCGCAGTCGCTGGGCGCCGTCGTCGACGGGATGGCCGCGGCTCAGGTCCGCGCCACCCATCTGCTGCGCAGCGTCGACGACGTCACCGACGATCGAGTGCACAGTGCCTGGTTCCAGCTGGCGTCGATGGCCGACGGCTGGACCGATCTGGTCGAGCAGGTGCTGGGGGTGGCCGCACGGCCGCTCGCACGCCCGCTTCGCTCCCGGGCCGCGGGTGCCTGAACGGTCGGCGCCGCCGGCGTCGGCGTGACGGCCGGGTGGTGCCCGCGGCCACGGGGGTCGAATACCGGGGGAGGGCGCGCCGTTGTCGCGCAGGCGAATCGAAATGGGGGAGTCGGTTCCTGCCCGGTCACCGGCCCCGGTTCGTCGATGACGGGTGGCGCGCGGTCCGGTGGAATCTCGTCACCGCCGCGTCGCAATATGCTCGCAACCAGCGGGTGACCGGGCAGCATGTGCGCGGTGACGTCGGCGATATCGCGCAGCGAACCGCCGATGTCCGGGGTCGACAAAACGTTTCGGGTTTCGGGCGTCCCGGTTCCGGGAACGTCGTTATGTGTCCGGACCGCATCACAATGGACGACTTTTGGGGCTAACAACACGATGACCGGTCGAGTCGACGACTTCGCGAGGCGGCCGCCGTCGCCATGTTCGTCGGGAATCGCACACCGGGTGGGCGCGCGCGACGCCGCGGGCCGCCGCCGGGCCGAGAACACCCCCGCGCACGTGTCGCGGGATCTGACGACGACCGAATCGCTACGCCTGCTCGCGGGCGTGCGGTTCGGCCGGATCGTCTACTCCCGCTACGCGCTACCCACCATCCGGCCGGTGAATCACCTCGTCGACGGGGAAACGATCATCGTGCACGCCGAGCGCGCGGCCGGGCTGGCGCCGGAACGGCAGGTCGTCGCCTACGAGGCCGACACCCTCGACGAGGACACCCGGCGCGGCTGGTGCGTCATCGTCACCGGCACCTCCGACCGGGTCACCGACCCGGCGGAGATCGACCGCTACCGGGGTCAGCTGTGCGCGTGGCTGCCCGGCCCGCGCGACCATTTCGTCCGCATCGAACCGGATATCATCACCGGCATCGAATTCGTCGACCCGGACGATCCGCGGTTGGCCTGACCGCTACGCCGGGCGGGCCTCGAGCACGGATTCCGGTGAGGCCGTGGGCACCACGCGGGTGACGGCCAGTCCCGCGCGCGCCAGCAGCGACCGGTAGTCGGCCTCGGTGCGCTCGCGCCCGCCGCTGTTCACCAGCATCTCCAGATCGATGTATTTGCCCGGATGCGGCCGATTGTCCTCGGGCAGCACGATTTCCACGAGAATCAGGCGGGCGTCGGCGGTCATGGCGGCGCGCACCGTGCGCAGGATCCGCTCGGCGCTCGCATCGGGCCAGTCGTGCACGACGTGCTTGAGGATGTAGGCGTCGCCGCCCGCGGGCACGGCGTCGAAGAACGATCCGCCGCGCAGCTCGATCCGATCGGATCGGTGCGGGTCGGCCTCGGCCACCACCTCGGGCAGATCGAACAGGATGCCGCGCGAGCGCGGGGCGCGCGCGAGGATGTCGGTCAGCAGCGCCCCGCGGCCGCCACCGACGTCGACGACGGTGCCGAATCGGGTGAAATCGTAGGCGGCGAACAGGGATTCGGCGGTGAGGGTGCCGATGCTGGTCATCGCGCGGTCGAACAGATCGCCCAATTCCCGGTCGGTGCGCAGATAGTCGAAGAATTCCATCCCGTCCAGCGCCTGACCCACCGGCCGCCCGGTGCGGACGGCGTCGACGATATGGGTCCAGTGGCGGCGATGCGGCCCGGAACCGAAGAACAGCGCGGCATCTCGCAGCGAGGTCGGCGAGTCCCGGCACAGCGCGCGCCCGGCCGAGGTCAGCGCGTAGGTGCCGTTGCGGCGGCGGGTGAAGATGCCGTAGCTGGTCAGCAGCCGCAGCAGGCGGGTGAGGGCGTCGACGTCGGCGCCCACCGCGCGCGCCAGATCCGTTGCGTCGCGCGGCCGTTCGGCCAGTGCGTCGGCGACGCCGAGCGCGGCGGCGGCGTGGATGGCCTGGGTCAGCCAGCCCGCGGCCAGCAGCTCCATCAGCGCCAGCGGGCCGGGCGCGAGCCGCCGGTACGCCTCCGCCAGCCCGTAGCGCACCAGCTCCACGGCCCGGATCATCGGCAGCGGAGGCAGTTTCGGGAGACGGGATACCAGATCGGGTAGGGCCATGGCTGCTCCCTCCGGTCGGATGGTCGGCGGTCGGTGCCGAGCCTATGGGGTGATCGCCCGGCGCGGCCGCAACCGCACCGGGAGTCGGGCGGGTGAGGCCACGAAGTCGCGGCCCGCGGGCCGGACGCGGTAGCCCGGATCGGGGATCGGTTCCCAGCGCGACAGCAGCGCCGCCGACTGCAGCGTGATGGTCAGCAGCGCGAAATTGTTGCCGGGACAGTGCCTGGGGCCCACCGAGAACGGCAGCACCGCGGCCCGTTCGATCTCCTCGACCCGCCCGGGGGCCCAGCGGTCGGGGTCGAATGTCTCCGGGGCGGTGAAATAGCGCGGGTCGTGGTGAATCATGTACGGGCTGAACGCGACCACCGATCCCGCGGGCAGCGTGACGTCGCCGAGGGTGATCGGCCCGGCGGCGGTGTTCGTGCTCACCCACGGCCCCCACATGCGCAGCGTCTCCAGCAGCACCAGGCGCAGATAGGGCAGCGCCGCAGCGTGTTCCGGCCGGACCGGGCCCGCGCCGACGACCTCGTCGAGTTCGGCGCGCACCCGCGCCGCCACCTCGGGATGCCGCATCAGCTCGTGCCACAGCCAGGCCAGGATCGAGGCGGTGGAACCCACCCCGGCGGCCAGCATGAGCAGCAGTTCGTCGACGATCTCGTCGTCGGACAGCCGAATTCCGGTCTCCGGGTCGACATGTCGGATCAGCGCCGACAGCACGTCGTGGAAATCGTGGTCGCGGCGGCGGTATTCGGTGACGACCGCGCCGATCTCGGTGCGCAGCACCCGGGCCCGCTCGAGGAAGCGTCGATTGGCGAGCACTCGGGCCCGGCGCACCGGCTCGGGCAGGGCGGCCCGCTGGATCACCTGGCCCAGCAGCCACGGAACATGGTCGCGGATCTGGTTTTTCGCCTCCGCGCCGAAATCCGCCGTGAACAGGGTGGCCGAAATCGTATCCAGCACAAGGCGATGCGCCTCGTCCATCAGGTCTACTCGGCCCGACGACAGCGAGCCCGCCCACTCGTCGGCGATATCCGTTGCCACCCTGGCATATTCGAGCAGCCGTCGCTGACGCAGCGCCGGGGCGATCATTCGTCGCCGCAGCTCGTGCGGCTTACCGCTGAGCACATTGGAGGCGCCGTGGATGATGTCGCGCACCGCCGCCCGCAGGTCCTCGCGATGGAATTCGCCCGCCTCGCCGAGGGCGACCCGGCGGATGAGCTCCGGGGTGGTGACCACGTAGGCAGGCTGCGGGCCCAGCCGGATCCGCACCACCGGGCCGAGGGCCGACAGCGAGGTGACGAAGCCGAGCGAGTCGCGCAGCACGCGCAGGCTGTGGCCGAGCAGCGGCAGCGCGCCCGGGGCGGTGGGGATGCCGGGTGCGGGGCGAAGTTCGTTGTACAGCGCGGCCATTCGTTCGGTCTGCAACGACTGTCGCACCGAATCCGAGTGCGCGGCCATCGTTTTCCGCATGGCCTCCAGGCTCGCCCGATCCTGGGCCAGCTCCCGCAGCGTGCGTGCGATGGACTGGGCGGAGGGGCCGTCGGTGCACACCCCGCCGCCCGCCGGAATCGTCTCGGCCAGATCGGGATCGCAGTACACCACCGGCAGGCCCACGGCGATCGCCTCCAGCAGCGCCATGCCCTGGGTGTCGAATCCGGTGGACGGGAACAGCAGCACATCGTGGTCGCGCATGGCCGCGAGGCATTCGGCCTGACTCACCGCGCCGTGCCACCGCACCCGGTCGCCCGCCGCCGCGCGGACCTGGGCCTCGGCCTCGCCGCTGCCGTAGACGTCCAGCGTGCAGCCGGGCGCCAGCCCGACCGCCGTCACCGCCGCCGCGGGCCGCTTCTCCGCCGACAGCCGCCCGCACCACAGCACGCGCAGGGTCGGGCTCGCCGATGCGTCCGAGTCGGGCAGCGAATCCAGCAGCGCGTCGTCGACGCCGTTGGAGATCACGTGCAGCGGCCGGGTGAGGCCGTGCGCGCGCAGGCGATCCGCGAAGTGCCGCGACGGCGCGACGACCGCGTCGGCGGCCTCGGCATGGCCGATCATGGTTTGCCAGGCGTGGTGGGCGGCGCGAGTGTCGTTGTGCCGCAGCACTTTTCCGTGGTGCGGCAGGTACAGGCGATGCAGGCCGCGGATCGCCAGCGCCGACAGGTAGGGCGCGGGCGAGGTGTGCGCGATGAAGGCGTCGTCGCGGCTGTGCGCGGTCTGCACCAGGGGGATGCCGTGGCGGCGGGCGGCCCGCACCCCGAGAATGCCGACGCCGTAGGTGGTGTGCACGTGCACGACATCCACCCTGTGGCGAGCGAATGCGCCATCGATGAACCGATAATTGGTGCGCGACGGTATGACCATCGGGTACCCGTTCACGCGAACACCGGGCACCCCGGCCAGCACGACCACATCCGGGTCGTCGCCGCCCGGGCCCGGCACGGTGAACACCGTGACGCGGTGCCCGAGCCGTTGCAGGGCGCGGCGCTGCGCGTTCACCGAGGTCTGGATCCCGCCGACGGAGTCCGGGTGGAAATCGGTGAACATCGCTACGTGCACGCTCCCACAGTACGGCCGTTTCAGGTTTGGACGAGGAGTACAGGAGTGGGTATGCGGGTGGCGATTCCGTTGACGGGGACCCGGGGTGATGTGCAGCCTGCGGTGGCGTTGGGGTTGGAGTTGGTGGGGCGCGGACATGAGGTGGTCGTGGGGGCGCCGCCGAATTTGGTGGGATTCGTGGAGCGGGCGGGGTTGAAAGCACAGGCGTGTGGGCCGGATGTGCAGCGGTTGTATTCCTCGGAGGCGGGACAGCGGGCGTTGGCGGCCGGGAGCAGTTTCCGGTTGATGCGGTTGGTGGGTGAGCAGATGGCCGAGTATGCGGATCGGATGAATCGCGAGGTCATCGAGGTGTGCGAGGGGGCGGAGGTGATCGTGTCGACCATGCTCACCGAGGACCGCGCGCATCCGGCCGCCACCGCGATGGGGGCGCCGTTGGTGTCGTTGCACGGTTTTCCGTGCCGCAGCAACGGGGCGTATCCGTTTCCGGGGGCGTTGCCGCCGCACTGGAGCCCGCCCGCGGTGGTGAATCGGGCGAGCTGGGCGCTGGCGGAGAATCTGCGGCGAGTGGTGTTCGCACGATATTTGAATCGGTTGCGCCGTGAGCTGGGTCTGCCGCCCACGATGGCGAGCACCGCCGCGCAGTTGGCCCGTGACGGAGTGCCGGAGGTGCAGATTTACGACGCCGCGTTGGTGCCGGGGTTGGCGCAGCAGTGGGGGTCGCGGCGGCCGTTCGTGGGGTTTCTGCCGTTGGAGCGGGCGGCACGGGAGGCGGTGGGGGAGTTGGCGACCGAGCATGCCGACGTGGTGTCGTGGCTGGAGGCCGATGAGCCGCCGGTGTACTTCGGGTTCGGCAGCATGCCGATTCGGGATACGGGTGCGGTGTTGGGGATGGTGGAGCGGGTATGTGCGCGGTTGGGGGTGCGGGGCTTGGTGAGCGCCGGGTGGAGCGATCTGGATGTGGCCGACGCCCGCACCGATTCTCGCGTCAAGGTGGTCGGCCCGCTGGCACATGATCTGGTGTTCCCGCGTTGTGCGGCGGCGGTGCATCACGGAGGAATCGGGACGACGTTCGAGAGCCTGCGAGCGGGATTGGCGACACTGGTGTGCTCGGTGTCGTTCGATCAGCCGATGTGGGGTGGACAGGTCGAGCGATTGGGGGTGGGGGCGCACGTGAGTTTCGCCCGATTGACCGAGGACCGGTTGACCGCAGGGGTGCAACGTATCCTGCGGCCGGAGGTGGGGCAACGGGCCCAGGAATTCGCGACCCGACTGCAATCGCACGCCGACGCAACGGCTCGCACCGCGGACATCGTCGAAGAAACCGCAGCCCGCGCGTGACCAGGCTCAGCCGATAATCCCGAGCCCACGCCGGTTGCGTTTGCCCCTGGGCCTCTCGGCTGCGCCTCGAGGCCCAGGGAAATCGGTGAGAGGCTGCCGAGGTGTTGTGCCATGTTTGCGCGTCCGCCCAGGTAGGTGGGCCGCCTATGAGATCCAATCCGCAACTTACTCCTCGGCGGCTTCTAAGCATGTCGGCGTAGGTCCCGCCGTGATCCCGGCGTGTTTTTGGCCGGGATCTCTTGCAGCGGGGGGGATTCCGGCCAAAAGCATGCCGGAATCATGAGGGGCCCTTCTTGATTAGGTGGCTGCGGATGTGTGTGGCGGGGGCTCGTCAGTATCCGGCGGACACGTCGATGGGGGCCAGTAGTTCGCGGCCGGAGGCGAAGCGGGCCACGTTCTCTCGGACGTGGTCGGCGAAGGCGATGGTGCGGAGATGTGGTGGGTTCGAATCATGGGGGGTCACAATGGCATTCGGGAGGTCCCACAGGGGGTGGCCGTTGGGGAGCGGCTCGGGGTCGGTGACGTCCAGGCCCGCGCCGCCGATGGTGCCCTCGCGGAGGGCGGTCGCCAGGGCGTCGGTGTCGACCAGGCTGCCGCGGGCGATGTTGATCACCCATGATGTTGGCTTCAGTTGTGACAGAACGTCTTTGCCGATCAGGTGCCGGGTGTCGGGTGTGGCGGGGGCGGCGATCACGACGTGGTCGGTGCGTGACCATACCTGCGGAAGATCCTGTGCCGCAATGGTTTCCACTACGCCGGGGGCTTCGATCGGGGTGCCGGAGCGGGTGACCGCGATGATTCGGGCGCCGAGGGGTGCCAGCATGGTGATCAGTTCGCGGCCGATGCCTCCGGCGCCGACGATTGTCACGGTCGCGCCGCGCAGGGTGCCGACGCGGGGGAAGAATTCGGTTTGCCGCCATGTTGTCGCTCGCAGGTGCTCGGGCATATTGCGGACGCCCGCGAGCAGCAGGGTCAGTGCGTGTTCGGCGACGCTGTGGGCGAAAGCGCCTGCGGCCGAGGTGAATACGATATTCGGGTGGCGGTCGAACAGGCCGGTGTCGAACCACTTCTCCACACCGGCGGAGAACAGCTGCACCCACTCCACGGAGTCCGGCAGTTGCTCGGGGAAGCCGTCGGGTTCGCCGTCCCAGACCAGCGCACGGGCCCCGTCCAGCTCGGTCACGGTGCCGCCACCCGCGGTGATCGCCTGCTCCAGCAGGGGAGTGGGGCGGGGTGCGAGCGCGATCGGAACGGGCGTGTCTGGGTGGGTCATCGGGCGGTCTCCTCTGTGGGCGTCCGCCCCAACATACCGATCTCCGGGTGGACTCAGTCCTCGTCCTCGTCCAGGTCGACCTCGACCCGATCGCGGTCGGCCCATTCCAGCAGCGGATCCAGCTCGAAGATCGCGTCATCGATGCCCGCGTGCAGGTCGCCGAGCTCGGCGTAGCGGGCGGGGACGGTGGCGATGGTGAAGTCGCGCGGATCGATATCGGGAATCTCGTCCCAGCGGACCGGGGTGGAGACCGTCGCCGCGGGCACGCCGCGCACCGAGTAGGCGGCGGCGATGGTGTGATCGCGGGCGTTCTGGTTGTAGTCGACGAACAGCAGCTTCGGATCGCGGTCGCGTCGCCACCAGGTGGTCGTGACATCGTCGGGGGCGCGGCGCTCGACCTCGCGGGCAAAGGCGAGCGCGGCCCGGCGCACCTCCTGGAAACCCCAGCGTGGATCGATCCGCACGTACACGTGTAACCCCTTGCCGCCGGAGGTCTTCGGCCAGCCGACCGCGCCCAGCTCGTCGAGCACCTCGTGCACCACACCGGCGACCCGCTGCACCCGCGACCACGGGCAGTCCGGCATCGGATCCAGGTCGATCCGCCATTCGTCGGGCTTCTCGGTATCGAAGCGGCGCGAATTCCACGGATGGAACTCCACCGTCGACATCTGCACCGCCCAGATCACATCGGCGAGTTCGCCGACGCACAGCTCGTCGGCATGCCGCCCGTAGCGCGGAAAGTACACGCGCACAGTCGAAATCCAGTCCGGAGCGCCCCCGGGCAGACGTTTCTGATGCACCTTGCCGCCCGGCAGCCCCTTGGGGAACCGGTGCAGCATGCAGGGCCGATCCCGCAACGCATTGACGATCCCGTCCCCGACGCTCAGGTAGTACCGAGCCAGGTCGAGCTTCGTCGCCCCGGTGTCCGGGAAGTACACCCGATCCGGATTCGAGACACGCACCGCGCGCTCACCGACCTGCAGCTCGACGGCCGGCGCGGCGGACTTGCTGGCCACCCGTCCGACGATAGCGATGATCATCCCCCACCGCAGCCCTTCGAGCCCGCGCGCCGACCCGTTTCGCCGCTCGAGAACATCGGCCGCCACCCAGCGGCACGCGCGCACACTGGCGACATGAAGAAACTGCTCCGCGCCCTGAGACGCCTGTTCTCCCGCAAG
This sequence comes from Nocardia terpenica, assembly GCF_013186535.1. NCBI lineage: Bacteria > Bacillati > Actinomycetota > Actinomycetes > Mycobacteriales > Nocardiaceae > Nocardia > Nocardia terpenica. The sequence goes on from NZ_JABMCZ010000001.1 coordinate 1,124,598, forward strand.
GTAACCGCCGGCGGCGGCCCCCCGAACTCGGGCAGCGGCGGCGCCGCCGGTGTCCGCGAACCGCGCCGCCCATTACCCCCGGACACCCACCTTCGCGGTGCCCGGACGCCCGACCCGGACCCGCAGACGGTCCGGCTACCTGACGCTCGCCATTGAGCTCCATACCGGGCAGCATTGTGCCGGTCCGGTGGAGGTGGCGACGGTGCCGGGTTCGTGAGGTGGTACCGGGTTGTTGAGATCGGCATCGCGGTGTCGCCTGTGATCCCGGCGGTGTCACCTCTCATCCCGGTAGTGTTGCCTGTCGTCCCGGTGGTGTCGCCTGTTATTTCGGTGGTGTTGCCTGCTGTCCCGGTAATGTTGCCTGTTGTCCCCGGTGGTGTTGCTAGTCGTCCCCGGTGGTGCTGCCCGTCGTCCCGGTAGTGTCGCCTGTCATTTCGGCGGCGTTGCCTGTCGTCCCGGTGATGTTGCCTGTCATCCTGGCGATGTCGCCTGTGATCCCGGCGTGCTTTTGGCCGGGATCCATCGTAACCAGCTGCGTACCAGTAGATTCCGGCCGAAAGCATGCCGGAATGACGGCAGGCGGTGGTGACATCGCGTCACGAAACCTCAGTGGGACGGCTGTAGCCAAGGGCTGGCAAGGATAGTGGCTGGGTCGCCCGTCCGGAAGGGGCTGGTAATGGCGGGTTGGTGGAAGAAGCGGTGATTGGAGAGCGGGTGGGGCCGTGATGGTGGGCTGACCGGATCGGGTTGGTGGCTGACTGGATCGGGTTGGTGAAAGTGGTGATGATTGCGGAGCTGGGGCGGGCGGTCGAGGCAGCGATATCGGGGTAATGCCGGGGCTCGCAAGGTGGTGATTTTCGGGTCTGTTGGGTGTGGTTGCGCTCGGGCGATGGGTTCGGGCGCTCGGTCGGTGGGCGTCAGGTGGGGGTGGCCAGGGCGAAGGGGAGGACGGCGGGGGCGCCGGACAGGCGGAGGGTGCGGGCGGCGAGGGTTAGGGTCCAGCCGGTGTCGGTGAGGGTGTCTACCAGGAGGATTGGGCCGTCGAGGGTGGGGAGCTCGGGGGGTTGCCAGGAGTCGAAGAGGGCGGCTACGCGATGGGCGGAGTTGGCGGCGGAGACGGGGCGGCGGTCGGGGCGGGGGTGCAGGGTACCGAGGTCGCGGAGGCGGCCGACGCGGGCCAGGCGGGCGGCCAGGTCGGCGGTGAGGCGGGGATGGGTGGGGGAGGACATGGCGAGCACCGAGGTGGGGCGCTGGTCCCAATCCCAGTCGCGCAGAACGGCGACGCATGCCTCGAATACGGCATCGGGCACCGGTCCGTCGGGCCCGTCGAGCAGCGCGCGCAGGCGCTGGCCCCACCCCAGGTCGCTGAGGCGCCCGAGCACGCGACCGACCTCGGGCCCGTCGGAAATCTTGCCGGACAACGGAATTCCCAACTTAGCCATCCCCGTCGGCCACTGCTTGCGCGGTGCCAGATCAAGACCGGGCCGGTCCAGGCGAGCACGAGTGGCGGCAACCTCATCGGCATCGACGGTGGTGTCGGGGCGAGCGCCGGTGCAATTGTCACAACGGCCGCAGCGATTTTCAGCGTTCGGGTGTGTTCCGTTTTCCAGTTCCCGGCGCGCTTTTGGCCGGGACAGTCCCGGGTCGTCGAGTTGGCGGCGGAGGAAGGTCATTCGGCACTCGGTGGTGGATTGGTAGTCGATCATGGCCTGCTGTTCGGACTCTCGGGCTACCGACAATCGCTCGTAGCGTTCGGTGTCGTAGGTCCATGGTTCGCCGGTTGCGAGCCAGCCGCCGCGTACGCGACGCACCGCCCCGTCCACGTCGAGGACCTTGAGGACCATCTCGAGGCGGGAGCGGTTCAGTTCCACCAGTGGTTCGAGTGCGGCCGTCGACAGGGGGCGGTCGATGTCCAGGGCGTCGAGCACCGAGCGCACCACGTGTTCGCGTGGGAAGGCCACCGAGGCGAAATAGCTCCAGATTCGGCGGTCCTCCGGGCCGGGGAGCAGGATTACCTCGGCGCGTTCGGTGCCGCGTCCGGCGCGGCCCACCTGCTGGTAGTAGGCGATGGGCGAGGAGGGTGCGCCCACGTGCACGACGAAGCCGAGATCCGGTTTGTCGAATCCCATGCCGAGTGCGGAGGTGGCGACCAGGGCCTTGACCTCGTTGTCCAGCAGGGCGGTTTCCAGTGTCTCGCGCTCGGCAGGGTCGGTCTGCCCGGTGTAGGCGGCCACGCGGTGACCGTGGGAGGCGAGCACATCCGCCAGGTCGTGGGCGGCGGCGACGGTGAGCGTGTAGATGATTCCGGAGCCGGGCAACTCGTGCAGGCGGCGGCTCAGCCAGGCGGTGCGCTGCACGGCATCGTCGAGGCGGACCACCGACAGGTGCAGCGACTCGCGGTCGAGCGTGCCGCGCAGCACCAGCGTGTCGGTGCCGATCTGGGTCGCCACGTCGGTGACCACGCGGTCGTTCGCGGTCGCCGTGGTGGCCAGCACCGGGACGTCGCTGCCGAGATCGGCGATCAGGGTGCGGATGCGGCGGTAGTCGGGCCGGAAGTCGTGTCCCCAGTCGGAGACGCAGTGCGCCTCGTCGATTACCACCAGGCCCGCGTCGGCGGCCAGCTTCGGCAGCACCGAATCGCGGAAATCGGGATTGTTCAGCCGCTCCGGGCTGACCAGCAGCACGTCGACCGTGCCCGCCGCCACCTGGGCGTGGATATCGTCCCACTCGGTGACATTGCCCGAATTGATCGTCGCCGCAACCACTCCCGCGCGCTGCGCCGCCGCGACCTGGTTGCGCATGAGCGCCAGCAGCGGCGATACGATGACCGTCGGCCCCCGCCCGTCGGCCCGCAGCAGCTTGGCGGCAATGAAATACACCGCCGACTTACCCCACCCGGTGCGCTGCACCACCAGCGCCCGCCGCCGCCGCACCACCAGCGCCTCGATGGCGGTCCACTGGTCCTCCCGCAAGCGGGCCCGCGGCCCGGCCAACTCCCGCAACAGCGCTTCGGCAGATCCCCGCAGGTCGGTCATAGTCACGCCGACCATCGTGCCCGACCCCACCGACACAGGACCACACCTCCCACCCATCCGCACCCCCCTGCACGAATCCGCACCCGTTGCTCGCTCCTTCGTCGCATCGCAACGGGTACTTGAACAGCCGCAACAGCCGCAGGGGCACGGAGCAGTGGCGCGGGTGCTGAGCCGTGGCAGAGCACCGAGCAGTGGCACGGGCACGGGCACGGAGCAGCCGCAGGGGGGCCGAGCAGTGGCACGGGTGCAGAGCAGCCCTGGAGGCACCGAGCAGCCGCGCGGGTACGGAGCAGCAGGGGTCAGGCGGTGCGGCGGTCCGTTTCGGCGGCCAGGGTGAGGAGGGTTTTGCGGACCAGGTCGGGGCGTTCCTCCGGGACGAAATGGCCGCAGTTGGGGACGTATTCGATGGTGTAGTCGTCGGCGTGGGCGGTGTCGGCGGAGGCGAGGGTGTGGTGGATGGCGCTGTCGTCGGTGCCGAAGAGGGCGCGGATGGGGATGGTGGCGCGAGGGGCCGGGGTGCGCTGGGCCGAGAGGGCGTCGTGCAGGAGGAAGGTGCGGTAGGTGTCGGTGGCGGCGCGGGCGACGATCGGGTCGCGGAAGCGCTCGGTGTAGGCGCGGACCACGTCCGGCGGGAAGGTCGAGCGGTCGGTGGTGGCGACCGCGAAGACGCGATCCAGGAATCGGGTGCGTCGCTGGAGCGGCACGCCGAACGTCGCCACCAGCGGCTGATACGCCAGGAATCGCCAGACGTGGGGCAGCATCGTGCGCGGCGTCTGCCACGGATGTGCGATGTTCAACGGCGCGAAGCCGTCGAATCGCTCGGGATTGCCGGTGGCCAGCAGGAATCCGATATAACCGCCCCAGTCGTGCCCGACCAGCAGCATGCGGTCCAGCCCCAACGCGTCGATCAATGCCAGGACGTCCGCGGCCACCTCGCGCTTCTCCCAGCGGTGCGGCGCCGGACCGGACCAGCCGTACCCCGGCAGATCCGGCGCGATCAGGCGCAGCCCGGCGGGCGGGTCGGCGAGCAGATGACGGTAGGTGTAGTGATGTTGCGGCCAGCCGTGCAGCAGCAGCACCGGTCGGCCATCGGCGGGACCCGCCTCGGTGACATGGAAACGCACGCCCCTGGCCGGGACGAACGATCGCCGCGCACCGGCGATCGGCGGCGGTGCCGAGAAGTCGATCGTGGGCATACCTGTGATCGTAACCGCCGGTAACGGGAACGCCACGCCGAGAACGAATTCCGCATGCCGAACCGCTTTCGGCCCACGGTGGCCCGACAATAGAGGCCAACCGAGACGCGGGCACCGCGAACAGCAGGGAGGACGGGCGATGCCGAACAAGTTCGAGTCACCTGCGGGCTGGTCCCCGCCCGGGACCCAGTTCCAGAGCAGTGGCGTGACCGGTCGCACGGTGGCCGGGGTGTTGTTCGGACTGGTGGCGACCCCGATCGGAATCGCCTTCGCGGCCAAGGGCGGTGCGGACATCCGCTACTGGGTCATCGTCGGCGCGGTGACCGACCGCTGGACCGCCGCCCTGGAGATCATCGGCGGCTCCCTTGTCCTGCTGCTCGTCGCGGCCATGGCCGTCTTCTCCCCGGCCGGGACCGTCGTGGCGAGCCTGGTGTGGGGAATCTTCCCCGGCCTGCTGCACATCCTGTTCCCCGACGACACCTTCCGCCTGATCGGCGACCTGCCGTACATCGATAGCGCCATGCAGGTGGCGCTGCACTCCTGGGTCACCTATGGATTCGCGCTGATCTCCGGATTCATGTTGCTCGGCGCGGGACTCGTGGGGATATTGCGCGCACGCTGACGGTGATGTCCGATCTCCGCCGGATCGGCGGTGGGGACGGCCGGTGTACTGGGTTCGGCGCCGAACCTCGAATCCAGAAACTACCGGAAGGACGATCGTGTCCGTCACTGTCGAAACGCCCCCGCGGGCGACCCTGCCCGTGCCGCGGTGGGCCGGGGTGGTGTGCCTGTCGCTCGGCATCTTCATCATCGTGACCAGCGAGATTCTGCCCGTCGGGCTGTTGAATCCGATCGCGGCCGACTTCGGTGTCTCGGTCGGCACGGGCGGGTTGCTGATGACGCTGCCGGGGCTGGTGGCGATGGTGAGCGCGCCGCTGGCGACCGTGGCCACCGCCCGCTTCGATCGCCGCCTCATGCTGATGCTGTTCATGCTGCTGCTGGCGGTCGCGAATCTGCTCACCGCCGCCGCGCCCGCCTACTGGCTGGTTCTCCTCGGTCGCGGGCTGGTGGGGTTGGTGATCGGCGGGTACTGGTCGATCGGCGCGGGGCTCGCGTCCCGGCTGGTGCCGCGGCGGTCGGTGGCGACCGCGACCGCGATCATCTTCGCCGCCGTGCCGGTGGGTTCGGTGCTGGGCATCCCGCTGGGTACCCAGCTCGGTGCGAGCGTGGGCTGGCGGGTGTCGTTCGCGATGCTGTGCGGGCTGTCGATGGCGGTGGCGACCGCGCTGCGGTGGGCGCTGCCGTCCCTGCCCGCGCTGGAAGTCACCAGTGCCGCAGTGCTTTTCGGTCTGCTGCGCCGTCCCGGTGTGCGCTCGGGTCTGCTGGTCACCGCGCTGATCGTGATCGCGCACTTCGGCGCCTACACCTACGTGACGCCGTTCCTGCGGGACACGACCGGCGTCGGAAAGGCCACGGTCGGTGGCTATCTGCTGATCTACGGCCTGGCCGGGATCGCTGGAACCATGAGCACCAGCCGCACTCTCGCGCGCAGCCTGCGCGGCACCCTCGCCGTCAGCGCGGGCCTGATAGCCGTTGCGACACTGCTGCTTCCGCTGCTGGGCCACCGGTCCGCGGGGGCGATCGCGCTGCTGGTGGTGTGGGGTCTGGCCTACGGCACCGTCCCGGCCTGCTCGCAAACCTGGTTCGCCCGCTCGGCCCCGCACGCCACCGAGGCGGCGACGGTGCTGTTCACCTCCTCGTTCCAGGCGACCCTGGCGATCGGTGCGCTGGTCGGCGGCGTGGTGGTGGACGCCGCCTCCACGCGTGCGGTGATGCTGTGCGCCGGGGTGCTGGCGGGTATCACGGCGGTGGTGGTCACGCTGGCGCGGACGCCACGATCCGATCGCTGAATACCCGCTGGATTGCGATGACGCGGCGATCCCGGTAATGGCGGCGTGTCGGGGTGTGGTGGCTCGGCGAGGCGGGCACCGTAGAGGTATGCAGGTGAGTTCCGGGCAGTTCTGCCGAATCTACAATCCGAGTATCGGGGAGACGCAGCTCTGGTACATCAATGATCACACCATCGTGCGGGATCGGTCGGGGGGCTGGCATTTGTTCGGAATCACCCATCCCGAACCGGCCGATCCCGATCACGAGGTCGAATTCGCCCATGCCACAGCGGATAGCCTGGGCGGGCCGTGGACCAAGCAGCCGTCCGCGCTGACCGCCGATCCGGGGTACGGCGAGACCCATCTCTGGGCGCCGCACGTGATCGAGAGCGGGGGAACGTATTTCATGTTCTACGCGGGTGGCGGGCCGGATCACACCGCGGCCGAGATCAACCTCGCCACCTCCACCGATCTGTTCGCCTGGACCCGACGGCCGGAGGGGCCGCTGTTCCGCGACGGCTACGACGCCCGCGATCCGATGGTGTTGCGCGTCGGCGACCAATGGGTCATGTACTACTGCGCGACAAGCGATCCCACCGGCGGCAACCACGTGGTCGCCTACCGCACCAGCACCGATCTGGAGCAGTGGAGCGACCGGGCCTTCGCCTACGTCGACCCGACCACCGGCACCTTCGCCGGGAACACCGAATCGCCGTTCGTGGTGGAGCACAACGGATCCTGGTACCTGTTCATCGGTCCGCGACCGGATTACGTGGGCACCGACGTCTTCTGTAGCGACGACCCGCTGAACTTCCGGATCGAGGACCAGGTCGGCCACATCGAGTCCCACGCCGCCGAGGTCGTCGACGACGATGGGGCACTGTGGATCACCAGCGCGGGCTGGGCGCAGGGTGGGGTATCCATCGCGCCGCTGCGTTTCGGAGAGTGACGGGACAGGATGTTCAGGCCGGGACCCGTCGGCCGAATCAGGATCGGGCACCGGCCTTCTCCGGCCGGAACGCAAGCCCCGCGGCGGCGGCCAGCGCACCGGTCACCACCATGTACACCCACCCCGCCCGGTAGTCGGACAGCCCGGGGACGGCCGCCCGCGCCATGATGGCCGTCAGGATCGCCACGCCCAGTGCGGAACTCGTCTGCCTGGCCATCATCAGCGTGCCCGAACCCAGCGACAGCTGATCGGGCCGCAGCAGCGCCGAGGCGCCGAACAGCGGTGGTTGCAGCAGGGCCGTGCTGATTCCGGTGAGCAGCGCGCCGGGCAGGAACATCAGGGCATAGGAGGGGGTCACGCCCGACAGCACCGTCCACCACGCCGCGCCCAGCGCGATGGTCGCCCCGCCCAGCGCGGCCGAGGCCCGGGCGCCGATGCGGGCGACGAGGCGGCCCGACAGCGGCGAAACCAGCAGGCAGATCAGCGGAATCGGCGCGATGCCCAGGCTGGCGCGCAGCTCCGAGTAGTGCCAGTGCTGGGTGAGGAACAGCGTGCCCTCCAGGATCAGCGCCGCGAATGCCAGGTAGTAGCAGAACACCCCGAGCGTGGCGATGCGGAACATCTTGTGCCGCAGCACGTCCGGGCTCACCACCGGATCCGGGTGCCGCCGCACGTGCCGGGTGAACAGCGCGGTCAGCACGATGGCCGCCGCCAGGGTGCCCAGCGTGGCGGCCGAGGCGTACCCCCAGTCGTGGCCCTGCACGAAGACGGTGGTCAGCGCCGCCGTCGCGCCGAGAATCAAAGCGGCGCCGAGCAAGTCGAGCTTGCGCCCGGCGTGGGCCCGCACATCCGGCAGCAGCCGCAGCCCGTACACGAATGCCACCACGGTGAACGGAATATTGAACAGGAAGATCCAGCGCCAGCCCGCCTGCAACAGCAGGCCGCCGATCACCGGGCCGCTGCCGCCACCGGCCGCCGCGATCGCGGTCCAGATCCCCATCACCGTCGGATGATCGCGCTTGTCGAACGACGGCAGCACCAGCCCGAGCCCGGTCGGGACCAGCAGCGCCGCCGCGGCCGCCTGCACCACCCGCGCCGCGATCAGCACGCCCAGCGTCGGCGCCACCCCGCACGCGATCGACGCCAGCCCGAAAAGCGCTATGCCGACCAGGAATCCGGTCTTGCGGCTGGTGTCGTCGGCGAGCCGCCCGGCGGGCACCAGCAGCGCCGCCATCACGATCGTGTAGGCGTTGAGCACCCAGGAGACGGTGCTGGGCGCGGCGTGGCCGAACGACGACTCCAGGGTCGGGAACGCCACCGTGACCGCGAACAGGTCCAGGATGGCCAGGTACTGGGCGATGCCCGCGACCGCCAGTACCCGCCATCGGCGCGGCGACTCGATGATCGGGGCGGGGCGTGCGGTCTGCGGACCGGCGGATGTGGTCATGACTGCAACTATCCGGTTACAAGATCGCGAGCACGAGTGGCAGATTTGCCACTGTGCGCTAGATTTCTGACATGAGTGAGAGTCGGCCGGGCACCGTTGCCGTCGCCGTGGCGCCGGGACAGCCGGTATTCGAGGTGGCCATTCCCTACCAGGTATTCGCCGAGGCGCCGTACGGAGTCGATCCCGAGCGCTGGTACAGGTTCCGGCTGTGCGGCCCGCGCGGCACCCGGCACGCCTCACTGCGCGATCCGTTCATCACGCTCACCGACTACGACTACGACGATCTGATCACCGCCGACACGGTGATCGTGCCCGCGGTTCCCGACGTCCGGCAGGACCCGCCCGCGGATCTGGTTCAGGCCGTGCGCGCGGCCTACGACGCCGGGGCGCGGGTGGCGGCGCTGTGCTCGGGCGCGTTCGCGCTCGCCGCCGCCGGGCTGCTCGACGGGCGGCGCATGACCACGCACTGGAAGCACGTGCAGGTGCTGCTGGATCGCTATCCGGGGATGCAGGTGGACCCGACGGTGCTCTACATCGACGACGGTCGCATCCTCACCAGCGCGGGCACCATGGCGGGCATGGATCTGTGTATTCACCTGATCCGCAAGGATCTCGGATCGCAGGTCGCCAATGCCACCGCCCGCAATATGCTGGTGCCGCCGCATCGGTCGGGCGGCCAGGCGCAGTACGTGCGGTCACCGGTGCCCACCGACGCCAGCGACCCGGGGCTGTCGGCCACCCTGCAGTGGGCGCTGGCGCGGCTCGAAATCCCGTTGGCCGTCGGCGATCTCGCCCGTCAGGCGGGCATGAGCGAGCGCACGCTGGCGCGCCGCTTTCACGCCGAGCTGGGGGCGACGCCGCTGCAGTGGCTGCTCACCCAGCGGGTGATCCGGGCGCGAGAGTTGTTGGAGGCCACCGATCTTCCGGTCGATGTCGTCGCCGAGCGCTGCGGTCTCGGCAGCGCCGCCAATCTGCGCGCGCACTTCGGGCGGGAGGTCGGCATCTCGCCCAGCGAGTACCGGCGCTCGCATCGCGCCAGCCGTCACGAGGTGGTGACGGGCTGAAAAGTGTTGTGGGTCAGGTTGTTCCGCAATTGGTCGGGGCGGGGTTCCCGGCGATGCGGTCGGCCAGGTAGGCGCCGATCCACGGCATGGCGGTCATCGCGCCGGACAGGTGTTCGCCGGGTTCGCGAATGCGGTCCACCGCGACTCCGGCCGCGCAGTAGCGGTCCAATTGTGCGTCGGCCTGCGCCACATCGGTGACCTCGTCGCCGAGGGCGTGGTATTCGAGGATCGGTATGCCCGGCGTGGCATGGCCGAGGCTGTTGCGCCGGAACAGCCGGACCGCGCGCGCAGTGCCGAGCGGGTCCGGCGTGCTGGACAATTCGGTGCTGTGCAGGAACGGATACCGGGCGAGCATCTGCACCACGCAATCGTTGTCGCCGGACGCGATGACGGCCGCGCCGTGCGCGCTGAGCAGGGTGCGCAGCCCCGCTTCCGGGTAGGCGCGGTCCAGGCCGATGAGCGCGCCGACCAGGAAGCCGGAGAACGGGCCACCGTCGACGTCGCGGGGGACGGCGGTGAGGTCGGCGGGCATGCCGCCGACCGCGGCGCCGACGAGCGGGAGGTCGGGGGCGTAGGTCGGTTGCAACTCGGCGGCCCACAGCGAGGCGAACGCGCCGCCGGAATATCCGGTGAGCGCGACGGGGGAGCGCGGGGTCAGCCCGTCGGTTCCGCCCGCGAGCGCGGCGCGAATACCGTCGAGCACCCCGTGCCCGGCCATCGGCCCGGCGAGGAATTCCGACTGCGGCCCTTCGAAATCCGGGGTGACCACGGCCCAGCCCCGGGTGAGCGCGGTCGCCGCCATCGACACCACATCCGAGTGCGCGCTCCCCAGCCCGGCGGCGAGCCCCGCGCCGAGCGCATACGACGGAGCGCAGGAGGTCGCGACCCCGTCCTCGGCGACCTGGAACGACAGCAGCGGGCGCGGTCCGGGGCCGGGCCAGGGGGTGGCCGGGGCCAGCACGGTCGCGACGGTGGCGGTGGGTGCGTCGTGACTGTCGGTGGTGGCATACAGCAGCTGCCGGGCCGTCACCGGCAGTGGCAGATTCGCGAACGTGACGGTGGACGGCCGCGACCGCAGCACCGTCCCCGGCGCGTACGCGCCGACATCGCCCGGCACCGCGTAAAACGAGTCTTGCTCCGGCGGCACCGGATCCGCCTGCGCCCGACCACAAACCGCGATCACGACGGCCGCCACCGCCCCCGCGACTACGCCCCAGCGCCTCATCCCGACCTCGCCTCCACCCCTGTTCGCGGCCGATCCCCGTGCGCGGGCACAACTTTCGCCGCCCGACAGCACGAACCTCGACGGTACCCGCCGACCACACCGGTCCGGATGATTTCCGACGATTCGCCGGAATCAGAATGCGGTGCGCCGCAACCAGGTATCGAGCACGGCCGGGTCCCCGTCGACCTCTAGCCGGGGATGGTCGGCCGAAATGCGCCGCAGAAGCAGGAGATACACCTCGACCGCCGGGCCGCGGACGGTTGTCGTGGCCGGGAGTCGGCCGTCGGTCCAGACGATGGTGTCGGTCGCGCGGCGGACCGACCAGGTGGCGTCGGTGTCGGTGGCGTGCAGGGACAGGCTGGTGCCGTGGTCCAGAGGGGTCTCGAAGTGGGTGGATCCCATCGCGATCAGGGAGAGGAATTCCGCGACGCCGTCGGCGGCGAGGACCGCGTCGATCGTCACCGGCCGGGCGTCGCTGAGGAGGGCGTCCGCGCGGTGCCCGGTCACCTCGTGCAGGCGGCGGCGCACCCACCACTCGGCCGGGCGTGCCGCTCCATACGCGGTCCATACCGGCACGTCGGATCCGATGGCGTCGATGGCCGCGAGCACCAGCCGCGCGCCATCTCGCAGCCAGGCCACGGTCGCGTCGATCCCGTTCGGCCGCCCCGCATCGGGCACCTGATCGATGGCGTACGGTCCGGTGGACCGGTCGGCGATCAGCGCGGCAACCCAGCGGTGCCCGGCCCCGACATGCGCGATCAGATCGCTCAATGTCCAGCCCGGACAGGTCGGCACCGGCATTGCCGGATCGGCCGTGCGATAGAATTCCCCGAGCAGATCGGTCTCGCTCAGCAGGGCCCGCCGCAACGCTACGGCATCGAGAGCACTCACGAATTCGACGGTAATGCAACCTGATTCCGGCGGATACCACAAATTCCAACGGGTCTGTCAAATCACCGTCAGAGACCGCTACGCCGGTCCTGCCACCCGGAACCCGTCGAAAAGCCTGCCCCCGAACAGATCCAGCACCCGCAGGACGGCCGTCGCCATCGGCGCGATATCCCCGGACGCCACGCACCGCACCCCGCGTCCCAGCGCACCGGCATGATCGGTCCCCGCATCGCGGTCCAGCGCAACCATTTCCCGATGCAGCCACTTACCGTCACCGGTCCACCGCCCGTGCCCGGTCACCAGCAGGTCGGCGGTCGCCCGCCACAGCGTCGCCGCGATCGCGAGCCGTTCATCGGCATCGGGCGAGCCGAGCAGATCGTCGAGGAGATCGGTGCTCCGATAGCGGGCGGCACGCACCTCGGCCTCGGTCAACGGATCCGGCCCGGCGGCCAAGAGCCGGGCACACGAGTCCCGCAGCCGAACCCCGCTACCGTCACCATCCACGAGGATGTGTGACTGCGCGATCAACCGCAGCGTGGTAGGCCGCCGCCGCGCCCGCTCCTCGGCCCGAAAGAACTCCAACGTCTCCTCCGTCTGCACAAACAACTCCACCGGCCGATCCCCGTGGTGCAAAGACTCCCGATACGGCGCCGGTGGCCCTGCTAGCAGCACGGTCACATCCAGATCCGATGTCGCCGTGGCGTTTCCGCTCGCGGAGCTACCCCCGAGCCAGGCGGCCCGAGCATGGGGGAATCGCTCGCGGACTAGTTGTCCGGCGGCTTCCGCGGGGCTCATAGACGGTGGACCAGGCGGCGGGTGCGGCCGTAGCGGGCGCGGATCTCCCGACCGGGAGAGGCCGGGGGAGGCGGGATTTCGCGGGTGGGCGGTGGGTCCCAGGCGGGCGGTTCGGGGGTCGCGGCCAGCGCCCACGCGGCCTGGCGGGCCGCGCCGAGGGCGACGTACTCCCGGGGCTCGGGGACGGCGACGGTGGCGTCGAAGATCTCGCTGGCCACCTCGGCGACCAGGGGATTGGCGGCGGCGCCGCCGATGAGGACGACGCGGCGGGGCGCGGTGCCGTCGGTGTTCAGCTGGTCGAGGGCGTCGGCGAGATTGCACAGCATGCCCTCGATGCCCGCGCGGGCGACGTGCCGGGGGAGCATGTTGGTGAGGGTGAGGCCGTGCAGGGTGCCGGTCGCGTCGGGCAGGTTCGGGGTGCGCTCGCCGGTGAGGTAGGGGAGCAGGGTCAGACCCGCGGCACCCGGAACGGATTGCCGGGCAACCGCTTCCAGCTCGGCGTGCTCGATGCCGAGCATGGCGGCGGTAGCCTCCAGAACCCGGGCGGCGTTGAGCGTGCACACGAGCGGGAGGTACGCGCCGGTGGCATCGGCGAAACCGTTGACGGCGCCGGTGGCGTCCGCGGCGGCGGTCTCGCTGCGCGTATAAGCCGTCCCGCTGGTGCCCAGTGACACCACCGCATCCCCGACGCCTATCCCCAAACCCAGTGCCGCGGCGGCATTGTCGCCCGTTCCGGCGGCGACGGCGATGCCCTGCGGGGTGTGTCCCGCGAGTTCGGCCGGGCCGAGTACCCGGGGTAGTTCCGGGGTTCGGCCGCGAAAGGCCAGTGATACCAGGTCGGTTCGGTATCGGCCCGTGGCCGCCGACCAGTACGCCGTGCCCGAGGCGTCGCCGCGGTCGGTGGTCGGGGTCAGGCCGGGGGTGCCGCCGCGTAGTTGCCAGGTCAGGTAGTCGTGTGGAAGGAGGACGCGGGCAACGCGATTCGCGAGGTCGGGTTCGTGGTCGGCCAGCCAGCGCAGCTTCGATACCGTGTGGGCGGCACGGGGGACGATGCCGACCGCGTCCGCCCATGCCTGGGGGCCGCCGAGTTCGGTGACGAGGTCGTCGGCGGCGTGGGCCGAGCGGGTGTCGTTCCACAGCAGGGCATCCCGGACCGGGTAACCGTCGGCGTCCAGGGCGACCAGGCCGTGCTGCTGGCCCGCCACGGCGATGGCCGCCACCCCGTCGAGCAGGCCCTCGCTCGCCTCCCGCAGCGCCCGCCACCATGCCTCGGCGGGCACCGATGTGCCGTCCGGATGGCGGGCCCGGTTGTGCCGCACCACCTTTCCGGTGTCCGCGTCGCAGACGACGATCTTGCACGACTGGGTCGAGCTGTCGACTCCCGCTACCAGCATCAGTGCCGCTCCCGTGCCGTGGGCCGGATCTGGATCTTGCGTCCGGTGCCGGATCGGAAGGTGTGCAGCGCCTCGGCGAAGTCGTCGAGCGGGAAGTCGTGCGTGATCATGGTTTCCGCGTCTATCACACCCTCGCCCAGCAGGTCCACGGCCCGGCCGAAGCTGTGCACCACGGCCATCGAGCCGACGATGGTGAGCTCGTCGTTGTACACCCGAAACGGCGAGATCGACGCGCGCGCCGTCGCCGCGGCCACCCCGAACTGTTGGAACGTCCCGCCGCGGCGCACCCGCGCGAGCCCGTCCTCGATGGCCGCGATCGCGCCCGTGCAGTCGATGACGATCTCCCAGCCCTCCGGCCGGTCCAATTCGTCGGCGGCCGTGACCGCGGCGTCCGCGCCCAGCGTGCGCGCCACCTCCAGCCGGGCCGCGTTCACGTCGACCACGCACACCGAGGCCGCCCCCGCCGCGACCGCCAGTTGCAGCATGAGCAGGCCCATCGTTCCCGCGCCGTAGATCAGGTAGTGCGAGCCCAATTCCCGTGGCAGCACATCGAATCCGTGCACCGCGCAGGACAGCGGCTCCACCAGCGCCCCGTGCGGGTCCGGCACGTGCCCCGGCAGCCGATGACAGTTCGCCGCGGGCGCCCGCACGTATTCGGCCATCGCCCCGTCCACGGTGTCGCCGATCGCGCCCCAGTTCTCGCACAGATTTCCGCGCCCGATCGCGCAGTAGTGGCACCGCCCGCAGAACAGCGACGGATCCACCGCCACCCGATCACCGACCCGCACCCCCGCCGCGCCGTCTCCGAGCGCGACCACCTCCCCGGCGAACTCGTGCCCCGGCACGATCGGATACGGCGTCGGCGGGAACTCGCCCGCCACGATGTGCAGGTCCGTCCCGCAGATTCCCACGGCCCCGACCCGCACCACCACCTCGCCCGCACCCGGCGCCGGATCCGGCACCCGCTCCACCGCGAACCGTCCGGGTTCGTCGATCACCAAGGCACGCATCCTTCTACCTTGCACCGGAACCGGCCGCGCGCGGACGTTTTCCCGCCGGATCACCCGGTCATGGTCTGCGTGCCGAGCACGGTGATCAGCGCGAGGCGTTCGGCGTCCTCGGTGCCCGGCTCGGCGGTGTAGACGATGATCCGCAGGTCGGTTCCGGCGACCGTCAGGACGTCGCAGTCGAGGGTGACCGGACCGGTCAGGGGATGGTCGATGGTCTTGCGGGAGCCGTTGTGGCGGCCCACGGCGCCGGAGTCCCACAGCTCGGCGAAGCGGGGACTGTCCGCGCGCAGCGTCGCGATCAGCTCGCGCAGGCGGCGGTCGGCCGGGTACCGGGCGGCGGCCGCGCGCAGGTCGGCGACCATGGCGGTGTGGAAGGCGCGCAACTCCTCCGGGGTGTGCCGCGCGCGGCCGCCCGGGCCGAGGAAATTGCGCCAGACCGCATTCCGCTCCAGGCCGCGCCACCCGGTGCAATCGCCCATCAGCGCCGCGTACGGCGGGTTGGCGACCAGCAGGGTCCACGAGGCGTCGTACACGCCGACCGGCGTGCCGCTGAGCCGGTCGAGCATGCGCTGCACGCTCGGGGTGATGAAGGTCGACACGGTCTCGGGATCGGGGAGCGCCAGTCCCGCCAGGCAATACAGGTGCGTGCGCTCGTCCCCGGACAGCCGCAGCGCCCGGGCCAGCGCCTCCACCACCTGCGTGGACGGATTGGACGCGCGGCCCTGTTCCAGCCGGGTCACATAGTCGACCGAGATCCCGGCCAGCTGCGACAGCTCCTCCCGCCGCAATCCGGGCGCGCGCCGCTGCCCGCCGCTGGGCAGCCCCGCCGCCTCGGGCGAGATCCGGTCCCGCCACCGCCGGACCGCCTGCCCGAATTCCGCCGTCGCCATGACCCCAGTCTGCGCCACGGCCCGCCGCCGTACCTGGTATCGGCAGTCCCAGGAAGATCGGACTCCTGGCTGCCCGCTCCGCCCGGGACGACGCTGTAGCCATGACGACAACACTGATCACCGGAGCCAACAAGGGCCTCGGATTCGAAACCGCCCGCCAGCTCGTCGCCGCCGGGCACACCGTGTACCTCGGCAGCCGCGACGCCGAGCGCGGCCACCGGGCCGCCGAGCAGATCGGCGCGCGGCCCGTGCAACTCGATGTCACCGCCGACGCCTCCATCGAGGCCGCCGCGAAAACCCTTGCGGCGGAGGGCGGTCTGGATGTGCTGATCAACAATGCCGGGATCGAGAGCCGCACCGCGACCAATGGCGTACCCGGCGCGGCGGAGGTGACCGGCGACGTCATGCGAGAAGTCTTCGACACCAACGTCTTCGGCATCGTCCGGGTCACCCGTGCCTTCCTGCCGCTGCTGCAGCGCTCCGCCGCACCGGTGGTGGTCAATGTCAGCAGTGGGCTCGGCTCGCTGACCGTCGTAACCACACCGGGCACCTCGGCGTACGACTACCCCGGCGTGGCCTATCCGGCGTCGAAGGCCGCGGTCAACATGGTGACCGTGCAGTATGCCAAGGCGTTCCCCGCGATTCGCATCAATGCCGTCGAACCCGGCTACACCGCAACCGATCTCAACGGCAACACCGGCACCCAGACCGTCGCGGAGGGCGCGGAGATCATTGTCGCGATGGCGCAGATCGGTCCGGACGGACCGACCGGCGGATCCTTTTCCCGCTCCGGTCCCCTCCCGTGGTGACGGTGTATCCGCTACGTTGCTGCCTATGAAGTCACGCTGGGGTGCCGCACTGGCCGTTGCCATTGTGTCGATGTCCGGTCTGATCACCGGCGCGAATCCGGCCTCGGCCGCGCCCGCGCCGGTGACGTGGTGCTCGTTCACGCCGACCCCGGAGAACCCGGCGGCCCGGCCGGTGCTGGCCCCGCCGCCGATCGCCCCGACCCTCGGCACCATCGACGTCACCCTTCGGTTCGACTACGGTCCGGTGACCCTGCGCCTCGACCGCGCCGGGGCCGCGCCCTGCGCCGTGCAGAATATGACGAGCCTTGTGCTGCAACACTTCTACGACCAGAGCCGGTGCTGGCGGCTGACCGACAGCGCCCGCCTGGGCGTGCTGCAGTGCGGCGACATCTACGAGGTCGAGAAGGGCGGCCCGGGCTACCGGTTCCCCGACGAGGTCGACGGCACCGAAGCCTACGAGCGCGGCACCATCGCCATGGGCAACCAGGGCCCCGGCACCAACGGCAGCGAGTTCTTCATCGTCCACTCCTACGCCCACATCCCGGCCGCCTACTCGGTACTCGGCCGGGTCGTGAGCGGAATGGACGTCCTGGACCGCATGGTCGCGGCAGGCATCACCCCCACCGAACGCGGCCCCCGCGACGGCCTGCCCGCCCAGCCCGTCACGATCGAGGATGCACACCTGGCGGTCTGACGGGCATGCTGCCATCGAGGATGCGCACTTGGCCGGTCTGAGCATGCCCCGTCATTGAGGGCGTGCGGCTTGCGGTCTGACGGGCATGCCTGTCATCGAGAGTGCGCACTTGGCCGGTCTGAGCATGCCCCGTCATTGAGGGTGCGCGGCTTGCGGTCTGACGGGCATGCCTGTCATCGAGAGTGCGCACGTAGCCGGTCTGAGCATGCCTGTCATTGAGGGTGCGCGGCCTGCGGTCTGACCGGCATGCCTGTTATCGAGGATGCGCGGCTTGCGGATTGACGGTCAGCGTGGGATGACCGTCATCAAGATGTCCTCCTCTGCCCACAGGACGAAGCGTTCGATCGGGGTTACCGTGTGGTTGGCGGGGAGTTCGAAGTGGAAGCGGTGCACCAGGATTGCCAGGACCAGTTGGGCCTCGGTCATGGCCAGGGTGGCGCCCTCGCAGCTGCGGGGGCCGAGGCCGAAGGGGATGTAGGCGAGCCGGGCGCGGTGGGCGGCCTGGCCGGGGGCGAACCGTTCGGGCCGGAAGACCTCGGGCTCCGGCCAATGGTCGGGGTTCATGTGCACGGCCCGGAAGGGGTAGAAGATGGTGGTTCCGGCGGGAATCGTGTAGTCGCCCAGGCGAATATCCTCGGTGGTCTCGCGCGCGCCGTAGGGGCCCGGCGTGTAGAGGCGCATCGACTCCTTCAGCACCGCGGTCAGATACGTCAGTCGCTTGATATCCGCGTAGCCTGGCGCGGGCCGGTCGCCGAGCACGCGGTCCACCTCCGCGGCCAGGCGCTCGGCCGAATCCGGGTGCTGCGCCAGCAGATACAGCGTCCAGGACACGGCCACGCCGGTGGTGTGGTGCGCGGCCAGCATGATGATCAGCACGGTGTCGCGGATGCGCGCCGCGGACTGGCCCGCCGCGGCCAGGGCGGCGATCAGATCGCCGCCGTCGTCGCGCGCGCCGGCGGCCTCGTGCACGGCGAGCACCTCGTCGACGGTGGCGCGGAGATAGGCCAGCGCCCGCTGTGCGCGCAGGCGGCGTGCGTGATCATCGCCGGTCCGATTCTGTTGCGCCAGATACTCGGTCAGCACATCCTTGAACGCCGCCACGATCCGACCGGCCTGTTCGGGGGAGTCCACCGCGCTGCCGAAGGCGTAGGCGCCGATCATGCGCAGCGACAGCTCGCTGAGATCGCGTTGCAGCGCAATGGGCCCGGCCGCGGCGGTCTCGGCCCACCGGTCGGCCAGCTCGCCCGCCAGCGCCACGAACTGCCCGAAATGCGCCTCGTGCGAGGGGCGTCCGGCCAGCACCGACAGCAGCACCCGCCGCCACGGCGCATGCTCGCGCGCGTCGAGGGTTTGCAGGTTCCCCGATTCTTGCAGGGGCGCAAGGAATCCGAACAACTTCTCCGGCCGTTTATCGATGCGGGCGGTCGCCTCCAGCAGCACCGGATCGGCGACCGACACCGCCGTTCCCGCGCCCGGCAGCCGGAAGCGCACCACCGGACCGTATTCGGCGTGCAATCTCAGCTGATAGTTGTGCAGCCCGCCCGCGGCCATGATCTCGGCGGAGCCGTCGCCCGCGCAGTCGGGGCCGGGGATCGTGGTCGCGGCACTGTTCATACGTGGTGGCATGATTCCTCCCGGATGTTCGGGTCACGCGTTACGTCATGGGAATTCGGTACCTCAGAGAAACTCGGTGCGATACTTCGGCGCGAGCCGCCGCGCCCGGTCGAGGATCCCATCCTGCTCGGCGTCGGTGAGGGCGGGCGGGTTGTCCGGGTCTGCGACCGGCAGGCCGACCGCCAGGAAGTACTCGTCCTGCCCGGCCGGGGTGCACATGCACAGCATGCGGGCCGGTTCCTCCGACGCATTACGGAAGTAGTGCGGGGCATTGGCGGGAATGTTCACGGTCTGCCCGGCCCCGGCCTCGATGTCGGTGCCGCGGAAGGTGAATCGGATGCGGCCCGCCGTGATCGTGAACATCTCCTCGAAGTCGTGCCGGTGCGCGGGCGGGCCGCCACCCGGCGGCACCCGCATATCGATCAGGGTGTAGTGCCCGGCGGTGGCCGAGCCGGGCACCAGGATGGTGTACACGTCACCCGACAGTGTCAGATGTCGAAGTCCGGCACCGGTGTTCGCATCGGCGACGGTCAGCGAGCGCCCGGGATCGTCGGGGGGAAGGGGCCGTTCGGGTATAGGGGACTGGAAGCCGGTGTCCGACATGCTCTTATCATGACTGCCCGGTGGGCTCCGCGTCCGCCCCTATCAGAAAGTCCTTGGCGGCAGCGAGGATCCGGGTGGACAGTTCGTCGCCCGCGCTGGCCCGCGCCAGCATGAGCGCACCCGCCATCACCGACAGTTCGACCAGCAGTTCGGGATCCGTGTCGCCGGTGCGTTCCCCGAAGTCGGCGAGCCTGCCGAGCATGGTCCGGATGCCGTCGAGATAGGCCGGGCGCAAGGGGCTCTCGGCCTCGGCGCGCGCCACATCCCCCGCCAGCGCCGCGATACCGCACCCCTGCCCGGCCGCGTCGCGATGCGCGACCGACAGGTAGCGCCAGATGAACGCGCGTCGCGCCGCCGGACCGTCCGGGCTGTCCGCGCGAATCCGGTCCATCTCGCCGATCTTCTCCGCGTAGGCGGCCTCGCACGCCTGCGTCACCAGATCGTCCTTGGAGCGGAAGTGCCGGTAGAACCCGCCGTGGGTGAGCCCGGCCGCGGCCATCACCTCCGGGACGGTCACCGCGGCGGCCCCGCGCTCGCGGATCTGCGCCGCGGCCGCGTCCAGGACCTCCCTGCGATGCGACTCGGCCTGTGCTCGGGATGCTCGCGGCACGTGAACCCCTTCCGTTCGAGATGCGATGGGCGGTTCCAGTCTTGCGCATCCGTTTAGATGATGAGAATAATCTATTTCGTCAGCGGAATCGATCCGGAAGAGAGAGACATGACGAGAATCGAGGGCGCGGTCGCGCTGGTGACCGGCGGGCGGCGCGGGCTCGGCCGCGCATTCGTCGACGAACTGCTGCGCCGCGGCGCGGCCAAGGTCTATGCGACGGCCCGCACGCCCGAGCCCGATGCGAACCCGCGCATCGAACCGCTCGCCCTGGATGTCACCGACGCGGCGTCCGTCGCGGCGGTGGCCGACCGGGCCCGCGATGTCGACATCGTGGTCAACAACGCGGGCGTGCTGCTGCCCGCGCCGCTGCTGCGGGCCGACATGGCCGATGTCATCGCCACATTCGAGACCAATGTCTTCGGCCCGCTGCGGGTCGCGCAGGCGTTCGCGCCGATCCTGGCGGCCAGGGGCGGCGGCGCGCTGGTCGACATCCATTCGGTGCTGTCGTGGGGCGCGGGCGCGGCGGCCTACGGGGCGTCCAAGGCGGCGTTCTGGTCGCTGACCAATTCGCTGCGCGTCGAGTTGGCCGCGCAGCACACCCAGGTGGTCGGGGTGCATCTGGCCTTCGCGGACACCGACATGGTGCGGCGGCTCGACGTCGAGAAGATCGATCCGGCCCGGGTCGCCGCCGCGGTGTTCGACGGCGTGCAGCGCGGCGAGCGCGAGGTGCTCGTCGACGAGGCGACCCGGCGGGTGAAGGCCGCGCTGTCCGGCCCGGTCGAGGGGCTCACCCTCGCCATCGGCCGCTGACCCTGTCCCACAACTCTTTTCGACTCAGAAGGACGCACCCGATGCCGCTCTGGCACATCTATCACCCGGCCGACACCTACTCCGAGGCGGACAAGAAGAATTTCGCCCGGGACATCACCGACTTCTACACCGGCTTCGGCCTGCCCGCGTTCTACGTCGTGGTGGTATTCGACGAGGTCGACGAGTCCTCGTTCTTCGTCGGCGGCGAGCAGGCGACCGACACCGTGCGGATCGTCGTCGAACACCTGGCCCGCCATCTCGACGATCCCGCCCTGCGCAAACGCTCCACCGAGCGACTGAACGAGATCATGGCCCCCTACACCCGCGACCGCGGATTGCATTGGGAATTCCACACTTACGAGTCGCCCCGGGACCTGTGGATGATCGCCGGTCTCTTCCCGCCGGGGCCGGGCACCGAGGTCGAGCAGACCTGGGCCCGGGAGAACAAGCCGCTGCCGTACTACTGATCCCGGCCAAAAGCATGCCGGGATGACGGAGGTGTCATTCCCCCGGGCGGCTGCCGTCCAGGAAGTACACGACCTCCCAGAGGTGGCCGTCCGGGTCGGCGAAGTAGCCCGCGTAGATGCCCCACGGGCGGGTCAGCGGCGCGCGGATGATGGTGCCGCCCGCCGCCGCGGCGCGGGCGAGCACCCGGTCCACCTCGTCCCTGCTGTCGACGAACCAGCCCAGGCCGACGGCGGAGCCGGTGACTCGTTCGAGCGGCACCCCGGCGTCGGTGGCCAGGTCGGTGCGCCCGTACACCGACAGCAGCATTCCGTTGTCGAGGGTGAACATGGCGACGGTGCCGCCCGGATTCTCTTGGTCCGCAACGAATTCCGTGCCGATGATCCCCGGCGTGGACAGGCCGAGGCCGTCGCGGTAGAAGCGCA
Source organism: Nocardia terpenica (assembly GCF_013186535.1). Classification (NCBI taxonomy): domain Bacteria; kingdom Bacillati; phylum Actinomycetota; class Actinomycetes; order Mycobacteriales; family Nocardiaceae; genus Nocardia; species Nocardia terpenica. Next base: position 1,146,413 of record NZ_JABMCZ010000001.1, read on the forward strand.
TCGCGCGCTCCACGTCGTCGACGGCGAGGCTGAGGGCATCGATGGAGGCTTTCATGCGGCCAGTCAACCGCGGGCCGCGCCGAAGAATCTTGAACGAATCGGACAGGAGCCGGTCAGAACGTCTTCAGTGAGGCGACGCTGCCGATCTCGGTGCCTATTCCGAGGGTCCTAGCCCTTTCGCACACGGCGACGGCGGCCGCGAGATCCTGATCGGCGGCGCCGATGGACTTGAAGACCGTGATGTCGTCGGCCCGGCGTCGGCCCCGAGCCTCGTCTCGCAGCAGCGCGGTCAGGGTGGGCGCGGCCGCGACCGCCTGGGGATCGAGGTCGTGCCAGGCCGTGATGTCGCCCGACTCGGCGATGACGAGATCGGGTGGGGCGTCGAAGCAGACGGCGTCGGCCCGGGTGAAGGTGTCGGTGTCGAGTTCGCGCAGGGCCGGTGCCGTCGAGCCGATCGACACCACGTGCTGTCCGGGCTCGAGCCATTCGCCGCGCAGCGCGACCGGGCCGCCGGATCCGGTATTGGTCGCGGCCACCACCACATCCGTCGCGGCGACCGCCTCCCGGGCGGAGTCGACCGGCGCGACCTCGATGCCGAGTGTCGCGCTCATCCGCTCGGCGAATGCCTCGCGCCGAAACGGCCTGGGGCTGAACACCTTCGCCCGCCGGATCGCCCGCACGGCAGCCACCGCGGCGAGATTGGTCTCGGCCTCGAGACCGGCCCCGATAATGCCGACGGTGCGGGCGTCGGCCCGGGCCAGCCGCCCGGTCGCCACCCCGGAGGTGGCCCCGGTGCGCGCGGCCGTGAGATAGGCGGCGTCGACCAGGCCCGTCACCGCGCCGGTCGCGATATCGCAGAGCACCACCAGGTATCGGACCCCGCGCTCGAACGAGCCGTGAAACATCTTGAGCCCCAACACCCCCGCCCCGCCCATGATGGCCGGAGCCAGCCGGAGGAACGTGCCCTCGATCCGCAGATTGGATCGCTGCGGCATGGCCAGCCGCGGCCCGGGCGCCTCGCCGAGCGCGGTCTCGATGGCGTCGACCAGTGCCGTCATATCGGTGGCCCGGCGCACCTCGTCGTCGCTCAGCAGCAGCGTCGTGCCCACCGGTGCCGGGATTCGAGTCGTCTCCACGGTGTCTCCTCGCAGCGTCGTTCGATTGATGCCCCGAGCCTAGCAAGTTTGTAACCAATGGTCACTAACTATGTTCGGTGACCCTCTCGTAGAGTCCCGACCATGGCCGATGCCGAGACAGCCCGCCCCCGACCGGGACGCCCCGCCCAGCTGAACCGCGAGCGGATCGTCGACGCCGCGTTCTCGGCCGGGAACCTCGACACGCTGACCATGCGCGACCTCGCGGCGCGGCTCGAGGTCACCCACGGCGCCCTCTACCGCTGGGTCCGCAACCGCGACGAACTGTTCGATCTCGTCAGCGAGGCGATGATCGACCGCATCCTGCCCCCCGACGGTCCGGGCGGCGGGCAATGGCGGGAATGGCTGGCCCGGGTCGCCTGGGCCATGCACGACCATTTCCTGTCCGTCCCCGGCTACGCCACCCGCACCGCGCGCCCGCACCGCCACACCGCCCACTCCTTCGGGCGGCTGCGCGGCGCGGTCGTCACCGCCTTCACCGACGCCGGGGTCGATCCCGAACTCGCCGAGCAGAGTTGGTACATCTTCATCACCTCCGTCGTCAGCTGGCTTGCCACCCAGGAGAATCCGCTCGATCTCGGCCGCAGCGCCCCCCGCTTCGACCTGTTCCTCGGCACACTCCTGCGCGGCCTGCCCGCGCGGGAGCCGGGTGCGCAGCGACCGTCCTAGACGAGCCGGGCCGGTGGAAAATCGGTGGCGGGCGGCGGGGCCTGGGCGGCACCATGATTCGCATGTTCCGGCAGCTGTTCGTCGCTTCGCCCGCGGGTGCGGGCGCGATGGCCGCTGCCGCGGTGGTCGCATTCGACGGCGCACGACGCTGACCTTCTCCGGGACGTTCCGGGATCTCGGGCGGGGGAGGTGGTTCGTCGCCGAGGTCCCGATGCACGACTTCCGGGGAAGGTTCCCGATCATGGCCAAGCAGCCCTACATTCGCACCAAGCCGCACCTGAACATCGGCACCATGGGTCACGTCGACCACGGCAAGACGACCCTGACCGCCGCCATCACCAAGGTCCTCGCCGAGCGCGGCGGCGGCTCGTTCGTGCCGTTCGAGCGGATCGACCGCGCGCCGGAGGAGGTCGCGCGCGGTATCACCATCACCATCGCGCACGTCGAATACGAGACCGCCACCAGGCATTACGCGCACGTCGACATGCCGGGGCACGCCGACTTCGTGAAGAATATGATCACCGGCGCCGCGCAGATCGACGGCGCGATCCTGGTGCTGTCCGCCCAGGACGGCGTGATGCCGCAGACCGTCGAGCACGTGCTGCTGGCCCGGCAGGTCGGCGTCGAGCACATCGTGGTCGCGCTGAACAAGGCCGATATCGGTGACGCCGAGCTGCTGGAGCTGGTCGAGCTCGAGGTCCGCGAGCTGCTGACCGCGCACGGCTACGACGGCGCGGGCACCCCGGTGGTGCCGGTCTCCGGATTGCGTGCGCTGCAAGGCGATTCGTATTGGTCGGCGGCGGTGCTGGCGCTGCTGGACGCGGTGGACGCGCACATTCCCACGCCGGTGCGCTACACCGATACGCCGTTCCTGCTGCCGATCGAGAACGTGCTCACCATTACCGGGCGCGGCACCGTCGTCACCGGTGCGGTGGAGCGCGGCCGGGTCCGCCCGGGCGATCGGGTCGCGGTGCTCGGGTACGGCTCGGAGCTGGAGACGGTGGTCACGGGCATCGAAACCTTCGGCCGGACAATGGAGTTCGCGGAGGCGGGCGATAATGTCGCGCTGCTGCTGCGCGGCGTGCAGCGGGGGCAGGTGCGGCGCGGGCAGGTCGTCGCCGCGGTCGGCAGCATTGCCGTGCGCACCCGCTTCAGCGCGCGGATCCGGCTGCTGTCGGCCGCGGAGGGCGGGCGGCGCACGGCGATCGCCACCGGCTACCGGCCGCAGTTCTACCTGCGCACAGGGGATGTCGTCGGCGATGTCACGCTCGGCTCGACGCCGTTGGCGCTGCCGGGCGAGACCGTCGACGCGACAGTGACACTGGGGCAACCGGTTCCGCTGGAGCCGGGGCTCGGTTTCGCGGTCCGCGAGGGCGGCCGGACCGTCGCGGCGGGCTCGGTGCTCACCGTCGACGGCTAGCGTGCCGGACCGCCGGTTGTAACAATCCGGCCGCGTACCGGCGAGTAAACGGGTAGAGGTGTTCGAATCCGGAGTCCGATGGGAATCCGATCACCACAGGGTCCTCAATGGACGATGACCCGAGGAGGCAGGCATGGACAAGTCCGTGTGCATCGACTGCTGGCGCCGCGACAATCTCACCTTCGCACAACGCCTGGACCCGGCCTTCGTCACCCCGGGCCCGGCCTACCGCTGCCCCACCCACCGCCGCCTCCACGAGGATCTACACAGGCCCACTCCCCGGGCCGCGTAGTCCTCGGTGGTCGCGGGTTACCCGCCCACGCTCCGCGCGGGCGGGTACTGGGGGGCGGCTCCGCGGGCGGGTAACAAGGCTGCTGATCGTCCCGATATCCGGTTGCTACAACCTATTTGATGCTATTTCCCCAGATGAGGAGTGCGTCTTGATGCGTCTACGAGTAGCCGGGGTGGCCGCGCTCGCGGTGGTCGCCGCGTCCGCGGTGTCGACGGCCGGGGCCGCGAACGCCGACGATTCGTTCCTGACGGTGTCGGGAACGGTGCAGTGCGTCGGTCAGCAGTACACGCTCACCGTGCCGTCGTCGAAACTACAGTCCGGCACCGATTCCTACTACTTCCTCGACGGCTCCACCGTGATCGGCGGGCGGCAGACGTGGGAGCCCAACCAGGACGCCACCGTCACCTGGACCCCGACGTCCAGCGGCACCCACAACCTCTTCCTGCACGGCGACGAACCGGGCGCGGCCTACGTCATCGGCCCCACCACCGTCACCGTCCTCGCCGCCAACGACCCCAACTGCACCACCACCCCCACCCCCGGCGGCACCGGTAGCGCCGACTCCATCCCGGTAATCGGCGCGATCCTGAAGAGCCTCGGCCTCTGACGGACAGTGCGGCCCCGTTGATCCACGCCACCGTCGACTTGTCCACAGACAGACGATGGTACGTTCGCGCGGGGATCGAGATGAGGGGGCCGGATGATCGAAGAGCAGGTTCTGACAGCCGAGGACTGGCGGCTGTGGCGGCGATTGCGGCGGCAGGCGCTCGGCGAGTCGGCGGCCGCGTTCGGTTCCACGCTTGCGGAGTGGAGCGGGGCGGGCGATACCGAACAGCGGTGGCGCGCACGCCTTTCCGATGTTCCGCTGAATGTGGTGCTGCACCTGGACGGCGAACCGGCGGGCATGGTGTCGGCCTGTAGCTGTGCCGACGGCACGGTCGAGCTCATCTCGATGTGGGTGGCGCCGTTCGCCCGCGGTCGCGGTGTCGGCGATGCGGCCGTGCTTTCCGTTGTGCGCTGGGCGGATTCGCGCGAGGTCGTGCTGTCGGTCAAGACCGGCAACGAGCCCGCGGCGGCGCTCTACCGACGCCACGGCTTCACCGACATCGGCCGCTCACCGGACGATCCCGGTGAGCGGCTGATGCGCCGCGCGCTCACCCGGACACGGCCGCGATAGGCGCGGGCAGCGGGTCCGGGCCGGGCAGCCAGCGATAGGCGCGCGGGAACCGCAGCGACGTCAGGGTGAACCGGCAGACCCGCTCCTTGAGCAATGCCGCGGGCCGCCCGGACAGGGCGAGTTCGCGTGGCGTGTCGTCCGGGTGCGCGGTCTGGATGAATCCGTCGCGGCGGCCGAGGCTCATGCCCGTCCCGGCCATGCCGATCGACACCGGCGCGGGCCGTTCGCCCCGGATCAGGGCCAGCGTCGTATCCGCGCCGTGCGCGCCCATCGGTATCGCGGCCTGGCAGCTCATCCGCAGATGCGCGCCGACCCGCGGCGGGGGCGCGACCGCGTCACCGACGCCGACGATCCGCCGATGTCCCTCGCACACCAGCGTGTCGTCGGTCCGCAACCGGCCGTCGTCGGTCACCGGCAGCCCGCTGCGCAGCGCCAGATCCGGCACGCCGAACGCCCCCGCCCACACGGTGCAGTCACTGGGCACCGGGCCGGTGTCGGTATCGATGCCGTCCCGGCGAATCCCGGTGACCCGCAACCCGGTCCGCACCCGCACGCCGATCCCGGTGAGCTTGCGCGCTATTCGCGCACGGCTGGACTCCGGCAACCCGGCTCCGACCGCCCGCGAGACCAGCTCGACCCGCAGATCCGGGTACCGGCAGGCGATTTCGGCCGAGCTCTCGATCCCGGTCGCGCCGCCACCGATCACCACGACCCGCGCCCCCGGCGGCAGCTGCCGCAGTCGTGCGCGCAACCCCATGGCGCTCTCGAAATCGGCGATGCCCCAGGCGTTCTCGTGTCCGGCGATGCCTCGCGACGTCGTGCTGCCCACCGCGTAGACCAGCCGGTCGTACTCGAGCGCGTCCCCGTCGTCGAGCAGCGCCGCCCGCTCGCCGATGCCGACCACCGTCGCCACCCGCAGCCGGACGTCGCGGTGCAGCAGACCCCTCAGCTGCCGCACCGCATTCGACGTCCCGGCCGCGTGCTCGTGCAGCCGGATGCGTTCCACGAACACCGCCCAGGGATTGACGACCGTCACCTCGACATCCGAACGTCCCTTCGCCGCAAGCCGATTCGCGGCCATCACGCCCGCGTATCCGGCGCCGACCACCACCACCCGCACCAACGCGACCACCTCCTCCGATCGGTTTTCTCCGACATCTCGCAGACACCGCCCGGACGCCGACCGTGACATCGACATCGTGTGGTGCCGGTCACAGCGCGGCCGCGTACCGGTGGTCCTTGCGCACCAGCGCCGCGTACCGGCCGCCCTGGGCCAGAAGGTGTTCGTGGGTCCCGCGTTCCACGATCCGCCCCTCGTGCAGGACCACGATCTGGTCGGCGTCGCGAATGGTGGACAGGCGGTGCGCGATGGTGATGGTGGTGCGCCCGGCGGCGAGCGCGTCGACCGCCTCCTGCACCGCCCGCTCGGTCGCGGTGTCCAGGGCGCTGGTAGCCTCGTCGAGCACCAGGACGGGCGGATTGCGCAGCAGGGTGCGGGCAATGGCGAGGCGCTGGCGTTCCCCGCCCGAGAAGCGGTAGCCGCGCTCACCGACGATCGTGTCGTATCCGTCGGGCAGCGAGGCGATCAGGTCGTGGATGTGCGCCGCCCGCGCCGCGGCGATCAGCTCGTCCCGGGTGGCGTCGGGCCGCCCGAAACGGAGGTTGTCGGCCACGGACGCGTGCAGCAGATAGGTCTCCTGGGAGACGACACCGATTGCGGCGGCGAGCGTGTCGAAACTCAGCTCCCGCACGTCGTATCCGTCCAGCGTGACCCGCCCCGCCGTGACGTCGTACAGCCGGGGCACCAGATAGCCGAGCGTGGTCTTGCCCGCGCCGGTCGCCCCGACCACCGCCAGGCTCGTCCCGGCCGGAACATCGACGCTGATATCCCACAGCGCGGGCGTCGATCCGTCGTAGTGGAACGCGACGTCCTCCAGGCGCACATGACCGCGAACAACGCTCGGCCGCAATGGATTCTGCGGCTCCGGTACATCGACGGGAAGATCCAGATACTCGAAGACCCGCTCGAACAGCGCGGTCGAGCCGCGCACCGCGACCCCCATCTGCAACAGCGACATCGTCGGACCCAGCAACCCCTGCTGCAAGGTGGTGAAGGCGACCAGGGTGCCGATCGACACCATCGGGCGGCCGTGGGTCGCGGTCATCCCCGCCACCCAGTACATGGCCGTCGGCATTGCCGCCAGGACGACGGAGACCCCGGACTGCTGCCACTGCCCGGCCATGCTGGCGCGCACCTCCAGATCGGCCAGCGTGGCCGAGCCCTCGGCGAACCGCCGGGTCAGTTCCCCGGACCGGCCCACCGCCCGGGACAGCAGAATCCCGCTGACCGACAACGACTCCTGCACCAGCGACGTCAGCGTGGCCAGGTGCCGCTGCCGCAGCGCGATGATGTCCTTGCGCTGCCCGCCGACCCGCCAGGACACCCGCGCGGACACCGGCAGCAGGCACAGCGCGGCGATCGTCAACCGCCAGTCCAGCGCCAGCATCGCCGCCACCCCGGCCACCACCGTGGTGACGCTGGAGACCAGCAGGGTGGCGGTATTGGTCACGGTGGCCTGCATGCCGCCGATGTCGTTGGCGATCCGCGACTGGATGTCGCCGGTGCGGGTACGGGTGAAGAACGCCAACGACATTCGCTGCAACCGCGCATACACCGCGCTGCGCAGGTCGTGCATGATCCGCTGCCCCACCAGCGTGGACAGATACACCTGCCCCACCGACAGGCAGGAATTCACGATCGTCACGCCCACCATGCCCAGCGCCAGCAGCGACAGCAGCCCGGTCCGGCCGTGCGGCAGCGCCACATCCAGGATCGCGCGCAACAGGAACGGCGAGACCAGCGACGTCACCGACGAGCACGCGATCAAGGCGCACACGATCAGCAGCCGCCACCGGTGCCGCCGGAACAGGCGCGCGATCCGCCGCACGGACACCGTCGGCGGCGTGGTCATCGGGACCCGCCGGACAGCGGACGGATCACGGTGCCCAGCACCCAGTCCGCCGGGAAATATCCCTGCTGCCGCGAGTCGACGCTGACTCGCGGATTGTCGCCGAGCAGCACCAGCTTGCCGTCCGGCACCCGATCGGACGGCCGCAGCCCCGTCAGCGCGGAGGCGCACTCGCGGGGCACCGGGTCGCCCGAGATCCCGGCCACCCGCTTGATCTGCCACGGCCGCGATCCGAGCGGTGGGTGCGCGGCCCCACCCTCCCCGACGACCACCACCTGACCGCGTCCGGCAACGGCGGTGCGGCGCACCAGGACTCGATCCCCGTGCCGGTAGGTCGGCTCCATGCTGGCCCCGCGGACGGTGACCGCGACGAAGCGGCGTCCCAGCACCGCGCGGGCCAGGGCGAGGCCGAGCACCAGCACCGGGACCCCGCGGAGCAGCGGCCTGTTCATGCCGGGACGGGCGGCTGATCCAGCTCCACCCGGTCGGTCGTGACGGTGAGCCTGCCATTGCCGTTCGGTGCGACCGTCAGCGCGCTCGGGAAGTGCACCATGCGGAAGGCGCGGGTCAGTTCGCCGCCGTCGCCCTCGGCCACCACGCGGGCGACCGGGATGAGGTCGGCGACCATATCCCCGGCCTCGCCCGCGTCGCCGACCACGACGGCCAGGACGCGGTCCCGGCCGCCGGGCACCGCCCTGGCGTACTCGACGAACTTCGGCAGCGTCTCCCGGCAGGGTCGGCAGTCGGGCGTGAAGAATCCGACGAGCGTGTCGGTGCGCAGCGATTCGGGAATCAGCGGCGTGCCGTCCACCGTGACCGTCGCGAATTCGCCGATCTCCATGCCGATTTCGATGTTCGGCGCGCCGATCGCGGGCATCCGTGCCGCCAGCAGTGCCGTGTGCTCGCGTAGCCGTTTGACCACGCCCAGGGTGAGCAGCAGGTCGAGAGCGCAGACCGCGCCCACCAGGACGACCGCCGCAATGAGGAAGACCATCTCGGTATCCTTTTCGATTCGCTTGATAATCAACGAGAGTGAGGTGCCGCCGGGGTCACCGGACGGAACAACTCGACGACATCGTCGAGCGCCGCGATCAGCAATCCGAGCAGCACGCCGCCGGTCACCGCCACCGCGGCACCGCCAAGCTGTGCGGGTCCCGCCGGAGCGGTCCCCAGCGCGCCCGCGGCCGAGGCAATGCCCAGCAACACATTTCGCGCCACGTGCCGCGGACCCAGGGGAGTGGCGGTCCTGCCGAAACAGCGGCAGGGAGTGCGAACGTCGCGCTGCACGCTGTGGTGCACACCGAGCGCGAACACCCCCAGCAGTGCGGCCGCGACCGACAACCCCACGATGCCGGTGAGCCGCACCGGAACTGTCAGCAGCAGCCAGATCGAGCCTTCGATCCCGACCACGAGCCGGGCCACCGGACGGACGAAACCGGCTGGTAGCAAACGCATGTCACGCACGGACCCGGCGAACTCACCGAATGCTTCTCGGCCCGCGACCTTGCCGAGGAACGCCGCCAGGAATACGGCACCGATCAGGCCCCGGATGCCGAGGACGAAATACTGCATGGGAGAACTCGTCTCTGCGAGGGGACATCGGTTTCTCCGGAAAGCCGATGTCCCCGTGTTCCGAACGGATGTCAGCAGGAGCCTGTCCCGCAGGTCAGTGCGCCGGTGCTGGTGTCGACGCAGCACTTGTCATGGGCGCACTGCCAGCAGTCGTCCCAGCAGCACACGCTGCCGCAACACTGGTTGAATGCCATCGCCGACGCCTCGATGCGCGGCACGAACCTGTCGAGGAGCCTGCTCCCCATGGTTTCCATCAGGCCGTACACGGTTGCCTCCTGATTTTCGAAGAAGTGTGTTTCCGGAATCGGGTCGTTATCCCCGCGTGTGTGCCCACCCCCTCTCGGTCACGCCGAGTACCGATGGACCGGTTCTACGCCGGGACGATTGTTCGCGGTCGGGGCCCGATCGGCGGACAACAATGACCGGACAATCACGCCGCGGCCCGGTGCGCCCGGGCGGACCGGGCGGTACGTCGAATCCCGTTGTCCACGTAGGGGTTGGACCGTGGACAACCCGCGTCGGACAATGGTGCGGAGAAAGGCCGAGGGGGGCGCGATGCCGCGGCGCGAGCAACCGATCCGAGACGACGGGGCGATGGCCCGATTCGCCATCGACCTGCGACAACTCCGCAAACAGGCCGGGAGCCCGCCGTATCGGCAGCTGGCGCGCGACGCCATGTTCTCCCCGTCGGCGCTGGCCGACGCCGCCAGCGGGCGCAAACTACCCAGCCTGGCCATCACGCTGGCCTACGTGCGGGCCTGCGGGGGCGACACCGCGCAGTGGGAGGCCCGCTGGCACGAGGTGGCCGCCGAATCGACCGATGCCGCCCGGGATACGCGCGACGGCGAACCGCCCGGACGCGAATCCGCCTGCCCCTACGTGGGTTTGGCGCCGTTCCAGCCGGACGACGCCGACCGGTTCCACGGCCGCGAACGACTCACCGACGAGGTCGTCTCCCGCATTCGGCGGCAGCGATTCCTGGCGGTCTTCGGTGCGTCGGGGTCGGGAAAGTCCTCGCTGCTGCGCGCCGGTGTGCTGCCCCGCATCCGGCGCGGCGATACCGGCCGCGCGGTAAATGGTTGGCCGACACTGCTTTTCACGCCGGGACCGCACCCGCTCGAGGAGTGCGCCGCCCACGTGGCCGCCCTCGGTTCCCAATCCGCGGCGACGATCTGCCGCGAAACCGCCGAGAACCCGCGCGCGGTGCACCTGAGCGTGCTCCAGGCGCTGGCCACCCACCCCGACGACGTCGATCTGCTGATCGTGGTGGACCAGTTCGAGGAACTGTTCACGCTGTGCGACAACCATGGCGAGCGAGCGGATTTCCTCGCCGCCCTGCTGACCGCGGTCCGGGCCGCCAACAGCCGCACCCGGGTGATCCTCGGGGTCCGGGCCGACTTCTACGCGCGCTGCGGGCAGCATCCCGACCTGGTCGACGCGCTGCACGACGCCCAACTGCTGGTCGGCCCGATGAGCACCGAGGAATTGCGCAGGGCCGTCGTGCAACCGGCGGCCGATGCCCAGTGCACGGTGGAGGGCGCGCTGCTGGCCCGGATCATTGCCGACACCGCCGGGCAGGCCACCGTCCTGCCGCTGGTATCGCATGCCATGCGCGAGACCTGGCGCCGCCGCCGCGGCAACAGCCTCGCCCTGGCCGGATACGAGGCGGCGGGCGGCATCCGGCACGCCCTCGCCCAGACCGCCGAGACCATCTACAGCGCGATGTCACCGCCCCGGCAGCGCCTGCTGCGCGCCACCCTGCTGCGCCTGGTCGCGCTGGGCGAGGCCACCGAGGACACCAAGCGCCGGGTCGCGGCGGATTCGCTTCCCGCCGAGGCCGGTCCGATCCTCGAGGAGTTGGCCCGCGCCCGGCTGGTCACCCTCGACGCCGGGTCGGTCGAGATCACCCACGAGGCGCTGCTCCAGGCGTGGCCCCGGCTGCGCGGCTGGCTCGACGGCGACCGCGCCGGGCTCCGTACCCATCAGCAACTGCTCGACACCACCGCGGCCTGGATCCGGGAGCACCGCGACCCCGGCATCCTGTATCGGGGCGGCCGGTTGGCGACCGCCGTCGAGTGGGTCCGAAACCACGGCGACGACATGCTGCTCGGCGGCCAGGTGCGGGACTTCCTCGCCGCCTCGGCCCGGCAGCAGCGGCGGCTGATCCGGCTGCGGCGGGCCGCGGTCGCCCTGCTGACCGTGCTCGCGCTCGCCGCGTCCGGCGCGGCGGTCGTTGCCTTCCAACAGGGTTCGAACGCCCGCGCGCAACGCGACCGCGCCGTGGCCGGGCAGGTGCTCGCCGAGGCCGATCAGATGAAGGGCCGCGATTCGGCCCTCGCCGCACAGCTCGACCTGGTGGCGCACCGGTTGAGCCCCAGCGCCGAATCCGCTACCGCGCTCATCGATTCCCGCGATACCGCCCTGTCGACCGCGCTCACCGCGCACACCGGGCCGGTCTATGCCGTCGCCGTCAGCCCGGACGGGCACACCCTGGCCACCGGCTCCGGCGACAAGACCATTCGGCTCTGGGACATCACCGATCCCGGCCGCCCCCGGCCGCTCGGGCCGCCGCTGCTCGGCCACACCGACTGGGTGTACTGGCTGGCCTTCAGCCCCGACGGGCACACCCTCGCCAGCGCGAGCCGCGACCGGACCGCGCGGCTGTGGAACGTCACCGACCCCGCGCATCCGCTGCCCTGGGCGCCGCCGCTGGTCGGGCACGAGGGCTACGTCTTCTCGGTCTCCTTCAGCGGCGACGGCCGAATCCTGGTGACCGCGAGCTACGATCACACGCTGCGGCTGTGGGACGTCGCCGACCCCGCCCATCCCGCCCCGCTCGGGCCGCCGCTGGTCGGGCACACCGAGTCGGTCGCCTCCGCGACGATCGGCCCGGACGGCCGGACCGTCGCCAGCGCGGGCCACGATCACACGCTGCGGCTGTGGAACGTCGCCGACCCCGGCCACCCCACCCCGTGGGCCCCGCCGCTGACCGCCCACAATGCCGTCGTCTACGCGGCGGCGTTCAGCCATGACGGGCGCATGCTCGCCAGCGTCGGCGACGACAACACCGTGCGGCTGTGGGACATTCGCGATCCGGCGCACCCGGTGGCGCTGGCGCCGCCGCTGACCGGATCCTCCAATACCCTGCTCGCCGTGGCGTTCAGCGCCGACGACCGCACGCTCGCCGCGGGCGGGGCCGAGAACGTGGTGCGGCTGTGGAACCTCGCCGATCCGGCGCATCCGGTCGCCCTGGGCCCGCCGCTGGTCGGGCACACCGGGATGATCACCGCGCTCGCCTTCACCCCGGACGGGCAGACCCTGGTCAGCACCGGCGAGGACGCCACCGTGCGGCTCTGGGACGTCCGAAATCCCCTGCGCCCCAGCCCGATCGGGGAACCGCTCACCGGCCGCACCGCGGGTGTCACCGCCGTGGCCTACGCCCCCGGCGGTCGCCTGCTCGCCAGCACCGGCCGTGACCATACCGCGCGGCTGTGGAACGTCGCCGACCCGAACCACGCCGGGCTCTGGGCGACAGTGCCTGCCGGACAGGGAGATTCGGACGAGGCGCTGGCCTTCGACCCCACCGGGCGGGTGCTCGCCACCGACGGCGGGCCGGGCACGATCCGGTTGTGGGACGTCGGCGATCCCGCCGCCCCGCGACCGCTGGCCACCGTCACCGATACCCCGCCACTCGTCCGATGGACCGGGTTCAGCCCGGACGGGCATCTGCTCGCCGCCGTCGGCAACGACCAGAAGATCCGGCTGTGGGACGTTCGCGACCCGGCCGAACCCCGTGCGCTGCAACCGATCACGACCACCGATTCGGACGGGCTGCTGTGGGCGGACTTCGCGCCGTCGGGGCAGTTGCTGGCCGTCGCCGGGGCCGGTCACACCGTGCAGCTGTGGCGCGTCGCCGACCCGAACCACCCGGCGCTGGTCGGCAATCCGCTCACCGGTCACACCGATCAGGTCACCTGGGTGGGCTTCGGCCCGGACGGCCGCACCCTGGCCAGCGCGAGCGACGACGGGACGCTCCGGCTGTGGAACGTCGCCGACCCCGCGCACGCGTCGGCCCGGGGAATCCCGTTGTCGGCGGGCCACACCGGCCATCTCCTCAACGCGGCCTACAGCCCCGACGGCCACATCCTGGCCAGCGCAGGCGACGATCGCGCCATCGGGTTCTCCCTCGACGACACCGACTCGGCCGCCCGGCGCGTCTGCGCCACCACCCGCGGCGCGCTGCCCCCGGAGCTGTGGCGGCACTACGTCCCCGAGCTGCCCTACCGCCCGCCCTGCCCCGACTAGGGGAGCGAGTTCGGCTGCGGCCCGGCGCTATTCGGTCCGCGCCGAGCGCTGGCGCTGTCCCAGGACCACCCGGTGCTGGTACCAGAAGGCCGTCGTCCCGATGTCCGCGTTCTCCAGCGGCAGATAGCGGCCCTCGGTGCCCCAGCCCAGCGCCTGGATGGTGACGCGCAGGCTCCGGTCGAAGCAGATGGGATCGCGCACGTGCCACCGGAACAGGCCGAACTGCTGCGTCGGCTGATAGATCTGGTCGGGCGGAATGGCCTGGAGGAAACCGAGATACGGCGTGGAGTAGGTGGTGTAGACGCCGTTGCCCATGTCCATGTTCCAGGCGCCGCCGAAGTAGTCCTCGGTGCCGGTGCCGCAGATGGTGGGGAATTCGGTGTCGCCGTCCATGTAGAACTTCATCTCGCCCTCGCCCCACCAGCCCGGCGCGTTCGGCTGGATGGCCAGGTAGGTGCCGACATACCGGCCCGGACCCGGTGTGTCGGGGAGGATGGTGTGAATGGCCGGATGCCCCAACGGATTCTGGCGCTGCCAGCTGGCCTGCAGGTAGCCCGCCTCGCGCGGCACGTCCTGCTCCAGATAGGTCACCTGGTAGTAGACGAACACGCTGTGATCGCTGTCGTTGGTGAGGGTGATCGTCGCGTGCGAGCGGAACGGCAAGGGCCAGTAGCTGTTCAGCCCGCCCGCCGGCGCGACCACCATCATCTCCGAATTCATCAGCGCCAGTTGGCCCCACGCATTGCAGAAGAACGAGCCCAGCGGCACATCCACGGCCGGGGTGGCGTCGCCGTCCCAGTACATGCGCAACTGCAACTGCTGAAGCGCGCTCCGGTCGGTGGTCAGCCAGAAATGCCTGATGATGGCCGGTCCGGCGATATCGGCCAGGGTCGCCGTCTGCCCCGAATCGAGCTTGATCGAGGGTGATATCTTCCAGCCGATGCCCAGGTCTCGGGCCGCGTCCGCCCCGGTGCCCGTCGTCGCGCGCCCGCCCTGCCCCGGTGCCCCGGTGGGGTTCTCCGCACTGATCGAGCGGGTTCGGCTCTGATCGATCCGCCATATCTCGTGCATTCACCCGATGCTCCCACCTTATCGCCCGACTCGGGCGCGAATCGCCGGACCGTTTCGTACCGGTTCGGCGGCGGCGGAAAATGCGCTGACCGGGCAGAGCCGTTCCGCTACAGTCCGTTTCATGACGTGGACAGCGCCGGAGATCGACCGGCAGGACCCCAGCGGCATCGCGGGCGAGCGCGCCATGCTGCGGCACTGGCTGGACTACCACCGGCAGACGCTGCTGCACAAATGCGCGGGCCTGACCGGCCAGCAGCTGGCGCGGCGCAGCGTGGCGCCGTCGTCGCTGTCGCTGCTGGGGCTGGTGCGGCACATGACCGAGGTCGAGCGCGCCTGGTTCCGGATCCGGGCGACCGGCGCCGACCTGAGCTACCTGTACTGCGTCGGGGACAATATCGATGGCGACTTCGACGATGTCGACGCGGCCGAGGCGGCGATCGACTTCGCGCTGCACCGCACCGAGCTCGACCTGTGCGACAAAGCGGTCGCCGACCTCGCGCTCGACCACACCTTCGCCCATCCCCGCTACGGCGAACTCACCCTGCGCTGGGTCTATATGCACGTGATCGAGGAGTACGCCCGGCACAACGGCCACGCCGACCTGCTGCGCGAACGCATCGACGGCACGACGGGGGACTGAGGGCTCACAGCGCGTGGTCGCGCACCCAGCCCGCGACCTGGGTCCGCGAGCCGAAGCCCAGCTTGGTGAGAATGTGCTCGACGTGGGTTTCCGCCGTGCGGACGGAGATGACCAGTTCGGCGGCGATGCGCTTGTTGCTGTATCCGGCGGCGATCAGCCGGGCCACCTCCTTCTCCCGGCGGGTGAGCATGTCCGCGCCCCGGCGCAGGTACGGATCGCGGTCGATCGGGTCGGGCCGCACCGGTTCCGCGGCGGCGGGTGCGCGCTCGAGCGCGTAGTCGATGGCCGCGGGCAGCGGCAGCGCCGCACCGGCCGCCACGGCGGCCCGGAAACCGTCCTCGCCCAGCGCCGTTCGCACCCGGGCGCGCACCTTCTCGCCGACCGCGCCGGTAATGGCCTGCGCCAGCCGCACGCTGCTCAGCTCCAGGCTCTGCGCCGCGCCCATCAGCCGTGCCGCCCGTACCGGCTCGCCGCGGGCGGCCGCCGACCAGGCCATGCCGTCGAAAGCCGAAGCGAGCCATACGCATCGATCGAATTGGGCGAACATCTCGATGGCCCGCCGCAGGAACCGCGCGGCCGCGTCCTGATCCCCGTGCCGCCACCGGTCGATCCCGGCCGTCCAGTGCGCGAGCCCGCCCATCAGCCGCGGCCCGTGCTCGGCGGTGACGGCCAGCAGCGCGGCCGCGACGGCGGTGGACCGCTCGTCCTCCAGCAGCGTCGCGCACATGAAACCGAAGGAGAGACTGTCCATTTCGAGCGAGGGCCGCGCGGATTCGCGGGCCAGCGCGGCGGCCTGCTCGCTGAGCGCGAACGCGGTCGCGGTGTCGCCGTCGGTGAATGCGATCAGCGCGGTCCCCAGCCGCGCCTCGGCCAGAATATCGGCCGCGCCCAACTCCATCGCCAGCGTCCGGCAGTCCTCGATCAGCCGCGCCGCCGACTCCCGATCCGACAGCAGCGCCGCCAGCGAGGCCGCCGACGACAACGCCCGCGCCCGTTCGGGTGTCGGCTCGGGCGCCCGCTCCAGCGCGTCGGTCAGCCACCGGTATCCCTCGGACAAGAACCGGTAGTGCTCCCAGAACGGCCGCAGCGCCGTCGCCGTCTCCAACGCCACGGCGGGCGAGTCGGCCAGCGAAAATTGCAGTGCCGCACGAATATTCGCATGCTCGCGAGAAAGCTGCCGAAACCACCGCAGATCATCACCGCTGCGATAGGCCCGATGCCCCCGCAACCCCAGCGCACAGTAGTACTCCCGATGCCGAGCCCGCGCCGCCTGCTCGCCCCCCGACTTCACCAGCCGGTCGTACCCGAACTGCCGAATCGGTTCCAACATGGTGTATCTGGCAACCGCACCGTCATCGCGCCGAATCAGCACCGATTTGTCCACCAGCCCAGCAAGAGTGTCGACCACTGCCTCGGGCTCACCCACTGCTTCGGCGGCATCGAGATCGAGGCCGCCCGAGAACACCGAAAGCTGTTGCCACAGTTGCTGTTCGGAGGGCGTGCACAGGTCGTAGCTCCAGCCGATGGCGTCGGCGATGGTGCGCTGACGGGGCGGGGCGGTGCGGGGTCCGGCGCGGAGCAGGCCCATGGTGTCGTCGAGGCGGTCCAGGATTTGTTCGGGGGACAGGACGCGAAAGCGTAAGGCGGCCAGTTCGAGTGCCAGGGGGACGCCGTCGAGGCGGCGGCAGATGGCGGTGAGCGTGGCGCGGTTGGCGGGGGTGGCGGCGAAGGCCGGATCGGCCGCGCCGACCCGGGCCAGCAGCAGCCGCAGCGCGTCGCTGTCGTCGGCCGCGACCGGCAGCGGGCGGACCGGCATCATCTGCTCGCCCGGCACGCCCAGCACCTCCCGGCTGGTGGCCAGCACCCGCACCTGCGCGGTCGCGGCGACGATGCGGGCCACCAGCTCCGCGCAGGCGTCGACGAGGTGTTCGCAGTTGTCCAGGATCAGCAGCAGCCGCCGCGGCGCGAGGAAGTCGAGCAGCCGCGGCAGCGCGGCCGCGGTATCGTCGCGCAGCCGCAGGGTTTCCGCGACGGCGAGCGTCACCAGCTCCGGGTCGCGCACGTCGGCCAGCTCCACCAGCCACACCCCGTCCGGGAACGCCCGCGCCGTCGCGGCACCCACCTGCCGCGACAGCCGGGTCTTCCCGACACCGCCCGGCCCCAGCATGGTCAGCACGCGGGTGGCCGACAGCAGATCCCGGGCCTCGGCCAATTCGTCGTGGCGGCCGATGAAACTGGTGACCTCGGCGGGGAGGTTTCCGAGAACACGCCGAGACATTCCGTCACAGTATCGTGAACGAGGGAACAGACCATAGGTTGCGCCCAACCCGACGAAGCGAGGAGACCAACCGTGCGGATCGGCATCATGCTCGGAGAATCGACCGAACCCGATGCGCTGGAGCGCCTGACCGACGACCTGCGCCGCGCCGCCGACGCGGGCTTCGAATCCGCCTGGCTCCCGCACACTTTCGGCCTCGACGCGCTCACCGCGCTGGCGCTGGCGGGCAGCCGGGTGCCGGGCATCGAGCTCGCCACCGGCATCGTGCCCAGCTACCCGCGCCACCCCGGCACGCTGGCCCAGCAGGCCCGCACCACGGCGCTGGCGGTGGGGCCGGGGCGGCTCACGCTGGGGCTGGGGCTGTCGCACAAGTTCGTCATCGAGGACATGTTCGGCTACGACTTCGACCGCCCGGCGCGGCACATGAAGGAGTATCTGGAGGTGCTGCTGCCGCTGCTGGCGGGCGAACCGGTGTCCTACACCGGAGAGACGCTGCGCGCCAACCTCGCCCTGACCAGTCCGGACGCCGGGACCATCCCGGTCGTGCTCGCGGCGATGGGCACCCACATGCTGAAGCTGGCGGGCCGCCGCACCGACGGCACCATGCTGTGGATGACGGGCGCGCGCACCATCGCCGAGCACATCGCGCCGACCATCACCGCCGCCGCCACCGAGGCCGGGCGGCCCGCGCCGCGCATCGTGTGCGCGCTGCCGATCCTGGTCACCGACGACTCCGAACGCGCTCGCGCGCACGCGGCCTCGGTGTTCGAGATCTACGGCACGCTGCCGTCGTACCGGGCGATGCTGGACCGCGAGGGCGTCGCGGCGCCGGAGGATGTCGCCATCATCGGCACCGAGGAGCAGGTGACCGCGCGCATCCGGGAGATCTTCGCCGCGGGCGCCACCGAATTCGTCGGCTCGATCTTCGCCGGGGGAGACGCCGCGACCCGCACCCGCGAACTGCTCGTCGGGCTCGCGGACTGAGTCGGCCATGGCACGCCGGGCGCGGGTGCAGGACGTGCACGAGGTGGCGTCGGCCATGCCGCACGTCACGGTGGAGTACGGCCCGCAGGACAATCCCGTCTACCAGGTGGGCCGCAAGTCGTTCGTCTTCTTCCGCACCCCGCGCCCGGACGCCGTCGATCCGGACACGGGGGAGCGGTACGGTGACGTCATCGTGATCTGGGTGCCCTCGGAATCGGACAAACTGGCGCTGGTGCAGGATCCCGATTCACCGTTCTTCACCACCGCGCACTTCGACGGGCACCTGTCGGTCCTGGTGCGCGGGAGCCGGATTCGCGAACTGGGCCTGGACGAGCTGACCGAGGTGATCCAGGATGCGTGGCTGTGTCGGGCCTCGGCGGCGCGGGCGCGGCGGTGGCTCGCGGAGCATCGGCTCCGACCGTCTTGACCTCGAGTACGGTTGATATTTCAGACTCGATGACATGACACAGGCAGCCCCGGAGTTCTGGAACACCGTCTACGACAACGACACCGCGCCCTGGGTGATCGGCGAGCCGCAGCGCGCCATCGTCGACCTCGAGCGCGACGGCTGGATCCGCGGCCGGGTGCTCGACCCCGGCGCCGGCGCGGGCGAGCACACCATCCTGCTCACCCGGCTCGGCTACGACGTCCTCGGCGTCGACCTGTCCCCGAGCGCCGTCGACTACGCCCGCCGCAATGCCGCCGCCCACGACGTGCCCGCCGCCCGGTTCCGGGTGGCCGACATGGTGCGGGCGGGCGAGGATCCCGAATACGCCGCCGAGCTGGGCGAATTCGACACCATCGTGGACAGCGCCCTGTTCCACGTCTTCCTCGACGACCCCGCCCGCCGCGCCTCCTACGTCAAGGCCCTGCACACCCTGTGCAAGCCCGGCGGCCTGGTCCACATCCTGTCCCTCTCCGACGCCGACCCCGGCTTCGGCCCCCGCATCAGCGACACCCTCATCCGCGAATCCTTCACCACCGGCTGGCACCTGGAATCCCTCCACCCCTCCACCTACCGAGGCCGACTGACCCCCGCCCTCCCCGCCGAGGAACGCGCCACCATCACCCCCAACCCCGACGGCACCGTAGACGTATCCGCCTGGCTAACCCGCCTCCGCCGCCTCTGACCCCGCCCACCCGCCGGGAGATCCCGGTGCGTTCCCGTCATAGCCCCGGTGCGCTTCCGTCCTGGTCTCGGTGCGCTTCCGTCCTGGTCTCGGTGCGCTTCCGTCCTGGTCTCGGTGCGCTTCCGTCCTGGTCTCGGTGCGCTCCGCTCCTGGTCCCGGCGCTTTCCCCTTATGGTCCCGGTGCTTTCCCTCATGATCCCGGCGTGCTTTTGGCCGGGATCTCTCGGTAGATTCCGGCCAAAAGCACGCCGGAATCAAGGGATACGGGGTCGGGCATTCAACTCGCCGGACGATCCCGCAGCACTTGGCTTTCCAGATCCGCGAGCAATTCCGCCGCGAAATCCCGTTCCGCCTCGTAGTGCCGGATGCACCAGCGCAGGACGGCGCCGGGGACGGTCGGTTCGGCGGCGGCGGCCGCGGCGTCGGATTCGGCGCGGCGGCGCATGGTTTCGGCGTAGGCGATGTGTTCGGAGAGGATGTCGCGGAGGCGGTCCGGCTCGGCGAGGTGGCTCAGCCAGGCGCGCAGCAGGACGCTGTGTTTGAGGACCGGGGCCTCGACGGGGGAGTGGTTCACCCAGTGCGCCACCGCCTCCCGGCCGCTGGCGGTGATCGAATACATGCGCTTGCCGCGCAGGCCGTCGTCGGACACCACCGGCCGCGAGGTCACGAAGCCGCATCCCTCCAGGCGCTTGAGCTCGGCGTAGATCTGGCTGAACGACGGGCTCCAATAAAACATCTGCAAACTGCCGTCGGCCACCTTCTTCAGGTCGTAGCCGGAGGATTCGCCGGTGTGCGAGAGCATTCCGAGCACGGCCCACGAGGTGGTCGGCAGATCGGGGCCCGCTGTCATCTGGGCACTATATCGCTCGGAATTATGCCGATCGGGACCTAGTGCCTTGTCACGCAACCTTCGGTAGGTAATCGGGTCGCCGGATCTTGGAGCCGACAGCGAAGTTGCGGACAGGTCCGGCGTGCTGGTTACGCCAGCGGATGTAGTCGCCGATGACCGCGTCCTGCTCGTCATGGCTGCGGTGATCGGTACCGTTCAGCGCGAAGTAGCGCAGGGCGGCGAACTCGCATTCGATGCGGTTCAGCCATGAGGAGTAGGTCGGCAGGAACACCAACTCGATCTGGTTGGCGGCGCACCACTCTCGCACCTCACGCCGTTTGTGGACCGAGTAGTTGTCGCAGATCAGGTACAACTTCTCGCCCGCCCAGCGGGCCCGCAAGGTCTTGAGGAAGGCCAGAAATTCGGTCCAGCGTTTGCGGTCACGGATCCGGTAGTACAACTGCCCGCTGCGCAGGTCCAGGGCGCCGAGCATGTGCCGCACGCCTTGGGTTCTGTTGTAGGTCGCTCGCAGCCGCTTGGGCCGGCGACGCGTGAACCAGCCGCGACCGGGCCGCGGCTGCAGATTCAACGGACCGAACTCGTCCACACAGATCACGCGCCCGTCTGCGGGTGGATGGTCGTAGAGGTCGAGCACCCGGTTCATCTTCTCGGTGAACTCGGGATCGTTGCTGGCCTTCCAGGTTTTGGTAGCCTGCCACGACACCCCACCGGCCTTCAGGATCCTGCGCAGCGTCTCGCGGCTGATTTCGGCGATCCTGTTGACCGCCAATACCTCTCGCAGTTTCGACAGGCTCCACGTCGTGAACGGCCAGCCTAGATCGAGGGGGCAGCACCGGGCGATCCGACAGATCCGATCACGCATCGCCTGATCGGTCTTCGCCGGTCTGCCCCCTCTCCATTTTGGGTCGAGCGCCTCGAAGCCCTTCTCGTTGAAATCGTGGATCACTTGCCGCACATACGATTCCGATACTTGCATCAGCTTCGCGATGAACCCGACCGGCTGATGCTGCGCCGAGGCCATCACCACCACCGCCCGCCGCATCCGCACTGGTTGCTTGCTGCGCCGGGCGATCTGGGCCAGCTTGCGACCCTCCTGCGGGGTCACCGCTCTGACGAACACATCCGGCTTCCGAGCCACCGGCACCACCTCCGCCAGGCAGCATCACCGGCCGACCAGTGGCGAGCAACCCGACACCCCGACGATTAACGCATCAACCTTTCCGGACGAGGCACTAGTGCCACCGCACCCGCCGCGGAAACAGCGTCCGCGCGGCCTCGTGCGCGACCTCCAGCACCACCCGCGCCAGCCGATCGAAACCCATCGACTCGGCCCGCCCCGACAGCGACAGCGCCGCGGGCGGCATCCCGCGCCCGCGTAACGGCGCTGCGACACAGGCGATTCCGGTGACGGCCTCCTCCCGGTCGATCGCGACGCCCTGCCGCAACCGAATCTGGCCGAGCTCGCGCTGCAGGGCGTCGGTATCGCAGAGGGTGCGCGGGGTCAGGCGGGTCAATTTCCCCCGCACCGCGGCCTCGGCGATGGCCGGGTCCAGCGCGGCCAGCATCGCCTTGCCCAGAGCCGTTGCGTGCGCGGGCATCCGGCCGCCCAGCCGGGTCGGCAGCGTCGCGCCGAACCGGCCCCCGACCTTGTCCAGGTAGATCACGTCGCGGCCGTCGAGCACCGCCAGGTGCCCGACCAGTCCGGTGCGCTGGGCCAGCTCGTGCAGCAGCGGGCTGACCGCCTCGCGGATCTCGTTGTGGTCGGCGGTGAGCCCGCCCAGCTCGAGGGTCCGCATGCCGAGCCGGTAGCCGCCGGAGGTGTGCGCCAGCCAGCGCAGCCGGATCATCTGATCGAGGATGCGATGCACCGTCGAGCGCGGAAGCCCGGTCCGCTCAACGAGTTCCAGCAGCGTGAGGGTGGGTGTGGTGGCGTCGAACGCGTCGAGGATGAGGGTCATCCGCTCGATCATCGAGACCGGGCTCGCCGCGGTGCGGCCCCCGGAGGACAGCACGGTGACGGTCATATGTACCTCCGTTGGCTCATATGCAGTCTAGGAGTATTCCGACTAGGCATGCACGGGTTCAGGGCTTTGTGTCTCCAGTCACAGTGGCCCGCGTGCGGCCCGTCGCGAATCGGTAGAACTACGTATGTGCCACGGACGCTGGTCAGTCGGTGAAGGTGATCCGCACGGTGATCGGCGTGGTCTGCAATGCCGCGAAACCGGCCGCGGTCAGCGGCGCGAGCCGCGGATGCGGGGCGAACGTGCGGGCGCGGGCCACCACATCGTCGTCGGGCAGGAACTCGGCGGTGCCGGTGCGCCACCGGTTGCCTTGGCGCACGCGCACTTCCGGATGCGCGGCGATATTGCTCCCCCACCCCGACCGCTTTCCGTGCTGGCAGATCACCCACGCGCCCTCGTGATCGAACAGCACCGTCACCGGCACCCGCCGCGGCTGCCCGCTCTTGCGCCCGATCGTCTCCAATTCCGTGGCGAACGTGGTGCGCACGCCGATGCGGTCGAGTGCGCGGAAGGTCGGGTTGGCGACATACCGGTTGACGGCTCGTTCGACGACGAACTTTCGGGCCAGCCGATCCTTGTTCGTCCCGCCCGCCGCGCCGCGCTTGGGCCGGAGGGCGTCGAAACCGTTGCGGCGCACCATGGTCACCGCCGTCCGCCACGGGGAGCGGTTGGGGTCGGGTTCCAGTCCCGAACCGAGGCGGTGCAATTGGTCGGTATGCCATTGCAGATCCACGGCGCCGTCGAAGGTCTTGACGCTACTGCTGGCGCCCAGCCGCCCGCGCAGGCCGACCGTAATGTGCGGCGGGCGTAGCGCATCGGTGCGGGCGGAGAGCAGATCGTCTGCGGCGGTGGGGAATACGGCGCTGGGACGGCCGACGCCGACCACATCGCACGCCCCGGATTCGATCGCGTCCGACATCGCGGCGCGGGAACGGAACCCGCCGGTGACCGCCAGCGGCACCGCGCCCGCGGCCTGCCGCACCGTCTCCGCGTACTCCAGAAAGTATGCCTCGCGGGCGCGCGTGCTGTCCGATGCCGTGCGCGGGCGGCCCATCATGGCCGGGGATTCGTAACTGCCGCCGCTGATTTCGATCAGGTCGAGCGCCTCGGCGGACAGCCGCTCCACCACCGCCCGCGACTCGTCCTCGGTGAACCCGCCGCGCTGGAAATCCGCGGAGTTGAGCTTGATCGCGACCGCGAACCCCGGCGATACCGCGCCCCGGATCGCGCGCACCACCTCCAGCGGGAATCGCATCCGGCGCTGCGGATCACCGCCCCACCCGTCGGTGCGCCGATTCGCCAGCGGCGACAGGAACTGCGACACCAGGTAGCCGTGCGCGCCGTGCACCTGCACGCCGCTGAAACCGGCGGCCTCGGCGACCCGCGCGGCCGTGCCGAACCGGGCGATGATGTCGACGATCTCCGCCTCGGTCAGCGCGCGGGGCGCGGGCAGCCCGGGAATGCCGGGTGCGATGGCCGAGGGCGCCACCGTGCGACGCCGGGACGCGAGCGGATTGCCCTGCCGCCCCGGATGATTCAACTGCATCCACACCGGCGTGCCCCCCTCCCGGGCGGCCTTCGCCCACCGGGTCAGCGCATCCAGATCGCGCTCGTCCTCGATGGCCACATTGCCCGGCTCCCCGAGCTGCGTCCGATCGACCATCACATTCCCGGTGACGATCAGCCCGAATCCTCCCGCGCCCCACCGACTGTAGAGCCGGGGCAGCCGATCGTCGGGCGCATGCTCGGCATTCCCGAGCCCCTCGCTGAGCGCCGATTTCATGATCCGATTGGGCAGCACCTGCCCGCAGGGAAGCGTAAGAGAATTATGCAAACTCGCCATCGTGCCTCCAAGGTCGCCGCGAACCACCCGGTAGGTAGACCGATTGGTTTAGCAGGCACGCTAGTACACCGATCGGTCTACGGCAAGGGTAGGGTAGAACGACGGAATCTTCGGGGATAGGAGTCCAGATGGGAGCCCGGGATCGGCTGATCGACAGTGCCGTGGAGCTGATGCGGCGGCACGGTGTCGCGGGTACCGGCATCGCCGACCTGCTGGAGCACAGCGGCATTTCCCGGCGGTCGGTGTATCTGAACTTCCCGGGCGGTAAGGCCGAGCTCATCGCCGAGGCCACCCGCACCGCGGGCCGGGCGGCGAGCGGGCTGTACCGCCGGGTCATCGCCGAGGCCGACCTGGCATCGTGCATCGCCGCCTTCCCGGCCATGTGGCGCGAGGTGCTGGTATCGAGCAACTTCGCCGCGGGCTGCCCGATCGTGGCCGCCGCCCTGGGCCGCTCCGAGTCCCCGGACGCGGCCGAGGCGGCGGGGGAGACATTCGCGGACTGGGAACGGATCCTCACCGAGCGACTGGAGGCCGAACAGGTGGAGGCCGAGGTGGCCGAGTCGCTGGCGACCACCATCGTCGCGGCGGTGGAGGGCGCGGTGGTGATGTCACTGGCCGCCCGCTCGGTCGCCCCGCTCGAGCGGGTCAGCAAGCAGATGGCGGCCCTGGTTGCCCAGTACGCCCGGCCGACGCGCCCGGCCGCCGAACCGGCGACCACCGACTGAGCGCGTATTCGAAAGTCCCCTCGTCATTCCGGCGTGCGTCCTGCTGGTGCTTCCGGCGTGCGTCCTCTTCGTCATTTCGGCGTGCGTCCTGCTGGTGCTTCCGGCGTGCGTCCTCCTCGTCATTCCGGCATGAGTCCTCCTCGTGATTCCGGCGTGAGTCCTCCTTGTGATTCCGGCGTGCTTTTGGCCGGAATCCACCCTGCCGCAGCAGATCTCGGCCGAAAGCACGCCGGAATGACGAGCAGGGCCTCTGCTCATATCCGCCGAACGCCCCGATTTTCCCGGGCTTGCGCATCTCTCGATATCTGCTCCGAACGCATATGTACGTTGCGCTGCAACGTAATTCACCAAAATTTCCATGTGCACGTAGCGCCCGCCGGAGGGTAGCTTCGGGGCATGAAAATTCTGGTGACGGGTGCGAGCGGCAATATCGGCAGGAAGGTCGTCGATCATCTGATCGCGGCGGGGGCGGACGACATTCGGGCACTGGCGAACCATCCCGAGCGTGCCGACCTGCCGCCGGAGGTCGAGGTGGTGCGGGGCTATCTGGGGCGCGTGTCGTCGCTACCCGCGGCATTCGAGGGGGTCGACCGCATGTATCTGGCCCCGCATCTGCCCACCGCGGCCGAGGTCGTCCAGATCGCGCGGTCGGCCGGGATCGGCCGCATCGTCGACCTGTCCGGCGACGAGTCCAATCACTGGTGGCCGATCGCGGAGGCGGTCCAGAACTCCGGCCTGGACTGGACCCACCTGTTCGCGGGCGAATTCATGGAGAACAGCACCCAGTGGGCCGACCAGATCCGCGCCACCGGCGAGGTCCGCGAACCGTACCCGGATTCGGGCAACACCCCCATAGCCATGGACGACATCGCCCGCGTAGCCGCCACGGTCCTACTACAAGAAGGCCACTCCCACGCCTCCTACACCCTGACCGGCCCCGAAACCATCACCCGAGCCACCCAACTCGACCACCTCGCCCAGGCCCTGGGCCGCCCCCTCACCTTCGTCACCATCCCCCACGACGAGGCCATCGCCCAATTAACCCCGCACATGGGCGATTTCGCCACCTGGTACGTAGACGGCCTACGCACAATGGTCGACCACCCCCTACAACCAACCACCACGGTCCCCGACCTCACCGGCCACCCAGGCACAACCTTCGCCCAATGGGCAACCACCAACGCCCACCAATTCCGCTGAGCCCCAGCGCCATTCAGCCGCCCCCTGCGTGCAAGCCTCAACCCCATCAACCTCCCACCTCCGAGCAAGCCTCAACCCATGATTCCGGCGTGCTTTTGGCCGGAATCTCGCTAGGCCCCGGCCAAAAGCACGCCGGGGTCGTGGTGGTGGCGTGCGCGGGGTCGTGGTGGAGTGCGCGGGGTCGTGGTGGTGGCGTGCGCGGGGTCGTGGTGGTGGCGTGCGCGGGGTCGTGGTGGTGGAGTGCGCCGGGGCCGTGCAGGTGGCGTGCGCGGGGCCATGGATGTGGAGTGCGCCGGGGACGTGGAGGTGGAGCACGAGCTTCGCCCAGTGGGTACCCGCGAACGCCGACCAATCCCGCTGAGCCCCATGGGCGTTCAAACTGTCGCCGCCGAGCAAGCCTCAGCCCTGTGATTCCGGCGTGCTTTTGGCCGGAATCTCGCTAGGCCCCGGCCAAGAGCACGCCGGGGCCATGGAGGTGGGGTGCGCCGGGGCCATGGATGTGGGGTGCGCCGGGGCCGTGGAGGTGGGGTGCGCCGGGGCCATGGGGTGGTGCGCGCCGGGGTCGTGCCGTGGAGGTGGCGTATGTCGGGACCGCGGGGCGACGTACGCGGGGCCTTGGAGGGTGGTGCGCGCCGGAGGCGTAGAGGTGGCGCGCGCCGAGGGCCGTTTACTGCTCGGCAAGCAGCCTCTCGATGTCGGTCCGATTCGGAATTGACGCGCTGGCACCGAGTTTTGTGGTGGCGAGGGCGCCTGCGGTGCAGCCCCAGGCGAGGGCGGTGGTGGGGCCCTCGTGCCAGTGGGCGGCGAAGGCGCCGGTGAAGGCGTCGCCTGCGCCGGTGGTGTCGATTACGTCCACGTGGACGCCGGGGTGGCTCAGGTTCGCGTCGGGGCCGCGGTAGGTCGCGCCGTCGCCGCCGCGGGTGATCACCAGGTGCGCAACGGTATCCAGCGCGGAGCTCAGTTGCTCGGCTTCGCCTTCGTTAACCACCGCGATATCCACGACCTCCCACAACTCCGGCGGAAGCTGTTGCACGGGAGAAGGGTTCAGCAACACCACGGTCCCGTGGGCGTGGGCGTGGCGGGCGGCGGCCAGTACGGTTTCGGCCGGAATCTCCAACTGGCACATGAGGATATCGGCCGCGGCGATGGTGTCGAGGTCTTCGGCGGTCAAATCCGTCATTCGCCCGTTCGCGCCCGGCACCACCACGATGCTGTTCTCCCCGGCCGAGTCGACCACGATCGCGGCGATTCCGCACGAGCCGTCCAGTGACCGCAGTCGCTCGGCCCCGACTCCGGCGTCGGAGAGTACCCGCCGCAAGTCGGGGGCGAAACGGTCGTCGCCGACCGCGCCCACGAACTCCACCTCGCCCCCGGCCCGCCGCGCGGCGATGGCCTGGTTGGACCCCTTCCCGCCGGGCACCATCTCGAATCCGGTGCCGAGCACCGTCTCCCCGGGCTCCGGCCGCTTGCCGGTCGTCGTCACCAGATCCATGCCGATACTGCCCACCACCACGATTCGTGCCATACGGGCACGGTAGCCGGATTCGTCCGGCCGCGGTCAGTAGGCTGGTGGCCATGACTGCTCCCACTGCCACCACCAGCCAGGACGACGTCCGCGCGGTGGTGCACGACGCGGCGCGCCGGGCCCGGGTAGCGTCGCGGACGCTCGCCCAGCTGACCACCGCCCAGAAGGACACCGCCCTGCACGCCGCCGCCGATGCCCTGCTCGCGGCGAAGGACCGGATCCTCGCGGCCAATGCCGCCGACCTGCTGCACGCCGAGAACGCGGGCACCGGCGCCTCACTGCTGGATCGCTTGCGCCTCACCGATTCCCGCGTCGACGGCATCGCCGCGGGCCTGCGTCAGGTCGCGGGCCTGCCGGACCCGGTCGGCGTGGTGGTGCGCGGCTCGACGCTGCCGAACGGTCTGGAGACCCGTCAGGTGCGGGTGCCGCTGGGCGTGGTCGGCATGGTCTACGAGGCCCGCCCGAATGTCACGGTCGACGCCTTCGGCCTGACCCTCAAATCCGGCAATGCGGCCCTGCTGCGCGGCTCGTCCTCGGCGTCGAAATCCAATGCCACCCTGGTCGCCGTGCTCCGGGAAGCGCTTGCGGCACAGGGCCTTCCGGAAGACTCCGTGCAATTGCTGCCGAGCGAGGACCGCTCCAGCGTCACCCACCTCATCCAGGCCCGCGGCCTGGTCGACGTGGTCATCCCGCGCGGCGGCGCGGGCCTGATCAATGCCGTGGTCCGCGACGCGCAGGTCCCGACCATCGAGACCGGCACCGGCAACTGCCACGTCTACGTGCACGCCGCCGCCGATCTGGATATGGCCGAATCCATCCTGATCAATGCCAAGACCCGCCGCCCGAGCGTCTGCAATACCGCCGAGACGGTCCTGATCGACAAGGCCGTCGCCGATACCGCGGTGCCCCGGCTCACCGCCGCGCTGGAGCGGGCGGGCGTCACCATCCACGGCGACCTGCCCGGCCTGGTCCCGGCCACCGACGAGGACTGGGCCGACGAATACCTGTCCCTCGATATCGCCCTGAAGGTCGTCGACGACCTGGACGCCGCCGTCGACCACATCACCCGCTGGGGCACCGGCCACACCGAGGCCATCGTCACCGCCGACCTGTCGGCCGCCCGCGAGTTCAGCAGCCGGGTCGACGCCGCCGCCGTCATGGTCAACGCCTCCACCGCCTTCACCGACGGCGAGCAGTTCGGCTTCGGCGCGGAGATCGGCATCTCGACCCAGAAGCTGCACGCCCGCGGCCCGATGGGCCTGCCGGAACTGACCTCCACGAAGTGGATCGTCTGGGGAGACGGGCAGATTCGCCCGGTCTGAGCCGACTATCGGTGCGGTGCAGCGTTATTGCCCGAATGCCCGGAGAAAGGTGTCCACCGCGGAGTCGGTGAGCGCCCGCAGCTCGGTATCGGGAACAACGCGAGTCCCCAACCGGGACTGCGTATCCAGCGGCCCGATGAGCAGCGCCGTGAAATGCGCGGCCGCCAGCTCCGGGTCCTGGATGCGCAGCCTGCCGCTCAGCGACAGCCGGGCGAGCCGGTCCGCCAGGGCCCGCCCCGCGCGGTGCTGCACCCCGGTCACGATATCGACCAGGTCGGGAAACCGCGCGGCCTGAGCGCAGACCAGCTGCCGCAGGGCGCGCGCCTCCTCGGCGCAATAGCACTGTGCCAGTTGCAATCCGACCTCGCGGAGCCGGGCGGGCAGCTCGTCGCCATCGGTCAACTGCTCGATGGCGGCGAGGTTGGCGGCCAGGGCGGTATCCGAAAGTGCTTGCACCGCTTGGCGAAACAGCGTCTCCTTATCGCCGAAGTGGCTATAGACGGTGGCCTTGGCGACCTTGGCCTCGGCCGCGATGTCATCCACCCGGGCCTGCGCGTACCCGACGCGTGCGAAGACCGTCAGCGCCGCGGTCATGACGGCACGCTGCTTGTCGATGCGCCCGCGCGTCGAGGCCGATCGGGAGTTCGCCGTGGTCATCGGTCGAATATACCTCGAAGTCTTGGTGATTGAACTCACGAGTCTACTTTGTGGGTCTTTCGTTCTAGACTCGTGAGTCTGGATGGATAGTCCACAGAGTTCATCGAGCATGAGGAGAACACCGTGAAGACCGTGGTCATCACCGGCGGAACCGACGGCATGGGGAAGGCGCTCGCGCTCACCCACCTGCGGCGCGGCGACCGGGTAATCATCCTGGGCAGCAACGAGTCCAAGGGCCGAGCCGTCCTGGCCGCCGCCACCGAACTCGGAGCCGCCGACCGCGCCGAGTTCCTCCGCGCCGACCTGAGCCTGGTATCGGAGAACCGCCGGATACTCACCCGCATCGCGGCCGACCACCCGGTCATCGACACCCTCGTCTTGGCCGCGCGGTATTTCCGCGCGAACCGCTTCGTTACCACCGAGGGCTTCGAGGCGACCTTCGCCCTGTTCTACCTGAGCCGCTACCTGTTCGGCCACGCCCTGGCGCCGAACCTGGACCGAGCGACCACACCGGTGATCCTCAATTTGGCCGGTCCCGGCGGCAACCTATCCGAAATCAATTGGGACGACCTGCAATTCGCCCATCACTACGACTCCGACGCCATCATGCACCAGTCCGGAAAACTCAACGACCTGCTGGCCGTCTCCTTCACCCACCGCCACCCCACCCCCCGAGCCCGCTACATCCTCCTCCACCCCGGCCTGACCGCAACCGCCTTCACCGGCCAATACGACTCTGCCACAGCACGATTGGTCGCCGGAATGCGAGACCGCGGCCAACCCGTCGAAGCCGCCGTAACCCGCATCCTCCACCACCTCGACAACCCACCCACGGCCCCACTCACCGCCTACATGCAGGACACCCCGATCGACACCACCGGAACCCCCTTCTCGCCCGAAGCCGCCGCCCGCCTCGAAAATCTCACGGAAAGCCTTCTGTCCGACCGTTAGACGTGGACGGTCTCAGCCGCGATCGACCGGTTGCCGCTGCTGGAACGCAAGAAGCAACGCACCCGGCAAGCGCTGATCGATACCGCGCTGGAGCTGTTCACCGACCGCGGGTTCGACAACATCACCCTCGATGAGCTCTGCGACCCTGCGCCAGCTGTGGGCAGCCTTCCATTGCGCCCTCGACACCTGGAGCGCCACCACCCGCGAAACATCCACGCTCGCAAGACATGTCCGCGACGCCTTCGCCGCCAATCCCCGAAGCACTCACCATGACCCCAACGCCACGCCCGCCGAGCTGAGTGGGGCGGATAATGCACTAGTGTGGGGCACACTTCGAACTGGGTGGGGAATTTGCATGGTCCGGCTTATTGTTGCCGCGCTGGTGTTCGTCGTCGCGGCCTATGCCTCGATCTGGCTGCTGTGGATAGACGGTCGGCCGAATCACGGGACCGACCGCGCACGCCGCATCCGACGGCTTCGAGCCATCGTCTTCTCGATCACCGGCGTGGCGCTCACCGCCTTCATCGCCGCCTTCCTCACCTACCGACCCCTGACCTGATCACTGTCAGGGTCACGCACCCCGGTGTTGTCGTCCTGACCGCCGCGCAGCGGCGCAGCTGGAAACGATGACCCGCCGGTCCTCGGTGTCGTATCGAGCGGTGGTGCTGGCACTACCGGCTATCGGGGCGGTGGCAGGCTGTTTGCCGCAGGTCGGTTTCCGTAGCTTGATGCCGTGAAAATGAACGACCGGGACCGGCTTTCTCTTCATCGACGTCGATCCCACTGTGTCGCAACCGGCAGGATCGGCGCCGTGGCTTGGCTGGTCGGTGCCGCGCAGTTTCTGATCGCGCAGCTGGTCGTGGGGGCCGGGTGGACAACTCGGTACAGCTGGGCAACCAACAACATCAGTGATCTGGGAAATGTGGGTTGCGGGATCTGGGACGAATCCCGTCCCCGGTATGTGTGTTCACCGCTGCACGCGGTCATGAACGTATCCTTCATCGCCCAAGGGGTGCTGTTGCTGGTGGGAGTGCTGCTGACCGGGGCGTTCTGGGGCCGGACGGCGATGTCTCGGGCCGCCCGCGCGCTGCTGGCGGTCGGCGCGGCCGGATGGGTGGTGGTGGGTCTGATGCCCGCGGACGTCGACGAGAACCTTCATCTGCTGGGGGCGCTGTTGATCATGGGGTTGGGCAATATCGGGCTCGTCTGCGCGGGTTTTCTACCGCGGACCACCTCGTTCGGTCGGATACGGCTCGCTACTCGCGCCTTCGCCGCCGTGGCGGTGTTGTCGGCGGTGATGTTCTTCCCCGGATACGGCCCCCTCATCGGCACGGGTGGTATGGAACGACTCGCGGCCTTCGCGGTCACGGCGTGGACGGTGGTCGCGGCGATCACCGCGCTGCGCAGGGTGCCGGTGAAGGTGCCGTCGTAGACCGCAGCCGCACTGCGCCGCAGTCGGTCTCGCGGTTGTCTACTCGTCATCCCGGCCGCCCACTACTCGTCATCCCGGCGTGCTTTTGGCCGGGATGAATCCGGGGCGATGCGACCAGCGGCGACCAATGCCGCGAAGGCGGCGCGCTTGCGGGCGCAGGTGTGGTCGCGGTGGAGTTGCATCCAACGGTGGGCGTCGGTGAGGGTGAACGGCTGGGTGGGGGCGGTGCAGGTCCATTCCATAGGCCATGGGGCGGAACGCAATTCGCAGCGGCGACCGGTTGGGTCGTGGGCGCCCGGGCGGTGGCGGCGGGGCGGGGGCCATACGCAGCCGAGGGCAAGCAGGGCCGCCGCCGATGCCGCGCATATTGTCACGATGCTCGAGATCGTGTTCCATGCCTCGGCCGTGCACAGGCCGCAGGCGGGTGCACTCGTCATGCCGCCTGCCCGTCGGTACCGGCGCTCGGGGGAGTCGAGCGTACCCAAGTTCCCTTGGGGCACACGGTTTCCAGGTCGAATCCGGCGTCGCAGATCAGGGCGGGGCGGCTGTCCACGTGGCCGAGGTCGTACACCACGATGACATCGACCTTCAGCCCTGACGCCATGCCGAGGGCGTACTCGATGGGAGCATCGCTGTCGGTAGGTGGGCGGACGGTATAGAGGTACTGGTAGCCCAGCGAATGCGCATGTCGCTGCACCTCCACGGCATGCCGGGGCGCATCCGGTCCGGACACATCCTTGCGGACGAGGCCGATAGCGCTCGGCTTGGCGCTCGTGGTGAGCTCCTGCAACGACTCGAAGGCATGCGTGTATGCCATGGCTCCTCCGGAACCTGTTCGGTGTGTTGGAATTTCGACGCATCGCCGCCGAGGATGTGCGTTATCGTTGGCTACCTCGGGGCGCACAGTCAGCACACACCTCTCGGCGCAGTTCCACAACCGTTTTCGCAAAAGATCTTCACTTCGAAAAAACGAATCGTTTCAGTACGGCGCAGCAGTTTTCCCTGATAGAGACGAGGAGGGCCAACCATGCCACCACAGCCGAACGTCCCGTCCGTTCCGCGTCGACAGGTCGCGCACATCCTGTCGAGGCTGCACAAGGAGTCCGGTCTCTACATCAAAGACGTTGCGGAGCAGATCAATCTGCATCACACCACCGTGTCGAAGATGCTGAAGGGTGAGCCGTGCAATCTGAAACCGATCTACATCGACAAGCTCTGCGAGATCTACCGGGTTGGGCCTGCTCTCAAGCGAGAGTTGAAAGCTCTTGCGGCAGAAGCCGAAGAAGCCCGGGGATGGTGGCATGACATCGGTGATGTGGAGTCGACCACTCAGCTGAGCACGTTCATCGCGCTCGAACGCTCCGCTACGGCCTTCTTCGTGTACCAGAACGCTCGTATTCCTGGCCTGCTGCAATGCGAGGACTACGCAAGGAGCCTCCTGAGCACCAGCCCTGACACCGAGCCGGAGAATGTAGAGAGATATGTAAAGCTTCGAATGAGCAGACAAACCCTGCTCACCGAATCCAAGCCGAAGTTGGATGTAATTCTCGATGAGTGCGTGCTTCACCGAGTGCTTGCCGATCCGGAAATGGCGAAACAGCAGCTGAATCAGATCCTCGCCACCTCGAAGCTGTCCAATGTCAGGTTCCGCCTCGTGCCCTTCGATGTCGGTCTCTACCACGGGACCGACACGGGGCCGTTCATGATCCTCGAATTCGGTGGTGCCAAAGACGTTGAACCAGAATCTCCCATCGTTTACGTAGAATCTGGCGTCAGCAGCACTCTTTACTTCGACAAGGCTGACCAAGTGTCCAGGTATCATCGATCTTGGGCGGACATCGAGAAGTCCGCGCTGAGCGTGTCCAAGACTCGCGCATACTTGTCGAAGATCGCAAAGGAGTTGCCCCGGTGAGTATCCCCGCCGAGTGGTTCAAGAGCAGCTACAGCAGTACGACCGGCGACTGCGTCGAAGTAGCCTTCTTATCCCCCAACACGATCGGAGTCCGCGACAGCAAGAACCCCACCGGCCCAGCACTGACTTTCACTGCGGCCGAATGGGATTCCTTCACCGCCGCCCTCCGCGCCGACCCCTCCTGACCCGGCACCGGCAGGAACCACAACCTGCCGGTTGGTCAGATTCCCGCCGCAGCGCTCAGGACAGATACCCCACCAGCGCCCCGCCGATCCGCCGCGCCACGGCGCACGGCTCGTCCGCATCCGGCTGGAGATTGCGCACCACGAATTCGGCGAGGCCGTTCGGCACGGTAATCCCGATGTAGCAGCCAATCTTGTTGGTATCCTGGGACGCACGATATTGGATGCCCGACCGGCCGCCGACCGGCTTCGGGCTGAAATCCGTGTAGCGTCCACTCTGTAGCCGGTCCTGTAATGAATCCCGGGACGATACGATCGCCAAGTCGAAGTTGTTCGTGGTGGACACCCACGTGCATTGATTCGTGTCCCGCTTCTTGCTGGCGGGGAGCAGTCCCTGCTTGGCGATATCGGCGTCGGATATCTCGCAGGGGTCCCAGAGCGCGGCGGGCGTGGCTGCGGCCGTGGTGTTTTCGGCCCGGGTGGCCGCAGCGGTGATGGTTGCCGTCACCTTCGTGTTGCCGGAAGTCGGCTGGCCGCCGGTGGAACTGCTGCTACACCCCGCGAGCAGCAGCGCAGCACCGGCGGCCACAACCATGGCACCCATCGACTTCCCTCTATCCGACACGGACGAAACCTCTTCTCTACCACCACCGTTGGTGGCACTCCGGATAGCGGGCTCGGTCGACCGCCCGCACCGAGCCTATCCACACCGTAGACAACAGCAAATCCCCAGAAACTCGATCCTTGACAGTTCATTGTTCAATGTCGTACGACAGGTCCCCGAGGTCGGGTGTGTGGGTGACGTAGTGTTCCGCGAGCGGGATGCGGTATGCCGCGAGATCCGGTCGGGGATAGACGCTTCCGGTCAGGGCGGCGCCGGAGAACATGTGCACCATGGAGAACAGGGCGAGCTCGTGCGCGGACTCCGGGACGGCGTCGAGCAGGCCGATCTCGGCGGTGTGGGTGTGAATCCCGTTGTAGAACTTCTGGATCGCCGGTTCGATCATCGCGCGCAGCTCGTCGTCGGTGCGTGCGGCCACCATCATCTCGTGCCATACCGCGACCAGGGGTGATTCCGCCGCGTCGGCCAGGAATGCCAGCCCGGCGCGCAGCGGCGACGGCTGTTCGCGGAGGTGTTGCCCGGCCGCGGCGTATGCCGCCAGAATGCGCCCGCTGACCTCCTCGGCGACCCGGGCGATCAGCGACAGCCGGGTGTCGAAGTGCCGGAACAGCGCACCGGCCGAGACCCCGGCGCGGTCGCAGACGGCCGAGACCGAGGTCCGGTAGTAGCCGTGGTCGACGATGGTGTCGATGGCGGCGTCGATCAGCCGCCCGACCATCGCCTCCCGGCGCTGCTGTTGGGTTCTGGTGCCCGGTTGCGCATTGGACATCCCACCAGTATGGCCGGGCCGGGATCGCTTATTCCGGCAGCGGCCGATCGGTCGGGATGTTGATCCAGCTGGGCGCGCTGGGGTCCAGGCGCAGCTGCTCCGGTCGGAAACCGCTGTCCAGCAGCAGCGGCGTGGGAGGTATTCCCGCCGGAACGTTGCCCGCGAACACGTCGACCCGCAGCCGGTGACCCGGTTGCAGCACCGCGTCGGTCGGGATCAGGGCGATGTCGAGGGTGACCGGCTGTCCCGGCACGGTCGGCTCTCGCCTGCCGAGGTCGAGGTAATAGTGCGGGTCGGTGTAGTCGCCGTTCGGGGATCTGGTGCTCTTGGTGTCGTCGATGGCGCGCAGCGACGACATCAGTTGGCCGAGGCTCAGTTCGCGGGATTGCCCGTCGGGGGCGACGTCGTTGAGGGTCACCGACCAGAATCCGTCCGTCGCCTCGTGCACCGTATTCAGGTGCACGGCGATCGGGCCGGATATCTGGGTCGGTTCGGTCGCCGGTGGGCTGGTGAATGTCAGCGCGTTGGATTCGCGGATCTGTGAATCCTGGGTGCAGCCAACGAGAATCGAGGTGATGCCGAACGATGCCTGCGCGGCGTCGCGCGAGCACAGCACCGCCGCGCCGGGGGAGACGGTCAGGTCCGTGGTGCCCTGCGGCGATTGCCCGGACAGGCTGCCGTCGTGCAGTGCGGTGCGGGTGGTGCCGGTCGGGGCGTCGGTGAGGTAGCGGCGGTGGTAGGACATGCCGTCGCGGGGGAACGAGCCCGGGGCCGACCAGCCGCCGCCCTGCTGCTTCACCGTCACCGGGCTGTAGTGATCGATGCCGTTGTCGATTCCCCTGAGCCACTTGTCGAACCACGCCCGTTGCAGCACGTCCAGCCGCGGCGGATAACCCGGGTGCCCGAAACCGCCGACGCCCGCGCCGCTGTGGTAGCCCTCGCCCATGATGATCTTCTTCTGGGTCGGCGGCAGCGGAATCTTGTCGTAGGTGTCGGTTTCGTCCCGGGCGAATGCGTCGAACCAGCCGCCGACGAGGAAGGTCGGGACGTCGATCGTCGCGGCGTCCGGTGCCAGGGCGCGACGCACGGGGGAGTCGTCGGTGAAGAAGTCCTTGGCCTTCTGGCTCAGGTGCGTCGTGTCGGTCGACAGGTAGGCGCTGGCCATGAGGTCCATCTGGCTGAGCGGGCTGGCGAGGCGGTCTTTCAGCCACTGCAATTCCGTTGCGGGATCGAACTTTCCGGTAAGCAGCGACTCGATGTCGGGAACGAATTTCGCCAGATTGATCGCCAACTGCCACGGTGCCGCCGGGGCGACGAGGCTGCCGCCGTTGAGCAGGCTGGCGGTGATGTCGGCGCTGGCCTCCAGCGGGAAGATCGCCTTCAGTCCCGGGGGGTGGTGGGCGGCGGCCTGGATCTGGTTGAGGCCGCTGTAGGAGATGCCGGTCATCCCGACCGTGCCGTCGCTCCAGGGCTGCTTGGTGATCCAGTCGATCAGCTCGTTCGTGTCCTGCTGTTCTCGCGGTCCCCACATTCCCCACTCGCCCTGCGAGTTACCGGTCCCACGGGCGTCCACGACCATGACCCGGTAACCGCCGCGGACGAGTTTCCAGTCGCCCAGGGCGGCCTGCGCCAGACCGGAATCCGCCAGTCGGGTGAGATCGGTGACGCCCTCCAGCGCGGTGCCCGCCAGGTTCACCGATCCGATCAGCGGGGCCAGAACCTGTTCGATCCCAGGTATTTTCAGCAGCGCCTGGCCGATATTGAACCCGGTGCGGGTGTAGGCCGTCACCATGAGGATCGTCGGCGTTTTGTCCGTCGTCGCCCGGTCGCCCTGCGCCGGATGGAAGATGTCTCCCTTCAGGACCGTGCCGTCGCTCATCGTGATCGGAACGCCCAGCTCGGGCCGGATATCCGAATACGGTTGCGGGCCATCCTGAGTCGCCGTCCACTGCGCCGCCTGCCCACCGCCGTCGATCCCGGTGAAATCCGGCGCGGCCGCACTCGCCACCGCGGTCGCACCAACCGCGAGCAGCACCGGAGCAACCATCGCGACCAGCCGCGTCATCCATGACATGCCCGGTCTCCCTTCCCGTTTCGTGCCGATTATGCACAAGATCACAGGTACCCGCGCGGTGGCATCAGGATAGAGAGCGATCGGTATCTAAGTCAATGTCCGGCAAGGATCTCGAGGATCGCGGCTTCCTCCCGAGCGGGGTCGGTCAGCGGGCGGATGCTGGCCGCGATCTCGTCCGCACCGGCCTCGTGCAGAGCGAGCAGGCGTCGATGAATCGTGTCCTCGTCGCCGTAGACATAGTTTTCGTGAATGAGCTCGTCGCTGAGTCGGCCGTCCGCGGTGAGGGGAAAACCGGCTTCGCGGAACATCTTTCCGTAGGTGGGCAATCGGGCGAAGTGCTCGAAGCCTGCCTGCGCGGCCTGGCGCACGACGCCGAAATCCTTGGTGAGCAGGATGGGCGAGGCGGCGATCAATGGTGGCCGGGGACGCTGGGCCAGTCGCGCGCCTTCCTCCAGCGCGGGGCGGGCGATCGAGCGGATGTAGGAGGGTCCGGCGGAGGTGAGCATTGCGCCGTCGGAGATCTCACCTG
Organism: Nocardia terpenica; assembly: GCF_013186535.1. NCBI lineage: Bacteria > Bacillati > Actinomycetota > Actinomycetes > Mycobacteriales > Nocardiaceae > Nocardia > Nocardia terpenica. The sequence continues at coordinate 1,184,688 of NZ_JABMCZ010000001.1, forward strand.
CCAAGCGCAGCATGTTCTTTCGCAGTACGCCCAGCACGATCGGCGTTCGCGGCGGCGTGACAGTCGGCGGCAGCGCGGCGTGCACCCGGTAGTACTCCCCGTCCATGTCGACCCGCCCGTCCCACAGCATTCCGCGTAGGACCGCGACGTATTCGCGCAAGTGCGCCAGTGGCTTGCCGAACGGCAGGCCGTAGGTGCCCTCCATCACCACCTTGTGGCCGGACCCGATGCCCAGGCGAAAACGGCCCGGCGCCAACTCGGCCGCGACCAGTGCCTGATTCGCCCGCGCCAGTGGATGGGTGGGGTAGGTGATCGAGATTCCCGTGGCCAGCCCGATTTTGCTGGTTCGGGCCGCCGCCGCGGTGGCGATCGCCAATCCGTCCGGCCCGATCGGCCACGAGGGCACCCAGGCCGTGCCGACCCCGGCCGCTTCGGCCCGCGAAATCGCTTCCAGGACACTGCGAACCGATGGCGGGAAGATCACCACACCGGCAGGAATATTCGAAGCCATCAAGCGCCCCCAGGAAATTCGGATGCGGATTGTGCCGCCACTTCGTACGGTTGTGTCCTGGCCAGCGCACGACAGTACGACCGAACGGGGGCCGAGTACCCGGTACGGAGACCTTCACGAGAGGCTTGTACCCGCATGTTTACCGCATTGCACCAAATAGTAGACCGGATAACCAAACTCAGTGCCGAATCGGCTTTTTTCGCGGACATGTTCCGTCCGGCCGATGCGCTACCACCGCTCGACCGCGCCACCGAACTGATCGATCGGCAGGCCGTCCACGGGCGGACCATCCACGAAATGCCGCGGCTGGAGATGGATTTGCACGCCGCGATCATTGCGCGTCGTTTCACCTACTGAGGTGATCGCGTAGGGCGCGCGCCGTTTCCGAGAGATCCCTGTCGTCGGTGTAGCACACGACCAGGCGGCGGTCCGCCCACGGGTCGGTCAGGGGTACTGCGGCGAGAGTGCCTGCGGCGAGCCAGGATTGGATGCTGTGGCGGGGGAGTACGGCGATGCCGATTCCCGCCGCCACGGCGCGGCAGGCAATGTCGATGCCCGGCAGGCGAACTCGGTAGGTGGGCCGGGTTCCCAATGGCCGGGCATGGCTTTCCACATGTTCCTGAAGCGGATCGGAGCGGTTCAGGCCGACGAAGGCGCGGCCGACGACATCGGCGAAAGCCACCGTCGGGTTTCGGGTCAGCGGGTCGTCCGGGACGGTGACGACGACCAGGGGGTCCGGGCGCAGGACACGGGTGTGCAGCTGCCCGAGATCCACACTGTCCGCGACGATTCCGAGATCGGCCCGGTGTTCCGCGACCGCGGCCACGATGCGGTGGCTCGGCCGCTCCTCCAGATCGATGCGCGCGGCGGGATGCGCGGTGAGGAACGAAACCGCCACCGCCGGAACCACACTCGCGGTGGCCGCGGTATTCGCCTGGACGCGGACAGTCGCGCCGTGCCCCTGCGTGTACTCACCGAGCTCCACCCGCAGCCGATCGACCGAACGACCGACGGCCCTGGCGTGCCGCAGCAGCAGTTGCCCGGCCGGAGTCACCGTCACCCCGCGCCGTCCCCGATCGAACAGCGTCACCCCCAGCGCGCGTTCGAGCGCGCGAATCCGTCCGCTGGCCGCGGGCAGGGACAACCGGGCGCGGGCGGCGCCGTGGGTAATGCTGCCCGTCTCGGCGACGGCCGTCACCAGTTCCAGATCGATCAGCTCCACAAGCCCTCCACCCCGAATCAGCCTTCGGCGCTACCGAAGCCTGACCGCAAATCTTTCGCATTTACCAGGCCGTTTCCGTAGTAGCACGCTACAGATGTGATGGCTACCGCACAGAATGCGCCCGCCCGGTCCGGGCACGGTGGAGCGCTCGCGCTGACCGGGATCTGCCTCGGATTCTTTCTGGTCCTGTTCGATGCCACCGCCGTCAATGTCGCCACCGGAGACATCGCGACCGCGCTGGGCGCGTCGGTCGTCACGGTGCAGTGGGTGCTCAACGCGTACACCGTGGCCTTCGCCGCCCTCATGCTGACCGCGGGCAACCTCGGCGACCGCTGGGGCGCGCGCCGCACCTACCAGGCCGGTGCCGCCCTGTTCGCGGTGGCCAGCGCGGTATGCGCCCTCGCTCCCGACGCCGCGGTGCTGATCGCGGCGCGGGCCGGGCAGGGTGTGGGTGCGGCGGCGGTGGTGCCGTGTTCGCTGGCGCTCATCGCCCACCGCTTTCCCGAAGGGGCGCAACGCTCTCGGGCGCTGGGCATCTGGGGTGGCGTCTCGGGGATCGGGTTGACCGCGGGACCTGTCGTCGGTGGAGCGCTCGTCGCCGCGCTCGGCTGGCGGTCGGTATTCCTGGTCGTCGTGCCGATCGCGGCGGTCTCGCTGGCCCTCGTCGCGGCTCGGGTGGAGGAGACGCCACGCCGGTCGGCGCGGCCCGACCTCGTGGGGCAGGTGCTCGCGGTCGCGGCGCTGGTGGCCCTGACCGCGGCACTGACGCAGACCGCCACGCAGGGCTGGCGCGCTCCGCTCGTCGTGGGACTGCTCGGGGTCGCGGTCGGCACCGGTATCGCCTTCGTGGTGAGCGCATTCCGCGTCCCCGAACCGATGCTGCCGCCGAAACTGTTCGCCAGCAACGCCTTCAGCGGCGTGACCGGGGTGGGTTTGCTGTTCAACTTCGGGCTCTACGGCGTGCTGTTCTGCCTGACCCTGTTCCTGGAGCGCGCACTGCACCGGCCCGCCGCGATCGCGGGCATGGCGCTGCTGCCACTGACCGCCGTGGTGACGCTCGGGGCGCTGTTCTCCGGCCGGATCACCGCCCGATTCGGCCCCCGCGCGCCCATGATCGCGGGCCTGGCGGGCGGCCTGTTCGGGACCTGCCTGCTCGCCGTGTGGGGAGACCGATCCGGCGTCGCGGCACTGGCGGTATTCGGTGCCATCCTCGGCTGTGTCGGCCTGGCCATGCCCGCCATGACCGCAATCGCGTTGGCCGCGGTCGGATCTCGGCGTGCGGGACTCGGTGCCGCCACGCTCAACGCCGCCCGCCAGACCGGCGGCGCGCTCGGTGTCGCCCTGCTCGGCAGCGCCGCGTTTCAACGATCCGCCAGTTTTCCGCACCTGCGATTTCCGATGACGCTGGCCGCGATCGGCTACCTGATCGCCCTCGGCATCACCGTCGCCGCGATCCGTCCGCGACCCGACGGCGATCCCCCACGTCATCGCGGCACGTGAGCGGCGAGCCGACCGAAAACCGTACCGGTGTGTACCGTCATGGGTGGGCGACTTTACGGTGCATACCGGAGTTCCCCGAGGGTTGGAGCTGGAGGAGTGCGGGCACGCCCGTTTTCCGGAGGAGGACCGCAACAGTGCAGACCGCAGCGCACGAGCCGATCTTCGCGTCGGTGGACGATGTGATCGAGCGGCTCGCGACGACCGGCTATCTGGCCGACAAGGCGACGGCGACGTCGGTGTTCCTGGCCGACCGGCTCGGCAAGCCGCTGCTGATCGAGGGCCCGGCCGGTGTCGGCAAGACCGAGCTGGCGCGGGCCGTGGCGCAGGCGGCGACCGCAGGCTTGGTCCGGTTGCAGTGCTACGAGGGCATCGACGAGGCTCGGGCGCTGTACGAGTGGAACCACGCCAAGCAGATCCTGCGCATCCAGGCGTCCAGCGAAAACGGCTGGGAGGAAACGAAATCCGATGTCTTCGGCGAGGAGTTCCTGCTCTCCCGCCCGCTGCTGACCGCCATCCGGCGCGCCGATCCGACGGTGCTGCTGATCGACGAGGCCGACAAGGCCGATGTCGAGATCGAGGGCCTGATGCTCGAGGTGCTCAGCGACTTCGCGGTCACCGTGCCCGAACTCGGCACCATCACCGCCACCCGGCTGCCGTTCGTCGTGCTCACCTCCAACGCCACCCGCGAACTGTCCGAGGCGCTCAAGCGCCGCTGCCTCTACCTGCACATCGACTTCCCCAGCGAGGAACTGGAGCGCCGCATCCTGGCCAGCCGGGTGCCGGAGTTGAAGCCCGCCGTGGCCGCGCAGCTGGTGCGGGTCGTGCACGTGCTGCGCGGCATGCAGCTCAAGAAGCTGCCGTCGGTGGCGGAGTCCATCGACTGGGGCCGCACGCTGCTGGCGCTGGGACTGAAGGACCTCGACGACAAGACGGTGCGCGCCACCCTCGGCGTCGTCCTCAAACATCGCAGCGACCACCAGCGCGCGCTCGCCGAGCTGAAGCTGGCCTGATGTTCGGCGCCCGAGCCCGCCCCGAGCGTCCGGCGGACGAGCTGTCCCCGCACGGGCTGTCGGGCCACCTGGTCGGATTCGTGGAGGCGTTGCGCGCCAAGGGAATTCCGGTCGGTCCCTCGGAGACCGTCGACGCGGGGCAGGTGCTCACGGTGGTGGATCTGCTGGACCGGGAGATGCTGCGCGAGGGCCTGGCGTGCGCGCTGCTGCGGCGCACCACCCAGCGCGCCACCTTCGACGGACTGTTCGACCTGTGGTTCCCGGCGGCGCTGGGGGAGCGGGCGGGCGCGGCCGAGATCGATATCCCCCGTAAGCCGGACGGCGAGGTCGATATCATCGCGCTGCGAAAGATGCTGGCGGAGTTGCTGATCGCCGACCCCACCGGCGAACGGTCCCGGCAGCTACAGGATCTGGCCGCGCAGATGGTCGAGGAGATGGGGCAGTACCAGTCGGCCAACGGGCCGTCGTTCTCGACGTATCAGACGCTCAAGGATGTGCAGCCGGAGCTGCTGATCAGCAAGATTCTGGCGGGTTTGGCTGCGGGCGGGGACAATTCGGAGTTCGACACCGAGGTCGCCCGCCGTGCCGCGCGGCAGCGCATCCAGCGGTTCCGCGGCGCGGTCGACGCCGAGACCCGGCGGCGGGTGGCCGAGCGCATCGGCCGCGACCGCGTCGCCTCCTACGGCGTGCAGCGGCAGGCCGAGGACGCCGACTTCCTGCGCATCTCCGAGAACGAGCTGGCCGAGTTGCGCCGCGGCAGCCAGCGGCTCGCGCGAGTGCTGGCCTCCCGCTTGGTCGCTCGGCGGCGGCGGGCGCGGCGCGGGGAGATCGATCTGCGCAAGACGCTGCGCAAATCCATGTCGACCGGCGGGGTGCCGATCACGCTGGCCGCCCGCAAGCCGCGGCCCGGCCGCCCGGATCTGGTGCTGCTGTGCGATATCTCGGGCTCGGTGGCCGGATTCTCCAGCTTCACCATGCTGCTGGTGAACTCGCTGCGTGAACAGTTCTCGCGGGTGCGGATCTTCGCGTTCGTGGACCGGGTCGACGAGGTCACCCACCTGTTCGACCAGGTGACCCCGCTGGACCAGGTGACCCGCCGCATCTTCACCGAGACCAAGGTGGTCGGGTTCGAGGGCCACTCCGATTACGGTGCGGCGCTACAGGGTTTCGCCGAGAACTTCGCCGACGCCGTCACCAGCCGCACATCCCTGCTGATCCTCGGCGACGCCCGCACCAACTACCGCGACCCCGCGCTGGACACCCTGCACGAATTGGTGACCGTCGCCAAGCACGCGTACTGGCTCAATCCGGAGGCGGAGAAGATGTGGGGCACCGGCGATTCCGCCGCCACCCGCTACGCGCGCATCATCGAGATGCACGAATGCCGTTCGGCCCGACAGCTGACCGCGGTGGTGAGCCGCCTGCTTCCGGTCTGAGCCAAGCACCCGTTAAGCGGATCACAAGCTTTCGGCGGGAGCATTCGCCCGTGTCGAGGGGACCGGGGGATGCCGACGATTCGTTCACTGCCGCGTCGGCGGAGTATGTGGAGGCGCTTGCCGAGATGGCGGTGGCGCGGCTGGCGATCGATCCGGTCGGTGCGGAGCGGATGCTGCGGCGGGCCCTGGCGGTCGGCGGGCAGCGGCTGCCCTGGGAGCGGCGGGCTCGGCTGAATTCGCTTGTGGTGACCGCGATTTCCGCCCAAACCGGCCGCGACGACGAGTTGGCCGAGGCCGCGCTCGCCGCCGCGGCCAGCTGGATCGGGCTGTCGGCCGCCGACGCCGCTCACCACACCCTGCTCGCCGCACGTATCCACTACCGCGCCGGTCGCCATCGCGCCGCGGCCCGGCTGTACGCCCGCGCCCTGGCCTGCCGCGACATTCCCTATCCGGCGCCCGAAATAGCGCTGCTGCACGAACAATTCGGCACCTGCCTGCTCGCGCTGCACCGCTTCCGCGACGCCGCACGGGAATTCACCCTCGGCGCCCACCTCGTCGCCGACGTCCCCGACTATCACGAACTCCGCGAGGATCTGCTGATCTCGGCCGCCGCCGCCCGCTCGGCCGCCGGGTCCCGCCTCCGCCGCACCCTCACCCGCCTGCTCCACCGCGACCCGAATTGATATGCGCGACCTGGGAAACGTGCCCGGCCGCCGGTGTTTCGATACTTTCGGATGGGTGTCGGTTCGTTGAGAGGGGCGGGGATGAGCGTCGGCGTCGAGGTGGCGGATGCGGATCTCGGGCGGGAGGGCGGTGATCGGCCGCCGCGGTGGAATGTGGCCACGCGGATCGGGTTTCGGTTCTGCTTCGTCTACTTCGGGCTGTTCTGCGTGCTCACCCCGCAGATTCTGTTCGCGTTCACCGGATGGTTCGGCGAGCGGCTGTCCGAGGGCGCGCAGCAATGGCAGACGAAACTGCTCGGCCCCGTCTACCAGTGGGTCGGCCGGGAACTGTTCGGTGTGGACGCGGTCGCGCACCAGTCCGGAAGTGGCGATCAGGCGGTCTTCTGGGTCGCGCTGTTCTGCACGTTCGTCGTCGCCGTGGTGGCGACCGTGGTGTGGACGGCCTTCGATCGCCGCCGCGCCGAATACCGGACCGTGGCGGGATGGTTCCTGCTGTTCGTCCGGTTGTGTGTGGCCGGGCAGTTGATCAGCTACGGGATGGCCAAGGTGATTCCGGCCCAGATGCCTCCGCCCACGCTGAAGACGCTGCTCGAGCCGTACGGCAATCTTCCACCGATGTCGGTGCTGTGGAGCCAGACCGGTTCGTCGCAGCCGTACGAGATATTGCTGGGCTGTGCGGAACTGCTGGCCGGGCTGCTGCTGGTCCTGCCCCGCACCGCGATGGCGGGCGCGCTGCTGAGCCTGGTCGACACGGCGCTGGTGTTCGTGCTGAACATGACCTTCGACGTGCCCATCAAGATCATATCCAGCCATCTGATGCTGATGTCGCTGGTACTGCTGGCGCCGGAGGCACGGCGGTTGGTCGGCAGTCTGCTGGGCGGCGCGACCGCGGCCTCGGCGTATCCTCAGCCGTTCCGGACGCCTCGCGCACGGTGGATCGCCGCGGTGGCGCAGGTCGCGCTCGGTGTCTGGGTCCTCGTGGACGTGGCGAACGTCAGCTGGCACGGCTGGCGCGAATACGGAGGCGGCCGCCCGAAGCCGCCGCTGTACGGCATCTGGAATGTCTCGGAATTCACTCGGGACGGGCAACCGGTGGCGCCCCTCGTCACCGACCGGACCCGCTGGCGCAGGATCGTTTTCGATTATCCGGGCGTCGCGCAGGTGCAGCGGATGGACGACTCGTTCGCAACCTCGAAGGCCGCCGTCGACACCGGCTCCCATCGCCTCGTCCTGTCCGCGCCGCCGACGACGGCGGCCGAGCAACCGAAGCCGATGGCCACCTTCACCTTCCGGCAACCCGCGGCCGATCGCCTGGAGCTGACCGGCGACATGGACGGCCACCCGGTCACGCTCTCGCTGACCCGTGTCGACCCGGACAGCTTCCCGCAGCGCAGCACCGGATTCCACTGGGTCCAGGAATACTCGGTCAACTGACCCCGACCGCGCTGCCGGGTACCGGACCACCCGCCCAGTAAGCTCGGCAGTCGTGCAAGAAACAGGGCGGCGCAAACTGGGCGTGATGGGCGGCACCTTCGATCCCATCCATCACGGGCACCTGGTGGCGGCGAGCGAGGTCGCCAACCGCTTCGATCTCGACGAGGTCGTTTTCGTCCCGACCGGGGAACCGTGGCAGAAGACCGGCAGGCAGGTCAGCCCGGCCGAGGACCGGTATCTGATGACCGTCATCGCGACCGCGTCCAATCCGCGATTCTCCGTCAGCCGGGTCGACATCGACCGCGGCAAGGAGACCTATACCGTAGACACCCTCCGTGACCTGCAACGATTACATCCCGACGCGGATCTGTACTTCATCACCGGAGCGGATGCGCTGGCCAGCATCCTGACATGGCACGATTGGTCGGAGCTGTTCGAGCTGGCGAAATTCGTCGGTGTGAGCCGGCCGGGATACGAATTGAATATCGACCACCTCGAGGAGCATCTGCGCGGAGGCCCCGCCGAAGCCCTCACGGTGATCGAGATCCCGGCCCTCGCGATCTCGTCGAGCGAATGCCGCCGCCGCGCCGCCGAAGGCAGGCCGGTGTGGTATCTCGTTCCGGACGGGGTGGTGCAGTACATATCGAAACGGCACCTGTATGTGCCGGGAGGGAACGGGAAGGTAGCTGGATGACGGCAACTGTCGAAGCGGTGGAGATGGCGCAGGTCGCCGCGCGAGCGGCGGACGAGAAGCTGGCATCCGACGTGGTGGTCCTCGATGTCTCCGAGCAGTTGGTGATCACCGACTGCTTCGTCATCGCGTCCGCGCCGAACGAGCGCCAGGTCAACGCGATCGTCGACAATGTCGAGGACAAGCTGCGGCTGGCCGGGCACAAGCCGGTCCGGCGGGAGGGCGCCCGCGAGGGGCGCTGGGTGCTGCTCGACTACGTCGAGCTGGTGGTGCACATCCAGCACGACGACGAGCGCAACTTCTATGCGCTGGAACGGTTGTGGAAGGACTGCCCGCAGATCCCCGTGGACGGGATCGAGCAGCCCGCCCGGCTCGCGGCCGACGAGGTGGACGCCGACGAGGCGGACGAACCCGGAGACACCGCGTGAGCAGGCATCCCGGCGTACGCCGGTTGATCATGCTGCGGCACGGGCAGACCGAATGGAACGCCTCCGACCGCATGCAGGGTCAGATCGACACCGAGCTCAGCGAGCTCGGTCGGCGGCAGGCCAAGGACGCCGCCCGGGAGCTGGTCACCCGCGACGCCATCGCCCTGATCTCCTCCGATCTGCGCCGCGCCTACGACACCGCGACCGCGCTGGCCGAACACACCGGCCTCGAGGTGAAGCGGGACAGCAGGCTGCGCGAGACCGATCTGGGGGAGTGGCAGGGGCTGACCCATGTGGAGGTCGACGCGAAGTATCCGGGCGCGCGGCAGACCTGGCGATTCGACCCGACCTTCACCCCGCCCGGTGGTGAGAACAAGCTTCAGGTGGGTGCGCGCGGCGTGCCCGTGGTGCGCGGGCTGTTCGCCGAGCGGGCCGACTGGCCCGGCCGTACGATCATCCTCGTCGCGCACGGCGGGTTGATCGCGGCTCTGACTGCGGCGCTGCTGGAGCTGCCCCACCGGAACTGGCCGGTGCTGGGTGGGCTGGCCAACACCAGCTGGGTGCAGCTGAGCAGTCACGGTCCGAGCATCGAGCAGCCCGGGTGGCGGCTGGATGTGTGGAACGCGGCTGCAAAGGTAGCACCTGATGTCCTCTGAGAAATCCGCCTCCGACCGGGACGAACCGGTCCGGCAGGTATCCGACGAGTTGCTCCGCCAAGCATCCGAGGGCCCGGTACGGCACCTCCCGGATGCGCTGTTCGGCGGCCCCGCCCCGGGATCGCCTGCCCCGCAGCAGAATTCCGGCGCGGACGACCGCGGCGGCGCGGTCTCCGACGAATTGCTCCGCCAGGCATCCCAGGGCCCGATCCGCCACCTCCCGGACCTGCTCTTCGGCGGTCCGGTGCCGGAACCGTCTGTCGGGGAGCAGGATTCGGCGGGCGAGAGCGACGGGGGAGACTCCGGAGATACCGAGGGGGCGACCGGTCCGCCCGAGGCGAGCCGGGATGGTGGCTCGGATCGGGATGACGTTCGACAGCCGGGGCGTGCCGAGTCCGTAGTCGAAGACTCCCCTCGTGATTCCGGCGTGCTTTTGGCCGGAATCCAGCCTGTTGCGGGAGATCCCGGCCAAAAGCACGCCGGGATCACTAGTGGGGTTGGTGCCGGGATCACGGGTGGGGTTGGTGCCGAAACGGCGGTCGGGTCGGGGAGTGTCGAGCGTCGGGGCGGGGAGGGGGCGGAGCCTGGGGGGGAGTCGGGTGGTCGTCCGGTGTTGCTTGTGATTGCGGATTCGCTTTCCTATTTCGGGCCGAAGGGTGGGTTGCCTGCGGATGATTCGCGGATCTGGCCGAATTTGGTGGGGGCCGAGCTGGATTGGGATGTGGAGCTGATCGGGCGGATCGGGTGGACGTGCCGGGATGCGTACTGGGCGCTCATCGGTGATCCGCGGGTGTGGGCCGCGGTGCCGCGTGCGGGGGCGGTGGTGTTCGCGACCGGGGGCATGGACAGTTTGCCCTCGCCGCTGCCGACCGCGTTGCGTGAATTGATTCGGTATGTGCGGCCGCCCGCGGTGCGCCGCCGGGTGCGCGCGGGGTATCAGTGGTTGCAGCCGCGGCTGTCGCGGCTGGGTCGCCCGGTGGCGCTGCCGCCCAAGGTGAGCGTCGATTATCTGGAGCAGTCGCGACATGCGTTGGCGCAGTTGCGGCCCGACCTGCCGGTGGTCGGCGTGCTGCCCTCGGTGCACAACTGCGATGCCTACGGCCGCGTGCACACCGGCCGGGAGCCCGCGGTGCGCGCGCTGCGCGAGTGGTCGGCGAAAACCGGTGTGCCGCTGGTCGATCTGGGAGACGCGGTGCGGGACAACGTTTTCTCCGGTGAGGCCAATCCGGACGGCATCCACTGGGGCTGGGAGGGGCACGCGGCCGTCGCCCGTGCCATGGTCAAGGTGCTGTCGGAGGTCGCATAGCGCATGGCCGTGGTGGTGGTCACCGATTCCGCGGCGAGTCTGCCCGGCGAACTGGTCGAGAGTTTCGGCATTGTCGTGGTGCCGCTGCACGTCCTGGTGGACGATCGCGCGATCTGCGAGGGTGTCGACGACGCCGAGATCGACTACGGCTCCTCGACCGTCACGACGTCGGCCCCCTCGCCCGGTGAGCTGCGCGCCGCCTACGAGCGCGCGCTGGCCCGCAGCGACGGCGACGGCGTTGTGGCCGTGCATATTTCACGTCAACTGTCGGCGACCTGGGAGGCCGCCCGGCAGGCCATCCGCGATATGGACGCCGCCGACCGGATCCGCCTGGTGGATTCGCTCAGCGCCGGGCTGGGCACCGGTCTCCCGGTGCTCGCCGCCGCCCGCCGCGCCCGCGACGGCGCCCCGCTCGAGATCGTCTACGACGCCGCGGCCTCGGCCTCCGCGCGCGGCCGCGCCTTCATCGTCGTCAACCGCACCGAACAGCTGCGGCGCGGCGGCCGCCTCAGCACCGCCGCCGCCTTCTTCGGCACCGAACTGGTCACCAAACCGATCCTGCAAATCGTCGAGGGCCGCCTCGAACTGCGGGAAAAGGCCCGCACCCGCTCCAAGGCGTACGCGAAACTCGTCGCCGCCGCGGTGGACGCGGCGGGCGACGACGGCGCCACCCTGGCTGTCCAACACTTGGGCGCCCCCGAGGCCGCCGCCACGCTCACCAGCCAGCTCACCGAGCTGATCCCTGGTATTCGGGAAATGATTACGGCGGAGTTCGGCCCGACTCTCGGTGTGCATTTGGGGTCGGGGGCCGTCGGGGTGCTGGTGGTTCCCGGCGGTTGCAGCTGATTCGGCCATCAGTAGCTCGGCGTGTTGTCCACAGCTCGGAAGTTGTCCACAGACTTGATGTAAGCCCTGGTCGGAGGGCGAGTCCGAACGGCCGTGGCGCCTATCGTCGGCGGCATGGCGCGAGACAACGGGCGGGTGCGGGAGCGGTTGGGGGCGCTCGAGGACGGGCGCTGGGATCTCGACGAGATCGAGCACGAGACGCGAGCGGTGGAGCGAGGAGAGCAGACCCCGCGGTCGCCGCAGTGGCTGAGCGAGCCGGTGGGCAGCGTCTCGCTGTGGCACGAGCGGCTGGTGCCGGAGCGGTTCCGGGGCACCCGGTGGGACCCGGGGCGGCGAGGCGTGATCGTGCTCGCGGCGGTCGGGGTGGCGGCCGTGGTCGTCGCCGCGGCGGCGGCGCAGCGGGAACATCCTGTCGTGCAACCGGTTCCGCCGCTGCCCGCGGCGCGGACGTCCGAGGCGGTCGAAACCGGTATTCCGATCGAGTCGGTGGGTCGGACGCGGGTGGACGCTCCGCCGCCTCCGCCCGCGCCCGCGGAGCTGGTGATCAGCGTCGTCGGTCTGGTGGAACACCCTGGGCTGCTGCATCTTCCGGCCGGGTCCCGGGTCGCGGATGCCATCGCCGTGGCCGTGGCGAAGGAGGGCGCGGACCTGGCGACCTTGAATCTCGCCCAGCGGCTGACCGACGGGGACCAGGTCGTCGTCGGGGTGCACGCGGCGAATCCCGGTCCGGCGCATCAGGGTAGCGCGGTCGTGCCCGGCGGTCCGCGCCCGTCCGGTACCGGGCACACCTCGGGAGCGTCGCCGTCGGTCAAGGTCAACCTGAACACCGCGACCGAGGACGAGTTCGATGCACTGCCCGGCGTCGGCCCGGCGACCGCTCGCGCCATCATCACCTGGCGCGCCGAACACGGCCGCTTCACCAGTATTGATCAGCTGGCCGAGGTGACCGGCGTCGGCCCGGCCCGGCTCAACCGCCTGCGTCCGCTGGTGACGCTGTGAGCGAAACACGGGGTGGGGCACCGAAACACGAGCCGATCACCGACCCGCAGATCCTGGATGCGCGCCTGCTGCCGTCGGCGCTCACCTGCTGGGGCGTGACTATTCTGGCCGTTGCGTCGGGCTGGCGGACCGGTCTCGTTGCCGCCGCGGTACTGCTGCTGTCATCGATTGTGCTCGGCGCGTGGATGTTTCGCCGCCACGCGGCGGGCACCGACAGCATCGCCGCCGAGGGTCGGGTCGCCGCGGCGGTCCTGGCCGCCCTACTGCTCGGCACCGGGTTCGCCTGCGCGGCCTCCTGGCAGCAGTACTGCGCGGCCACCCACCCCTTGCGCGCGGCCGCCCCCGGCACCTACCTGACGGTCGTGGTGGTACCGACCGATGATCCGAAACCGCTGCCCGCCAAGCCCTTCGGCGGCCGCCGCTGGATGCTGCGCGCGGAACTGCGCGAGTACCAGCACGGCGAGGTCGCGGTGCGCACCGGCGGATCGGTGGTGGTCCTCCTGCGGGAGAACCGGCAAGCGCTGCTGCCCGGCCAACCGGTGCGCCTGCGAGTCCGCCTGGATCGACCGTGGCGCAACGACCTCACCCTCGCCGTCCTGAGAGCCGAGGGCCCACCGACCCCGGTCGGCACCGCTCCCTGGTGGCAGCGCGTCGCCGGTACGGTGCGCACCCGGCTGGCCGAGGCCGCGACCCGCGTCCTGCCGCCCGATGCCGCCGGGCTGCTCCCGGGTCTGGTCGACGGCGATATCTCGCACCTGTCCGACGAGGTTCGCGAGAACTTCAAGCAGACGGACCTGACGCACCTGATCGCCGTCTCCGGCACCAATGTCACGATAATCCTTGCCGCCGTGCTCCTTTCGGTGCGAGCGGCGACCGTGGACCTGCGGTGGGGCGTGCTGCTGTCCGTGCTGGCGCTGGTGATGTTCGTGATCCTCGCCCGCCCGTCCCCGACGGTGCTGCGCGCCGCGGTCATGGGCGCGATAGCCGTCCTCGCGGTGATCACCGGCCGCCGCAAACAGGCCCTGCCCGCTCTGTGTGCGGCGGTGATCGGTCTGATCGCGCTGTCCCCGGCCTTGGCCTTGGATATCGGCTTCGCGCTCTCGGTCTTCGCCACCGCCGGGCTCGTGCTGCTGGCCCCGGGCTGGTCCCAGTGGCTCGAGCACCACGGCTGGCACCACATTCCCGCCGAGGCGTTCTCGGTCGCCACCGCCGCCTTCCTGCTCACCATTCCGATGATCGCCGCCCTGACCGGACATATCGGCCCGCTGGCCATTCTCGCCAATGTGCTGGTGGAGCCGGTCATCGCGCCCCTGACAATTCTCGGCACCCTCGCCGCCATCCTGTGCTGCCCGTATCCGCCCGCCGCCGACGCGGTGCTGTGGCTGACCGGGCCGCCACTGCGCTGGCTGCTGTTCGTCTCCGAACGCGGTGCGTCCCTGAGCATCTCGCTGTCGGTGCCGAGCGGCCTCACCGGCGGGCTGGCGGTCGCGTCGGTGGTGGCCGTGCTCCTCGCCCTGTTCGCCCGCGGGGTCCGGTCGCCGCCGGACGAATAGGGCCGAATAACGCTGTCGGCCAGCCTCTTCCGACCGTCCCCTCCACAGCGCGGAGTGGAGGGGACGGATTCGAATCACACGGCGCGAGGGTACACCCTCACATCACGCACCCTCGCCGGTGCGAGCCGTTCAGTGCTCGTAAATGAAACGTACCGAACGGAATTGGGCGTAATCGGTCCTCGAGTACGCACCCAGCTCCTGCCAGGGGCCCCGGCAGTCGTTGGTGTAGTACAACTGGGCGACACGGTCCGTATTGTTCTCCACGGGTCCCACTCCCTCGACGTCGTAGCATACGAAATCGTAGGGCTCCGAGAGAATGTAGTGGTTGTCGTCCCTGGCCGTGTACCCGAAGGCACCCTGCGCGGGAGCGGCGGGAGTCGCACTGGGATCATTGGGCGCCGCACTGGCGGCGGCGGGTGCGAGGAACCCGAGCGAGACCACCGCGCCGATAATCGCCACAGTACTGCCGATATGCTTCATGTCATGGCCTTTCGTCGAACCCATATCTGGGGTGTCCGATAAAGAGGTGCTACTTCCAGAGCGCCCTGTTGTAACCGAGCGGGAAGCGGAAATTTCCTGGCCAGTCGACGTCGACAGCGATGAGCATATCAGCTGTCCAGCTCCACGATCCATGAATGATGTTGCTATACAACGTCATTCGAGGTTAAAGAGTTGGTAATACCCCTGATGATAATTTATAGGGGTGACAACCATTGCGTGACAACGCAATTCCAACTGGCTCGTTTGCCAGCCGACCTAATCTCTTGCGGCAGAGTTGAAATCAAACCGACCACGCGATCGCTGTTGCGAAGCGCAGCGATGTCGGCCGAGAGAGTTGGAAGATCGTTCTACGCCGTGCAGAATTCGGTGAGGGCGTGGGCGACCTCGGTGGGGGCGTTCTCTGTGGGGATGTGTGTCGCGTTCGGGATTCGTACGAGTGTGGTGTGCGGGATTTCTGCGGCGAATCTCTCGGCGTATTCGATCTTTTCGAAGCGGTCGTCTTCGCCCCAGATCAGTAACTTGGGTGTCGGGGACTGCTGTAGTGCGGGGACGAGGGCGAGGGTGTAGCGGGGGTCGGCCGCTGCCACCATGGCCAGCCAGGAGCGGCGGACTCGGGGATCGGTCCATGGGGCCAGGTACTGGGCGATCCGCTGGTCGGTGGCGGCGTCGGCCAGATCCGTTGTCGCGGCGCGTCGGCGCGCGGCGAGGAGGTCATCGGTGGTGGTCGCCGCGACGACGGCCGGGTCTCGGAATCGGGCCACGTGGGGTGCGGGCCAGGAGTCGTAGGCGACCGAGTTGACCAGGGCCAGTCGGCGCACCTTCAGTAGGTCGTGGGCGAGGAGATGCTGGGCGACGGCGCCGCCGATGTCGTGACCGGCCACGGCGATCGGCTCGGGGAGCTGCAGCGTGGAGGCGAATCTCGTCACCCAATCGGCAAGGGCGGGAACCGTGGCCGTTTCCGGGGTGAGCTCGCCGCCCGAGCGCCCGAGTCCCGGGAAATCGACCGCAATGGGCCGTAGCCCCGCCGCCGCGAGATGGTCGAGCACCGCAAGCCACACCCGGCTCCAATACGTTCCGTGTAGCAGCAAGACCGCCGGGCCGTCCTGCTCCACCGTCAGGTAACTGGCCATGTCGCCGTCGATCCGGACTGCGGTTCGCAGCACGCCTGTTTCACTCATGGGACCACTGTGGCCGGGGTCTACCTCCAGGCCGAGAGTCTGAAAAGACATCCTTGGGTATATTCCTGCCATGAACCGCCATCGGGTGGTGGCTCTACTCCAGCCGCCTCAGTCGCCATTCGAACTCGCCTGTGCCGCCGAGGTTTTCGGCACCTTCCGGCCGGATGTGCCCGCCCGCTACGACTTTCGGATCTGCGCCGAGCGCCCAGGCCCGGTGGAGACGACCATCGGCTACCCGATGCTCGTCGACGCGGGACTGGAGGCTCTCCAGGAGGCGGACACCGTGGTCGTCCCCGGCTGGCAGCCGCCCGGCACACCGGCGGAACCGATCGTCATCGAGGCGCTGCGGGCCGCCCACCGGCGCGGGGCCAGGATCGCCGCCATCTGCACGGGGGCATTCGTCGTGGCGCAGGCCGGGCTGCTCGACGGCCGCCGCGCCACCACCCACTGGCGCCACACCGCCCAGCTCGCCGCCACCTTCCCCGAGATACAGGTCGACCCCGACGTGCTCTACGTGGACCTGGGCGACGTGGCGACCAGCGCCGGAACCGGCGCGGGCATCGACCTGTGCCTGCATTTGGTACGTTCCGACCACGGCGCGACCTACGCCGCCCGGATCGCCCAAAACATGGTGCTGCCACCACACCGCGACGGCAGCCAACTCCAATACATTCCACGGCCCGCCCCCGCCTGGGCGGACGAGTCATTGGCGCCGCTGCTGGACTGGGCCACCTCCCGGCTCGACTCCGAACTGACCATCGCCCGCCTCGCCGAACACGCCGGGCTGTCGAGCCGGACCCTGGCCCGGCGGTTCACCGAACAACTCGGCACCAGCCCGGGACAGTGGCTGCTCGGCCAACGCCTGGACGCGGCCCGAGCACTCCTGGAACAGACCACCCTTCCGGTGGAAGCCATCGCCACCCGGGTCGGACTCGCCTCGGCGGTCAACCTGCGCCGCCACTTCCGCGCACACCTCGGCACCACCCCGGGCGCCTACCGCCACACCTTCGGCGAAACCCGGTAGGAGGCAGGCATCTTCGCGTCCTGCTCAGGCAGGCTGCGGTCAGCGTAAGGGGATGGCCAGCTCGTAAACGATGTCGGTGGACTTGGCGACCGACGGGTCGAGCAGAAAGATTTGGCGCGGTGCCCAGGTTGTCTGTTCGTTGTGATCGATCAGCCATTGGTGCAGCGACTCGAACCCGAGCGCGGTCATCATGTCGGCCTTGGGCACCCGAATAAATGCCTCCCGCATCGCGGGTTCGGAGCTCGATGCCATGTCCGGAAAGCGGCTGGCCACCTCGTTGATATCGGCCTCGCCGATGGGGCAGCAAAACTCCACCGGCGCGTCACTGTCATTGCTGACCTGTCCGTGATAGCGCAGGAACGGTAATCCCGCGACCCCTTCCGGCCGTGGGATATTCGGGCCCCCGAACAGCGCGAACAGCGGGGTGGCGAACTCGCCGATCTGGTCGGCGGTGAGATGTTCGGTAATGCTGAGCAGGGCACGTGCCGGGATGTCACGGACGGATACCTCGTACATGGTGGATCTCTTTCCAGCGAATTGGTTGAGGAGGAACGCGACCAATTCCCGTTTGGCCCTCGCACTCTGCTCTTGCTCGTCCCAATAGGCGGCCAATTCGCCTGCCGCGGCATCGGGTGGAAGGTCGAGGACCTTCTTGATCCGGGCCAGCGGCATGTCCAATTGGCGTAGCAAGACGACCCGACGGGCCCGGGCCAGCTGGTCCGGGGAGTACCAGCGATAGCCGGTGTCCGGATCGACGTGCGCGGGTGGCAGCAGGCGCAGCTCGTCGTAGAGCCGCAATGCCTTGGGCGAGAGCCGGGCCATGCGCGCGAATGTGCCGATGGCAAGCAGGTCCATGGTCGCCTCCCTCGTTCCGGGCGGGGTGCCCGGTCGCCATTACTGTGCGGCCGTCCCCAGGGTGAAGGTCAAGCCGTATGCCGACTGCTTGCCCGGTGAATTACCCATCCACCGCGGTGAATCCCGCCGCGGCCACTATCAATACCGCCGAAACCAGCAGCGCCACATCAAGTCCGTGATGGAATGCCGTTTTTCCCGTGGTGAGAACGTCGGATACCTTCGATAGATACGGAAGGTATGGGCCGATATTCGCGCCCTGGGGGATGCGGCCGCGTTCGACGGCATCGATGGCGGCGGGTTGCAAGGGGGCCGGTAGGCCCAGTTCGTTCATGCGGGTTGTGAGGTCCGAGGTGAGGAGCGAATTCACCAGCGCGCCGAGGACGGCGACGCCGACCGCGGAGCCGACCTGGCGCATGGTGTTGGTTATCGCGGCGGCCATGCCGGAGTGTTCCGCCGGGACGCCGGACAGGACGGCCGATGTCAATGGCACCACGGCGATGCCGAATCCGAATCCGGCCACCGCCATGGCGCCCGCCAGGGACGTGTCGTGTAGCGGGCCGGTGAGGGTTTGGCGGGTCAAAAGGATTCCGCCGGAACCCATTACGCAACCGATGATCATGAGCAGGCGCGCACCGTGGCGTGCGGTCCACGCGCCCGCGGCCAGTGATCCGATGATGATCGCCACGGCCATGGGTGCGAAGACAGCCGCCGTTCGCGCGCCCGAATACGACTGTGTCACTTGCAGATACAATGCGGTGAAGAAGAAGATCGAGAAGATGCCGAAGTAGACGGCGAAGGCGACCACCAGTGCACCGCGTACCGCTGGCAGGCGGAGGTACCGGAAGTCGAACATGGGAGCGCGTGCCCGCGTCTCGACTACCACGAAGCCGACGAACGCGACAGCGCCCAGCGCGAACAGCGCGATCACCGAGGGCGCGGTGTAACCCCGATCCTCGCCGGTCGTCGCCGCGTAGATCACCGATCCGAAAAAGGTCGCGCCGAGCAGGATTCCGGCCCAGTCGAGGGGTTCCGGGCGCGGGTCGGCGGTTTCGGGAACCGACCACAGCGCGGCGGCGAGCGCGACCGCCCCGACCACCAGGTTGAACCAGAAGATCGAGCGCCATCCGTACGCGTGCACCAGCACTCCGCCCAGAACCGGCCCCGCCGCGAGCGCCAGTCCGGACACCGCCGCCCACACCCCGATCGCCCGGGCGCGAACCCGCTCCTCCGGGAAGAGATGACGCAGGACCGACAGCGTGCCGGGCTCCGACGCCGCCGCTCCCACACCCATGATCGCGCGAGCGGCAATGAGCACCGGCACGCTGGGCGCGAGCGCCGCCAGCACCGATCCGCCACAGAAGATCGACAATCCGACGACCATGACCCGCTTGCGCCCCCACCGATCACCCAGCGATCCGCCCGCCAGCATGAGCCCCGCGAACACCAGCGTGTAGGCATTGACCACCCACTGCAGCACCATCACATCGGCACTCAGCTCGTGCCGAATATCGCCGAGCGCCACGCTGACGACCGTGGTGTCGAGAAAGGTCACGAACAGCACGGCCGTTACCGCCGCCAGCGCGATCCCCGGTCGCCCCGCCGCGGTCGGAACCCTGTCGGTTGGCCTCACCGGCACAGGCTAACCGCCCGCACCGCTCACCGACCCGCAATAACTACGCGGGCGGAGCGTTGTCCACGACGAGCCGGAGCAGGCCGGGGAAGCGGCGGTCCAACTCCGCGCGCCGCAACCGGGTCAGACGAGCATTGCCGCGGTCGACCTGCCGAACCAGCCCGGCCTCGCGCAGAATGCGGAAGTGATGGGTACGCGTCGACGCCGCCACCGGTAAACCGAAAGAGCTGCAGTGCCGTTCGGTTCCCTCGGGCGCGACGGCAAGCGCGACGACGACCGCACGTCGCAGCGGATCGGCGAGAGCGGAGAGGATCGCACCGAAGTCCATCTCCTCCTCGGTGGGATGGCCGTGGTCGTCGGGCATGATCCAGCCCACTTTCGAAATATCTCGAACCTTCGACCGTCATCGTATATCCTTCTTCCATCTGGAACCGATGTTGCGGCCGTCTCGAATGCAGTGTGCCGCATGCTTATTGGGGGGAGCCAGCAGCGTGGATGCGGGATCCGTGCGCGGCCGGTCCTGGGGACTGGCCGGGCTGTGTATCGGAGCGATGCTCATCGTCCTGGACGCCAATGTGCTGAGTGTGGCGGTGCCGACCATCCGCACCGCACTCGGCGGCAGCGCCGACACCGCGCTCTGGGTGGTCGACGCCTACACCGTGGTGCTGGCGGCACTGCTGCTGTCGGCGGGAAGCCTGAGCGATCGGTACGGCAGCCGCAGGATTTTCGTGTGGGGGTTGTCCATCTTCGGCGTCGCGTCGGTCCTGTGCAGCGTCTCGATGACCGCGGGTGAGCTGGTCGCCGCTCGCGCGCTCCAGGGCCTGGGGGCGACACTCCTTGCGCCGGGCTCGCTTTCGCTCATCCGGCACATGTACCGCACACCCGAGGAGCGGGCGCGCACGGTGGGCCTGTGGGCGGGCGTCTCCGGCGTGGGGTTCGCCTCGGGCCCGGTTCTCGGTGGGCTGCTGGTGGATTCGCTCGGCTGGCGCAGCATCTTCCTGTTGAACGTGCCGGTGGTAGCGGTGGCCGTCGTGCTGGTGGTCCGCTATGTCCCGGAGACGCCCCGGCAGCCGCGGCCGTTCGACCTGTCCGGGCAGATCCTGGCAGTCGTCGGATTGACCTGTCTGGTCGTGGGATTGATCGAGAGCAACCGATACGGCTGGGGCTCTCCGGTGATCGTGGCGACGTTGATCGGCGGGATCCTGCTGCTGGCGCTCTTCACCGTCGCCCAGTTCACCCGGGAGCGAAGTGACCGGCCGGTCCTGCTGCCGCTGTCGGTCCTGCATCCGCACCCCGCGCGGGCCGGTGTGATCGCGGGCTTCGTCTACAACTTCGGCCTGTACGGCATGATCTACGTCTACTCCTTCGACCTTCAGCAACTGCGCGGATACAGCGCGGCGGCAACGGGTCTCGCATTTCTGCCCCTCACCCTTGCCGGAGCCCTGACCTCCGCCTTCGTGGCCGGGCGAAGCACCGCGCGCTTCGGTGCCCGACCCGTCCTGGGCGCCGGAATGCTGCTGTCGGCCATCGGCGCGGTGCTGCTGATGTTCGCCGCGAACCATGCCCCCTACCTACTGGTGGCGGTCGGTTTCGTCTTCTTCTCCCTCGGAACGGGCCTGTCCGCACCGGCAATGACGACCACGGTCCTCAACCACGTCTCGGCCGAACATTCCGGCCTGGCCTCCGGCCTGCTCAACGCGGCGCGCCAGATCGGCGGCGCGGTCGGCGTCGCCCTACTCGGCGCCCTGACCGCAGGCCACCTGTCCACCCGCACCCCCGCCGCAATGGCCGTTGTCGCGGCGGCCTTCCTCCTGGTCACCGTGACCACCACCCGGATGATCCCGGCCCGCGAACCCACCGCCTCGGCCCCGATCCCGCTGTCCGGCAACCGATCCCGCTAACAAGATCACCACTTCGTACAACCGGCGAATCACCAGCGCCCGGCATCTCGTCGTGCGTCGATTCACCCTTCTGGAAAGGAAAGATCATGCGTACCGAGCTCGACACCACACTCGCCGAGGACGGCCCACGGAAGGGAGTCGTCCACGTTCCGGCCGGTGCCGGTCCGTCGATCTGCGTCGCGGGCGACACCTACACCGTGAAGGCTTCGACCGAGATGACCGGCGGCGCCCTCGCCTTCCTCGAGGCGTCGGTGCCTCCGGGCGCCGGTCCGGCGCCGCACATCCACACCCTGGAGGACGAGGCGTACTACCTGCTGCACGGGGAGCTCGAAATCCTCGACACCGACCGGACATTCGTCGCCAAGCCCGGCGACTTCGTCTTCATCCCGAAGGGAACCACACACCGCTTCAAGAACCGCGGCACCCAGACCGCGAAGATGATCTTCCTCTTCACCCCTGCGGGCTTCGACCGGTTCTTCATGGAGATCGGCAAGACGCCCCAGCCCGGTGCCCCCGCCCCGGAATGGACCGAGGAGGACTACCGGCGGGTCGCCGAGGTGGGGCGGCGCTACGGTCGGCTACCCGGCGAGACCGCCGGTGCCGATGACCCCGCACAGGCGTGAGGGCCGACATGGCCGACTCCGGTGCCAAGGTCGCGCTGGTCACCGGCGGGAGCCGGGGGATCGGTGCCGCCATTGCGACTCGCCTCGCCGCCGACGGCGCGGATGTGGCGATTACCTATGTGCGAGACGAGGAATCGGCGCGCACCGTTGTCCGGCGGATCGAGCGGTCCGGGCGGCGTGGCACGGCGATCCGGGCCGACGCCGCCGATGCCGAGGCGGTGGTCGCAGCGGTGAACCGGACCGTCACCGAGCTCGGGCGGCTCGATATTCTCGTCAACAATGCCGGGATCTGGGACGGCGGCGTGTTCGAGGACCTGACCCTGGCGCAGTTCGACGGGATCATCGCGGTCAATGTGCGCTCGGTCTTCGCCGCCACGCAGGCAGCCGCCCGGCACATGGGTGACGGCGGGCGCATCATCACCATCGGTAGCTGCCAAGGGGATCGGGTCTCCGCGGCTCGGCAGATCCTCTACGCCACGAGCAAGTCGGCGCTGCACGGGCTCACCAAAGGCGTTGCCCGCCACCTCGGGGAGCGCGGCATTACCGTCAATCTCATTGCGCCGGGCCCGATCACGACCGACATGACTCCCTCCGATCCGCAGGTCGTCGCGGACCTGAAGAACGGGACCGTGGTCGGTCGGTTCGGGACCACCGAGGAGATCGCGGCGCTGGCCTCCTATCTGGCGAGTCCCGCCGCGGGGTTCACCACGGGCGCCATCTTCGCGGTCGACGGCGGCACCAATATCTGAGTGCCCGGCCCGGCACGATCAGTCCGTCGTGGGCCAATCCCAGCCCAGTTGCAGGAACATGCCGAGGCGGTCGCTTACCGCGCGGATTTCGGTGATGTGGTTGTCGGTGTGCTCGGTGATTACTCCGTCACATCCCGGACCCTGCACACGGTCGAGCGCGGGCTGGCGGTGCTGTGCGCGGAGGGATTCGATCTGGATCGAGCGCTGGATGCGTTGAATGCGCTGACGATGTTCGTCGTAGCCCACGCCGCCTGGGAGGCACGCGGCGCATCCCGGGTCGGCGTCGATGGGCCGGGATCGGCGGAGTATCTGAAAAGTCTTGATCCGGAAGAGTTTCCGCTGATCACCGCGGCGGCGCGGGCATCGTCCGGCACCGACGACCACGACCGTTTCGGCTTCGCCGTCCGCGCGATGATCCACGGATTCGCCGCGACAGCGGTCCGTCCCGACCCTGTCACCCCCGCCCCGTAGGATCACCTGCGTGACCGAACGACCCGCACCCGTTCAGCTCGTGCTCGGTGAGGAAGAGTTGCTCATCGAGCGGGCCGTGGCCGCCGTTGTCGCGCAGGTGCGCGGCTTGGTGAGCGATCCCGACGCATTGCCGGTGGATCGGATGCGGGCGGGCGATGCCAGTACCGCGGAGCTGGCGGAGCTGTTGAGCCCGTCGCTGTTCGCGGAGGACCGGGTCATCGTGCTCGAGTCGGCCGCCGAGGCGGGGAAGGACGCGGTCGCGGTCATCACCGATGCCGCGTCGGCTCCGCCGGAGGGCGTGGTGCTGGTGGTGCTGCACTCCGGCGGCGGCCGGGCCAAGGCGCTCGCCCCCGCGTTGCGGAAGCTGGGCGCCACGGTGCACGACTGTGCCAAGGTCACCAAGAACGCGGAGCGAATGGAGTTCGTGCGCAACGAGTTCCGGGCCGCCGGTGTGCGCGCCTCCGGTGAGGTGGTGCAGACCGTGCTGGAGGCCGTCGGCTCCGAGCTGCGCGAGCTGGCCGCGGCCTGCTCCCAGCTGGCCGCCGACACCGGCGGCAAGGTCGACGTCGCCGCCGTGCGCCGCTACTACTCCGGCAAGGCCGAGGTCACCGGCTTCGAGGTGGCCGACCTGGCCGTCGCCGGCGACCGTCCCGCCGCCATGGAGGCACTGCGCTGGGCCATCGACCGCGGCGTCGCCTCGGTGCTACTCGCCGACGCCCTCGCCGACTCGGTGCACACCATCGCCCGCGTCGGCTCGGCGGGCCGCGGCGACCCGTTCAAACTGGCGAGCCAACTCGGCATGCCGCCCTGGAAGGTGAAAAAGGCCCAGTCCCAGGCCCGCGGCTGGACCGCCGCCACCATCGGCACCGCCCTCCAGGTGGTAGCCACCCTCAACGCCGACGTCAAAGGCGGCGCCGCCGACACCGACTACGCCCTCGAACACGCCCTCTCCCGCATCCTCGACCTCCACGCGAGCAACTAGGGCTTCACTCCGCGAATCACGCTGGCGGACACGACAAAAGCCGCCGTGGTCGTCTGTGTGTACAGACCCTCTGCCACGGCGGCATTGCACTGCTGGGGGCGGTATAGCTACCGCGAGGAATCAGCCCTTCAGGGCGGCGACCTGCTTGGCCATCGCGGACTTCTTGTTGGCGGCCTGGTTGGCGTGGATGACGCCCTTGGACACGGCCTTGTCCAGCTTGCGGCTCGCGACGCGGGCGGCCTCGTCGGCGGCGGCCTGGTCGGCGGCGACGACGGCCTCGCGGGCCTTCTTGATCGCGGTGCGCAGCTCGGACTTCACCGACTGGTTGCGCTGGCGCGCCGCCTCGTTGGTGCGGATCCGCTTCATCTGAGACTTGATGTTGGCCACGCGTGTTTCCTCTGGTTCCTGTCGTCAGTGTGGGTATAGCTGCGAAGTCTGTGGGCGCACCACGGCCGATGCGTAGCGCCGCGCCGAAGGTCGAGACTACCAGCTGGCTCGGTGCGGGACGAAATCGCCCCGGTCGAGCGTTTGCTGCCGACGATTCTCGCATGCCACGCCGAGTGGGCGGCCAGCGGCCCACGGTCGTTGTGGACGCCACCGGGGACGCGTAGAAAATAGCCATGTCTCCGACCGCGCAGGAAGTCGTCGAGGAGGATCCGGAATTACCGGCGGTGAGCCTGGCCCGCAAACTGCTCGCCGAGGCGATCGGCACCTTCGTGCTGGTGTTCGGCGGCGTCGGGACCATGGTGTTCGCCGGGCATCGGGTCGGCGATCTGGGTGTCGCGCTGGCCTTCGGATTCACCCTGCTGTTCCTGATGTACGCGATCGGGCCGATCTCCGGCTGCCACGTGAATCCGGCGGTCACGCTGGGACGGCTGCTGCTCGGCCGGATCGGCGTGATCGCGGCCGTCGACTATGTGGTGGCGCAGGTGCTCGGCGGTGTCGCCGCGGGCGGGGTAATCTACGCGATCGCCCGCGATCTGCCCTCCTACGACCGGGTGCACGACGGGCTGGGGGCCAACGGCTGGGGTGCGCACAGCCCGGCGCGGCTGGACATCGTCGGCCCGCTGGGCGGGCTGGCCGAGAACGGCTACGGGCTGACCGCCGCCGCCACGATCGAGATCCTGCTGACCGCGCTGCTGGTCTTCGTGGTGCTGGCCTCCACCGATCGGCTCGCCCACGTGCCGCTGGCCGGTGTCTCGGTCGGCATCACGCTGACGGTCATCCATCTGATCTCGCTCCCGATCGACGCCACCTCGGTCAATCCGGTCCGCAGCCTCGCCGTCGCCCCCTATCAGGACGGCGCGATGAGCCAACTCTGGGCGTTCCTGGTGTTCCCGCTGGTCGGCTCGGCGATCGGCGCGCTGGCCTACGCCCTGCTGTTCAGCCGCGCCCGCCCGCCGGTGCAGTGAGCCCGGCGCGCGGTCAGTGCCAGCCGTAGTCGGCGCAGAGGCGGTGGGCGACCCGGTCGAAGGTCTTGCGCGCCAGGATGGCTCCCTCGCGCCGGATCCCGGCCTCGGGCACGTCGAGGACCCGGTCCAGCCGCACCCAGCTGTCGCGGCCCTCGTGATCCCAAGGGCCGGAACCGATTCCGACCCAGTGCGGGTCGTGGGCGCGCGCGATGTTCGAGGAGAGCATCAGGCCCAGCAGGGTGTGGCGGTCGCGGCCGACGACCAGTACCGGGCGGTCCTTGCCATTGGTCGGATCCTCCTCGAAAGGCACCCAGGTCCAGACGATTTCGCCCGGATCGGCGCGCCCGTCCAGCTGCGGGCTGTACACGATCTGGCGGGCCCGCTCGCGGCTGGGCACCGGCACCGAGGCGGCCGGGCGCACCGCGATGGCCGGCTTGCGGCGGCCCAGCGCCCGCTCCCACATCGCCGACCGCTGCACCCGCTCCACCAGCTTCGGCGCCTGCTGCCTGACGATCCGGGGCCCCTGCTCCCTGGCGATGGTCCCCAGCTGCTTGCCCAGAGCGCTCCACGTACCGGCCATGATTCGGAGCATAACGGCGCGGGGGCGGGTTCTCACCCCGCCCGAATCCGCCTGCGGCACCAGCGAATTTGCGGTATCCGCCGATGTGGCCGCGCCGCGATCGGATCGAGACGGTGACCTGGATCACCGGTCGCATGGACCGCTGGCGGGATCGCTGCCCGGTTCATGGGACGATGGTGCGCAGTTCATCGATCACCAGAGGAGTGGAGTGCCCAGCTTCGCCGACACGACGTTCACCGATCCGTCACGGATCCGGAACTTCTGCATCATCGCGCATATCGACCACGGCAAATCGACCCTGGCCGATCGCATGCTGCAGCTCACCGGGGTGGTCGAGGAGCGGCAGATGCGCGCGCAATACCTCGACCGGATGGATATCGAGCGGGAACGCGGTATCACCATCAAGGCTCAGAACGTCCGCCTGCCGTGGCAGGTCGACGGGCAGGACTACGTGCTGCATCTCATCGACACCCCGGGCCACGTGGACTTCACCTACGAGGTGTCGCGTGCGCTGGAGGCGTGCGAGGGCGCGATCCTGCTGGTCGACGCCGCGCAGGGCATCGAGGCGCAGACCCTCGCGAATCTGTATCTGGCGCTGGACAAGGACCTGACCATCATCCCGGTCCTGAACAAGATCGACCTCCCGGCCGCCGACCCCGACCGCTACGCCGCCGAGCTCGCCCACATCGTGGGCTGCGAGCCGGAGGACGTGCTCCGCGTGTCCGGCAAGACCGGCGTCGGCGTGCCCGAGCTGCTGAACAAGGTGATCGAGGAGGTGCCGCCGCCGGTCGGCGAGGCCGACTCGCCCGCCCGCGCGCTCATCTTCGACTCGGTATACGACACCTACCGCGGCGTCGTCACCTACGTCCGCGTGGTCGACGGCAAGCTGACCCCGCGCCAGAAGATCAAGATGATGTCCACCGGCGCGACCCACGAGCTGCTGGAGATCGGCATCGTCTCGCCGGAGCCGAAACCCACGAAGGGCCTGGGCGTCGGCGAGGTGGGCTATCTCATCACCGGTGTGAAGGACGTGCGTCAGTCCAAGGTCGGTGACACCGTCACCACAGCGCGCGACGGGGCCACCCAGGCGCTGACCGGTTACCGCGAGCCGCGGCCCATGGTCTACTCGGGCCTATACCCGGTCGACGGCTCGGACTATCCGGATCTGCGCGACGCGCTGGAGAAGTTGCAGCTCAACGATGCCGCGCTCACCTACGTGCCGGAAACCTCCGTGGCGCTGGGCTTCGGCTTCCGGTGTGGCTTCCTGGGTCTGCTGCACATGGAGATCACCCGCGAGCGCCTGCAGCGCGAGTTCGGCCTCGACCTGATCTCCACCGCGCCCAACGTCATCTACCGCGTGGTCATGGAGGACGGCAGCGAGCACATCGTCACCAACCCGTCGTTCTGGCCGGAGGGCAAGGTGCGCGAGATCTACGAGCCGGTGACCAAGTGCACCATCATCGCGCCCAGCGAATTCATCGGCACCATCATGGAGCTGTGCCAGTCCCGCCGCGGCGACCTGCTGGGCATGGACTACCTGTCCGAGACCCGCGTCGAGATGCGGTACACGCTGCCGATGGCGGAGATCATCTTCGACTTCTTCGACTCGCTGAAGTCGCGCACCCGCGGCTACGCCTCGCTGGACTACGAGGAGGCCGGCGAGCAGCGGGCCGACCTGGTCAAGGTGGACATTCTGCTGCAGGGTGAGGCCGTCGACGCGTTCTCGGCCATCGTGCACCGCGACGCCGCGCAGGGGTACGGGCACAAGATGACCACCAAGCTGCGCGAACTCATTCCGCGCCAGCAGTTCGAGGTGCCGATTCAGGCCGCCATCGGCTCGAAGATCATTGCGCGCGAGAACATCCGGGCCATTCGCAAGGACGTGCTGGCCAAGTGCTACGGCGGTGACATCAGCCGCAAGCGCAAGCTGCTGGAGAAGCAGAAGGAAGGCAAGAAGCGGATGAAGACCATCGGCCGGGTCGATGTGCCGCAGGAGGCGTTCGTCGCCGCGCTGTCGACGGAGAGCTCGTCGGACAAGAAAAAGTAGGTATCAGGAGATTGTCAGGGCGGCCCACGGCGGGAGCTGTGGGCCGTTCTTCGCGCGTCGGGGCGGGCATTTCCGCACGTCGTTGGGCAGGCGACCGGTTGGTTATGACCGCCGATCTTGGGGCTTCCCTACGGATTCGTATACTGGCAGGCTGATGTGGCGCACCAGCGTGTCGGAAGTCGGCCGATAAGGGATGTGACAGGTCGGTTTTTCGGCATTTAAGGTGTTAAGTGTTCTGGATTCGGAAGACCCCGTTCGGTTCGGACGCCGAACACCTGAGAGCGGAGCTTGTATGACGCGTGACCTGCCCTTCGACGATGACGGCGACGGGGCTGCGGGCGATCACGCTGGGGATGCCGCCTATCGCGTGGCGACCGGGGTCGCGCGCGTTGCCAGGGCAGGCGCCTATGTCACCGGAGGCGCCCTGATCGCATCCAACGGCACTGCCGCCCCCACCAACGAGTCGCACGACAGCCACATCACCGGTTGGTCGACCAACGATCCGCAGCCGAACGCGCCGAGCCCGGTCGTCACCTACCCCGATCCCGACCCGGACTCCGTGCCGCCCACGCTGGGCAAGCCGTCCCCGGTCGGCCACGGCCTGCCCGGGCAGCACGGCGCGCATGTCCCGCCCGCGGGCAGCGGCTTCG